>DAIDMD010000025.1 GCA_027449165.1 Acidiferrobacter sp. | reverse complement strand
GGATCCAGACGCTGGGGCTGATCCGCGACAAAGAGGCCTTGCTCATGTTGATCGTCATGCCGGCGGTCTTCGTGCTCATCATGTCGCTTGCGTTGCAGGACACCTTCAGCCACGGCACGCCCAAGCCCATGCGCCTGCTATTTCTGGGGCCGGCGCGCGGCCCGCTCACGGCACCCTTGATCGCCGCCTTGCGGCATGACCGCTCCCTGGCCGTGACCGTGCCGCCGGCGTCGCGGGACGATCGTGCGGCGCGCGCGGCCGCCGAGGCCCGGGTGCGCAGCGGCCGCGCGTCGCTCGCGGTCTTTTTATCGGCACCCCGGCCGGCCGCGGGGCCGTCTGCGCCGGCCGCAGCGGTCTTGTATCTCAACCCGGCCCTGCCGGCGCAGATGCGCGTGCTCGGGATCTCCCTGGTCCGGCGCGCGATCGCGCGGGTCGCCGCCCTGCGCCTGGCGGCGGCCCTGCGCCGGCTCATGCCGGCCGGCGCCGCCAATGGCGCCGCGTCATTCGCGAGCCCCGTGCGCCTGGTCGTCGCGGAGGGCGGGGTGGGCGGTGCCCCGACACCCACCTCCGCCCAGCAGAACGCCCCGGCCTGGGCCCTGCTCGCCATGTTCTTCCTCGCGGTGCCGCTGTCGGTTGCCCTCATCAAGGAGCGCCAACACGGCGTCATCACGCGGCTGCGCGCCTTGCCGGTGCCGTCCTGGGTGCTGCTCGCCGGCAAGATCCTGCCGTATTTCGTCATCAACACGGTCCAACTCCTGATCGTCCTGGGGGAGGGGATGTACGTTCTGCCGCTTCTCGGCGGCGACGCGCTCACCATCGGCCACGCGCCGCTCGCGCTGGCGCTGGTGGCCGCGGCCGCCAATCTCGCCGCCATAGGCTACGGCCTCTTGCTCGCGAGCTTCGTCCAGACCCAGGAACAGGCGACGAGCTTCGGCGCGACCTCGGTCTTGATCATGGCCGCGATCGGTGGCATTTTGGTCCCTAAAATGGTTATGCCCGTCGCCATGCAGCGACTGGCGGTTCTTTCACCGATGTCATGGGGTCTTGACGGTTTTCAACGGGTCTTCGTGCGGGGCGACGGGCTTACGGGCGTTTACCCCGATGCCTTGCGTCTAATCGCATTTGGCGCGGCCTGCCTCGCGGTGGCCGCCGTACGGTTTCATCGCGAGCTGCGACCGCAGTAGAAGGATGGGGGGATGAACGAGGCGACCGCCGATGATCGCGATGGACTCGTGGATGCGCTGAAACAACTGATTCTGACGGCCTGCAATCGCGCCGAGTCGCCGGCGGACGTGGACGACGAGGCGCCGCTGATCGGGCCGGGTAGCCCTCTGGGGCTCGATTCCCTGGATGTCCTCCAGGTCAGTCTCGCCTTGACCCAACGCTATGGCGTCCGGCTCGAAGACAGCAAGCAGGCGCGCCGCGCCCTGCGTTCCGTACGATCGCTTGCGCTTTACCTCAGGGACGCCGGTGCCGCGTGATGTGAGGCCGCGGTTTACGCAAGCCTCCTTGCGCACCCCGTTCGGCCGCGGCCTTTCGGAGACCGTCGCGGCGCTGCGCGAGGCCCGCGTGCCGCCCCGCCGCGGTCTGCCGGCGTTTCCCCGGCAGGACGCGGGCGATCTCACCGCGGCCCTGGATCCGCTTGGGTTCGTTCCGAGTCCCGCGGGGCTCAGGGCGGGCCTTTCCGATGTCGCGCGCGAGGCCCTTGCCCGCCTGTCTTCGCGGGACGTCTGGCTGGTCGTCGGGACCTCCGGCGTCTTCTTTATGGGGGAATACCTCGGCCCGAGCCGGGAATGGCTCGGATCGTGCGGCGACGTCGCCGACGATCTGGCCCAGGACCTCGGGTTGCCCCGCGCGCCCTTGACCCTCTCCACGGCCTGTTCGTCGACCGCCAACGCCTTGCTGCTCGCGGCAGAGGCGATTGCCCGCCAAGACTGTCCCGCAGCCCTGGTCGTGGGCTTCGAGGCCCTAAGCCCTATCGCCATCAATGGCTTCCGGTCCTTGATGCTGCTCGATCCGCGCGGCTGCCGGCCCTTTGACCGCGACCGGGATGGCCTGCATCTCGGCGAGGGCCTCGCGGCCCTGGGCCTGGAGGCCGCGCCCGCAAGCCGGCGATCGGCCGGCGCCATCCTTCTCGGCGGTGCCCATGTGTGTTCGGCGATGGGCCCCGGGGGCCAGGCGCCGGACAGCAGCGCGATGTATGCGGCGATGGCCGAGGCCTTGCGGGTGGCCGGCCGCGAACCGCGCGACGTCGTGGCGATCAAGGCCCACGGGATCGGCTCGGCCGACGGCGACCACGCGGAGGCCGCCGCGCTCCAAAGACTCTACGGCGTCCTGCCGCCCGTCACCGGCCTCAAGGGGAGCTTCGGCCACACGCTGGGCGCAAGCGGCGTTGTCGAGACCGCGGCGTTCCTTGCCTGTCTCGGGGCGGGTTTCGTTCCGCCGACGGCCGGATTCTCGGAGCCCGACCCCGCGCTGCCGGTGTCGCCGTTACGTTCCCCCATCGCGGCCGGCCCCGGTTGCTATCAGCTCAATTTCTTCGGCTTTGGGGCGAGCTACGTCTCTCTGGTCGTGGGATGGACGCCCTGAGTTCCGCCGTCTATGTCCATGCGCCGACGGCGCTGGGACAGGCCTGCGGCCATCGGCCCAGCGCCCGGCATGCGCCCTTCGATCAGGATCTCGCCGACCGCGTCCATCGGCTGTGCGGCCAATCCCTGCGTCAGGCCTCGCGGTTCATCCATCTGGCCGCCGCCGGCGCCCTGGACACCGCCCGCCGCGCCCAGCTGCCCGACACGGCCGGACTCTATCTCGCCACCGGATTGGGCGACCAGGTGACACCTGCCCGGGTCTTTTCCCGGACGCACCTCCATCCGGGCGCCGTGTCCCCGTTCGACTTCGTCAACATGAACAGCAACACCGCCGCCTACCATGTTGCCCGCCTGGCCGGTCTCAGGGGCCCCAATCTCACGATCACCCAAGGCCTTTTGTCCTTCGAGTGGGCGTTGCGTCTGGCGCTCGAGGCCATGGCGGGCGGGCTCGCTTATGCGCTCGTGGGCGGCGTGGACGAACGGGCCGCCTCGCGCGCGGAGCTCGCCCGCCGCTACCGGCCCGGACGCGGCCAGGTCCCGGGAGAAGGGAGCGGCTGGCTCGCCCTCTCGGCCGAACCCGCGCGCGGGCGGCTCATCGCCATGTATTGGCTCACCAGTCCGCGCAAGGCCGATTGGCAGGCCCTGCGCGAGCGTCTCGCGGGACTCGCGGCCCGGCGACCCGTCCAGGTCTCGGCCGGGCCTCGCGTGCCCAAGCCGAGTATCGCGGCGCTGCTCGACGGCCTGCGCCAGGCGACGCCCCGGCCCTATTTGATGGATTGCGGCAGTTATCCGACCGCGGCGGCCTTCGGATTGGCCCAAGCCCTGCAAGACGGCGGCCCGGAGGGTGCCCTCCTGCTTCATGTGAGCACCGATGGCCGTGCCCGGTTCGTATTGACGGTCTGCGAGATCGCGGAGGCATCCTGACGCGCCGCGCGAGGTCCTCGCGCCCCTCGGCTTGTGCCGCTCGCCTTTGCGCTGCGCGACCCGATATCCGAGGGCCAAGCGAACCGCGCGTCGCGGTCGCACGGACCTCCAAAGCGTGGTTGGCGCCTATCCCGCAGGCTACGGCGGTTGTTGGCGAGCCTTCTGGATACCTGCTAAACTCGTCGCACAAAAACAATGAAACACACGGGAGGAAACATGAATACATGGAAACTCGCGGCGTTCGTGGCCATGGGATCCCTGAGCGCGTGCGCAGTGCCGTCCGGCGGCGGATCCACCAGCGCCGGGCCGGCCAATGCGCCGGCCGCCAAGGCCCACGCAAAGCCCACGGCCTACCTGACCGGTATGCCGCGTCCGGGCAGCAAGTTTTCCAAGGTCCGTCCCGGCATGAGCCGCCAGCAGGTCGAAAGCCTGATCGGTCCTCCCACGAGCATACGCGGCCATATCACCGGCAAGCAGTTCATTCCGTTCTATTTCGGCGGGGATACGTATAGAACCGACTGGTATTATAAAAACGAAGGGGAATTGACGTTCTCGCAGCGCGCCTTCGGCACCAGTGCCGAGGGGCTCATCTATATTCGCGTAAACCCCAAGGCGACGGGCTACCCCTAAAGGTCGGCGCCGGGGCCGGGCGCGGCCGCCGCGCCTCGGCCCCCGACCGTTTGAGTTCGGCGTATCGGTAAGCGAGATCCGCCGTCGTGCCGGGTCGCAGCGGGGTCCCAACGAGGGAGGCGAACGTTGTGTCCAAACCGATAAGAAAGACCTTAGTCGATGCCGCCGCGGCCCCCTATCGAAATTGCGGCCGGTTCTCCTGGCACTTCGCGCGGGGCAAGCTCACCTACGATCCGGTCTTCGCCGAGATTCTGGCGCGCGGGCTGATCCCGGACGGCGCGCATCTGGTGGATCTCGGTTGCGGCCAGGGCCTGCTGTCGTCGTGGCTCACGGCGGCACGAAGCGCCTGGGCGCGCCCCGCTTGGCCCGCCGCGTGGCCCCAGCCCCCGCGGCTTGCCTCCTACCATGGTATCGATCGGGCCCACCGGGACGTGGCCTGGGCGCAAGAGGCCCTCACGGTCGGCACCGTGACGTGCGGCGACATCCGCACGAGCGCCTTCGGTCCCGCCAACGTCGTTGCGATCTTCGACGTCCTGCATTACATCGACCGTGCGGCCCAGGACCGCGTCCTGGAGCGCGTCCGGGCCGCGCTGACGCCGGGCGGATTGTTGCTCCTGCGCATCGGCGACGCGGCGGCGGGGTGGCGGTTTCGGATCACGCGATGGGTGGATCTTGTGATGATTTCGCTGCATCGCAGGCGGTGGCAGCGCCTGCACTGCCGGCCCTTGAAGGCCTGGCTCGCGCATCTTCGCGCGCTCGGATTCGAGGTGGCCGCGGTACCGGCAAGCACACGCACACCGTTTGCGAACGTGCTGCTCGTGGCGCGGCTCACGGGCGGGGATTCCGCCGCAGACCTACCCGCTCCCGAATAGGGGCGTGAGTTCTCGTTTCGCGCGCGACCCGCGCCCGTTTCGGGCATGCGGCGTGCGCCGCAAGGGGCACGCGGATTCGTCGCGGCGCCTTGGAATTACCCCTTCCGCCTCAGGTATACGGCGTGCCGTTCCGGTGGGCGAAGTGCCACCGCCCCTCCACGAACGAGGCCTTGAGGTCGTCGTCGGGATACCGGACCTCGTCTCCCGGCGTCCTGTCGCCCATCTCGAGATACATGACATCCTCGGCGGTTTCGTTGATCAGCCGGTGGCCGTTGCCGGTACCGGCCTTGAAGCCCGCGCACATCCCTGGAGCCAATTCGGTTCGCCCCTCGTCGGTGTGGAGGGTTGGCCGCCCCAGCAGGATGTAGACGAACTCGTCCTGCCTCGTGTGGGCGTGGCGCAGCGCCGAAGCGGCCCGGGGGGCCAGCCGCACGAGGTTCACGCCGAAGTTCGCGAGGCCAAAAAGATCGCCGAGCGCGCGCTTTTCCCGGCCCGCCATGCGCGATGCGAAGGGCTCGGGATAGTGGGAGGCTCCGCTTCGGGGCGGGACATCGGCCGCGATGGCGGCAATGGGGCGCGGTTCGTTGGCCATAGAGGTCTCGGGGAGCAAGTCGATGGGGCAAGGATATCATCGACCCACGAACCGGCAAGCAGGCCGGCGCGCAAGGCCCGTCCTCACCGGAAAGGCGGCAATGCCCCTGGGGGCGCGCCCGACCCCCGTATACGATTGCGCCCGTATCGGCGGAGCGCCGCGTGACGGGCTATCCCGCCCACGGACCAGGGTTCCGGGCGGTCGCGACGCCGCTTCCGGGTGATGATGCCCGCGATTGGGCCGAGCGCGGGTCTTCGTCCCCAAACGGCAGCTCCGCCTGCCGGCCGAAGGCGGTCTCCTGGGCTGGTGCCGACAGCGAGCCTGCGCGCACCCCGAGAAGTCGCAGGCGCCGGTCGAGCGGGACGCGGCGCAGGCATTCGCGGGCCCCGGCCAGGATGTCGCGGACCGCGGCGACGGGCCCCGCCAAGGTGAGTTCGCGCGTTACGGTCCGGAAGTCCGCGTATCGCAGCTTGATGCCGACGGTGCGCGCGGCCGCGCCTTTTGCGGCCAGATCCTGGGCCAATCGTTCGCACAGGCCGACCAGGATCGTCGATAGCCGAGACCTGTCGTCGCGAGGGTCCAGGTCGCGCTCGAAGGTCGTCTCGCGGCTCAAGGACTTGGCCGCGCTTTCGGTCACCACGGGCCGCCGGTCTACGCCGTTTGCCGATTCGCGCAGCCAGAGGGCAAACCGGGCGCCGAAGGCATCCTCGAGAAGCGCCGCGTCGGCTACCGCCAGTTCCCCGATCGTGCGAATGCCGAGGGCCTGGAGCCCGCGGGTCGCCTTGGGCCCTATGCCATTGATTTTGGCCACCGGCAGCGGCCAGACTCGCCGGGGGACGTCCTCGGGTCCCAGTAGCGTCAATCCATCGGGTTTGTCCAGCTCGGAGCCGATCTTCGCCAAAAGCTTGTTGGCGGCGATGCCGAGCGAGCACGACAGCCCGGTGGCCTCGCGCACCGCGGCTTTCAGGCGCAGGCCTAATGCCCGCGAGTCGGTATCGAGATCTGTAAGGTCGAGATAGATCTCGTCGATTCCGCGGTTTTCCATAAGCGGCGCGATCGTAACGACCGCCGCCTTGAAAAGCGTCGAGTAGTGGCGGTAGGCGTCGAAACTCGGCGGCAAAAGCAGCGCGTCCGGGGCGTGGCGGGCCGCGCGCATGATGGCCATGCCCGAATGCACGCCCAGCGCCCGGGCCTCGTAGGTGGATGTCGTCACCACCCCCCGGCCCTGATAGTCGCGTAGCGGCATGGGCGGGGCCGTTACGCCGTTCGCCCGGCGCCCGCCGACCACGACCGGCAGGCCGCGCAGTTGCGGTTGGCGCAAAAGCTCGACGGACGCATAGAAGGCGTCCATGTCGAGGTGGGCGATGCGCCGGGCCGGTGCGTTCATGCCCCTATGATAACGTACCCGCGACGAGTCCTTTCTTGTCCCCCAGGCCGCAAGCGCTCCTGCGCGCCCCCGTCACTGCAAGATGGGCTGGGCCGGCAGGCGGTCTTCGGTCTAAACCCAAGAAGAATCGGCCGCTTTGCCGGCGGGCACTGGCCGCGGCGCTAGACGCGAATGCTGACGCGCCGTCGCCGCCAGGCGGCGACCGAGCGGCGAGGGTGTCGTGCTTGGCTCAAGTAGAATATGGTCTTGAAGACCGCCACCGACCGCCAGATCGGCGTGTCCCCGAAGATGTCCCCCGCCAGCACCGAGAGCAGGGCTTCCTTGACGCGAAACAGATTTTTCGGGCCCATGAAGAGGTCGCGCATGGAGGGATGGTTTATCCGGTAGATGAACCACGAAAGCTTGCGCAGGCCCGAGCGCACCGCGCGATCATAGGCCTTCAAGGCCTTGGCGGCCTCGTG
>DAIDMD010000024.1 GCA_027449165.1 Acidiferrobacter sp. | reverse complement strand
GCACCCGCGACACCGCCACCGCCTCATCCTGGTCAAGGTGGCTCATGCCTGCTGTTATAGCAGGGCGCACACGAAAAAGCCAGTGGATCCTATGCCCTTTGCCCCATCAAGGACTTGGGGAGGTGAACGACGGAGCCCTGTTTACGGCCGGACGGGGCTTGCCGTGTCACCGGCGCGGGCAGTCCGCCTGCGGGTCCACCGCCCGAGGGCCAGATATACGATTGGCGTTGTATAGAGGGTCAAGGCTTGCGAGACGATGAGTCCCCCGATCACCGCGACACCGATCGGTTGGCGGAGATGATGGCCGGTGCCGAAGGCCGCCGCAAGCGGCAGGGCGCCCAGGAGCGCGGCAAGCGTCGTCATGAGGATCGGCCGGAAGCGCTTGAGACAGGCGGCGCGTATCGCCTCCTCGTGACCCAGACCCAGGGTCCGCTCGGCCTCGAGGGCGAAGTCGACCAGCATGATGCCGTTTTTCTTCACGATGCCCATGAGTAGGAAGATGCCTATGACGGCGATGACCGATAGCGGGATCCCGGTCAACACCAGCGCGAGCAGGGCGCCCACGCCCGCCGAGGGCAGGGTCGAGAGGATGGTCAGGGGCTGGGTCAGGCTCTCGTAGAGCACACCGAGCACGATATAGATCGTCGCCAAAGCCGCCAGGATCAACAGCGGCTCGGCGGCGATCGATTTCAGAAAGTATTTGGCGTTGCTCCCGAACCGCACCCGCACCCCCGAGGGCAGCGGCAGGGCCGCTACGGCCTTCTGGATCTCGCCTACGACCGGACCGAGGTCGGCGCCGCGGGCCAGGTTGAAGCTCAAGGTCGCCGCCGGCAGCCCGTCGTCATGGCGCACGGATAGGGGTACGGCGGTCCGCACAAAGTGCGCCACCGCCCGCAGCAAGACCGGTCCGGTGGGGCCTGCCACATAGAGATGGTCGAGCCGGTTCGGGGATTGGCTGAGCGCGCGCGGGATCTTCAAGACCACCTCGTATTGGTTCGCCGGTTCGTAGATGCGCGCGATCTGGCGCTGGGCGTAGGCGTTGTTCAGGGCCGCATCGATGGCGGCAACGGACACGCCCAGGCGCGCCGCGCGTCGGCGGTCGATCGCGATGGTAATCTGCGGTTCGGGCCGATCCTGATCCGAAGACGCGTCGCGGACCCCGGGAAGCGTGCGGATCCGCCGTTCGATCTCGCGCGTGACGCGGCCCAGCGAGCGAAGCGAGGGGTCGAGCACCGTGAATTGGTATTGCCCGTTCGCCGCCTGCCCCCCGATGAAGATGTCTTGGGCCACCTGAAGGTAGGTATGGATCCCGACTATGCGCGCAAGCCTCGGCCGCAGGCGCGCCACCACGGCGCGCGCCGAGCGCCGCCGCGCGTCGCGAGGTTTGAGTCCGATGAAAAGCTTGCCGCGGTTGGGCGGGGTAAAGCCGTTGACGACGCCTATGCTCGAACTGACGGTCGCGATGTCCCGGTCCTTCAGGAGCACCGCGACGACCCGGCGCTGCAGGGTCTTCATGCGCGCGAACGAGACATCGGACCCCGCGACCGTATTGCCGATCAAAAGCCCGGTGTCTTCCTCGGGCAAGAAGCCCTTGGGGACCCGCGCGTAGAGCCCCACCGTGACGACCACCGTGGCCACGGTCACGGCCAGCATAAGCCGCCTGTGGCGCAGCGACCAGTCGAGCGAGCGCTCGTAGGCGCTAAGCGCGCGGGAGTAGCCGCGAGCCAGCCATGCCGACAGCGATCGGCGCGGCGCCTCGGGGACGCCCGGACGCAGGAAGTGCGCGCAGATCATGGGCGTCACGGTCAGCGAGATCACCGCCGATATGGCGATCGCCAGCGTGAGCGTCATGGCAAACTCGTGAAAGAGTTGCCCTACGATCCCGGGCATCAGCGTCAGCGGGATGAAGACCGCGATGAGAGACAAGGTTATCGACATCACCGTGAACCCGATCTGGCGGGAACCCCGCAAGGCCGCCTCCATGGGCGACAACCCGGACTCCAGGTAGGTCATGATGTTCTCGATCATCACGATTGCGTCGTCGACCACGAAGCCCACCGATATGGTAAGCGCCATGAGCGAGAAGTTGTCGAGCGAGAACCCGAGCGCCCACATGGCGGCCAAAGTCCCGGCGATCGACAGCGGTACGGTCACCCCGGCGGCGATGGTCGGCGCGGCGCGCCCCATGAACCCCCAGACGACCGCGAGCACGAGCGCAATGGTGATGAGCAGCGTGATCTCGATATCGTGGATACTCGCGCGTATTGTCGTGGTCCGGTCGGTCAGTATCCGCAGCCGCACGTCGGGCGGCAACGCCTGGCGAATCCCCGGGAGCCGCCTCTTTATGGCATCGACGGTCGCGATGACGTTGGCCTCGGGGGTCTTTGTGATGGTCACGAGGACCGCGGGCCGGTCGCCGTCCCAGGCGGCGAGGTGGGTATTCGTGACGCCGGTGACGACCGACGCCACATTGGCCAGACGCACGAGCGCGGCCCCATCCGCCTTCAGGACGATGCGCCGGTACTGGCGGGCGGTATGGAGCTGACCGTTGGCGGCGATGATCACGTCGTTGGCCGTCCCGCGGAATTGCCCGAGCGGACTCAAGACGTTTGCCGCGCCCACGGCGGCGTAGACATCCTGCGACGTCAGTCCGGCGCGGGCGAGCGCCATCGGATGGATATTGATGCGGACCGCGGGCGATTGCGCGCCGTTGATTTGCACGAGCGCGACCCCCGGGACCTGCGCGAGGCGCTCGGCCAGGATCGTGTCGGCATCGTCGTAGACCGTCCCCGGCCGTTCGGTGCGCGAGGTCAAGGCCATCGTCAGGATCGGCCGCGAGGCGGGATTGAACTCCTTGTAGTAGGGGCGGGTCGGCAGGTTCGCGGGCAGATCCGGCAGCGCGGCGTTGATGCCGGCCTGGATGGCGGCGGCGTCCTTCGCCGCCCCGCCCACGTCCGAGAACAGCAGCACGACGTTGCTGGCACCCGTTGAATTGAACGACAGGATCTGCTCGAGCCCGGGGATCTTCCCCAGCTGGCGCTCGAGGGGGGCCGCCACCGTGCTCGCCATGATCTGGGGATTCGCCCCCGGCTCATTTGCCAGCACCACGAAGGCCGGCAGCGGGATATTCGGGACCGCCGCCACCGGCAGCAACCGGTCGGCGAAGATCCCGGCGAAGAGGATGCCCGCGGCCATGAGGATCGTCCCGATCGGCCGCTTGATGAAGGGGGCGGAGACGTTCACGGATCAGCCGTCCAGGGCGGGGGCCGTGCCGAGCCACCGCGGCCTGCGCAGCCGCTCCAGGGTCAGGTAGATGACCGGGGTGGTAAAGAGCGTGAGAAGCTGGCTTACGAGCAGGCCGCCCACTATGGTGATCCCAAGGGGGCTGCGCAGCTCGGCCCCGGCGCCGCCCTCGAGGATAAGGGGCACGGCCCCGAACAGGGCCGCAAGCGTGGTCATGATGATCGGCCGAAAGCGCAGCACCGAGGCCTCGATGATGGCGTCCTCGGGCGACAATCCCCGGCGCTGCGCCTCGATCGCGAAATCGACCATCATGATGCCGTTCTTCTTCACGATGCCCATGAGCAGGACAATGCCGACTAGCGTCACGATGGTGAACTCGGTATCGGTGGCCCAGAGCGCGGCGAGCGCGCCTATGCCGGCCGCGGGCAGGGTGGACAGGATGGTCAGAGGGTGGACCGCGCTCTCGTAGAGGATGCCGAGCACGATGTAGATCACCACCAGGGTCGCTCCGATGAGCCAGGGCTCGCTCGCAAGCGCCTCGCGAAACCGCGCCGCCGCCCCGGAGAAGCCTTCCTGCACGGTGGCCGGTTTGCGCAGACCCTGTTCGGCCTTCGAGATCGAGCGCTCCGCGGCCCCGAGCGAGACGTGGGGGGCGAGGTTGAAGCCTATGGTCACGGCCGGGACCTGATTTTCCCGGTTTACGACGAGCGGGCCCCGGCGCGTCGTGATCTGCGCGATCGCCGCGAGCGGAACCTGCACGCCCGCGGTCCCCGGGACGTACAGCGATGCGAGCGCCGCCGGGCTTTCCCGGAAGCGGGGCGCCACGCCCAGGATCACGCGGTACTGTTCGTTCTGGGCGTAGATGGTCGAGACCTGCCGCTCGCCATAGGCGTCGTAGAGGGTGCTGGCGACGGCCTGCATGGTGACCCCGAGGGTTGCGGCGCGCGTTCTCAGGACATGCACATAGGCCTCGGGGCTCGTGTCTCCGGCGTCGGCCGTGACGTCCCGCAGTTTCGGATCGCGCCTCAAGGCCCGGACCAGCGCCTTGGAAAACCGGCCGAGGGCGGCCGCGTCGGTATCGGTGAGGGTGTACTGGTATTCGGTCGGCGACGGGCGCGAGGAGAGCGTGATGTCCTGGACCGGCTCCAGGCCGGCGGCAAGCCCCGGGACCGCGCCCAGCGCACGCTCCAAGGCGGCCTCGACGATCGGCAGCGCCGGGCGCGTGCCGATGGGCTTGAGTACGACCGTAAGGCGCCCGATGTTGGGCGTGGGGTTGGTGAGTCCGGTCCCTATGTAGGATGTGACGCCGGCCACCGCGGGGTTGCGCAAGACCTGCGCGACCGCCTCGGCCTGCAGCGCCGCGAACGCGCGCAGCGAGATGTCGGGGCGCGCGCGGGTCGTGACCGCGATCTCGCCCGTGTCCTGCTGCGGAAGCAAGCCCTTGGGGATGACAAGAAACAGCGCGAGCGTCCCGGCGAGGGTTGCCCCGAAAAGCCCCATCACGAGTCGGCGGTGGCCAAGGACCGCGGTAAGCGCGGACCGGTAGCGGTCCCGCAGGCCGGCCCAGAGACGATCGATCGCCCCGGTCACCGCCGACCGGCGGGACCCCGCCGGCTGCAGGATGTGGGCGCACATCATGGGCGTCAGGGTCAGGGAGATCAGGGCCGATACGGCCACCGCCACCGACAACGTGATCGAGAACTCGCGAAACAGTCGACCCACGAGCCCCGGCATGAACAGCAGCGGAATGAACACCGCGATCAGCGAGACGGTGAGCGACACGATCGTAAAACCGATCTGGCGGGCGCCCTCGAGGGCCGCGGCGAACGGGTTCGCGCCGGCCTCCAGGAACCGCACGATGTTTTCGATCATGACGATGGCATCGTCCACCACGAACCCCGCGGCCACGGTGAGCGCCATGAGCGACAGGTTATCCAGGCTAAAGCCCAGGGCGTCCATCGCCGCAAACGTGCCCACCAGGGAGAGCGGCAGGGCGACGGCGGGTATCAAGGCGGCGCGCCATGTGGGCAGAAAGACGAATATGACGAGGACGACGAGGACGACCGAGGTGATGAGGGTCAGCTCGACATCGGCCACCGACGCCTTGATCGTCGCGGTGCGGTTGGCGACGATCGAGAGCGTGGTATCGGCCGGCAATGCCCGTGAAAGGTCCTTTAGGGTTGCCTGGACGCGCGCCACGGTCCGCACGATGTTCGCGCCCGGCTCCCGGTCTATCGACAGCAGGACCGCGGGGACCCCGTCGAAGGTCGCGACGACCGCCGAGTTTTCGAGACCGGGTGCGACGGAGCCCACGTCGCCGATGGTGACCGGCGCGCCCCCGACCGAGGCTATGACGATGCGCCGGAAGCCTCGCGCATCCCGGACTTGATCGGTTGCGCCGACCGCGAACGCCTGGCGGCGCCCCTCGAAGCCCCCTTTGGGCCCGTTCTGATTGGCATTGACGATGGCGGTCCGCACCGCTTCGAGCGACAGTCCGTAGGCCGCCAGGCGGGCCGGATCCACGAGGACGCGAACCGCCTTTTTCATGTCCCCTTGCACGCGCACCCGGCCTACCCCCGAGACCTCGCTCAGGCGCGGCGCGATGAGCGTATTGGCGATGTTGGCAAGGGCGTACAGGGGCACGGTGTGCGATGTGAGCGCGAGCACCGCGATGGGCGCGTCCGCGGGATTGATCTCGGCATAGACCGGCGGGTAGGGGATGTTCGGCGGCAGGGTCGCGGCAGCGGCATCGATGGCCGCCTGAACCGCCTGCGCGGCGGCGGTGAGCGACTCATGAAGCGTAAACCGCAGCGTGATGGCGCTTGTGCCATAGGAACTCACCGAATTCATGGCGGCAAGCCCGGCGATGTCGCCGAATTGGCGCTCCAGGGGGGCCGTGATCAGACGCGAGACGGTGTCGGCGTTGGCGCCCGGCAGGCGGGTCGTGACCAGGATCGTCGGAAAATCCACCGAGGGCAGGGAGGCGACCGGCAGGGCCCGGTATCCGAGGATGCCGGCGAGCAGCAAGGCCACGGCCAAAAGCGATGTGGCGATGGGCCGCGTTATGAAGGGACGCGATATGTTCACGCGACACCCGGCGCGGGGTGCCGGGAGGGGACGGCCGGCAGGATGCGCACGCGCGCCCCCGGGTTCAGGCGCGAGCCGCCGAGGACGACGACCTCGTCGCCTGCGGCAAGGCCGGAGCGGATCACGGTGCGCCGCTGGTCGGCGAATCCGAGAACGACCGGGACATCGGCGACGCGCGATGGCGCGCCCGTCGCGCCTTTTGCGCCCGCAACGGCGCGGCGCACGACGTAGACGAACGCCCCCCCGGGGCCCTGGCGTACCGCAACCGACGGCACGACGAGGACGTGGCGGTCGGTGCGGACCCTCAGGCGCACGTTGACGAATGCCCCGGGCCATAAGGCAAGGGACGGATTCTGAAAGCGCGCCTTCAGGGTCAAGGTCCCGGTCGACTGGTTGATGACGTTGTCGAGCACCGCGAGCACGCCGCGCGATGGCGCCGTGTGCCCCCCGCGTCCACGGGCGAACGCGGTCACATCCGGGGACCGCGCGTGCAGGACGCGCAAGACGTCCGGCAAGTCCTGTTGCGGGAGACTGAACGCGACATAGATCGGCTGCACGGTGGTGATGGTGACGATACCGCCGGGCAGCGAGGGGCTTACGATATTTCCGGCATTGACCGCGAGGATCCCGGTTCGTCCGGCGATCGGCGCGACGATGCGCGTGTAGCTCAAGTTCGTGCGCGCCGTCTCGACCGCGGCGCTATCCTGGGCCACGATCGCGCGATCCGCGGCCACCGTGGCCTTTTGTTGGGCGACGATCTCGGCGGATATGTAGTGGTGCGCGATGAGGAGCCGGTAGCGATCCAGGGTGTCGCGCGCCAAGGCCAGCAGCGCCTGGTCCTGGGCGCGTTTGGCCAGGGCCTGGGCGAGCGCCGCCTGGTAAGGGCGGGGGTCGATGCGCGCGAGCAGCGCCCCGCGGCGCACGAAGCTTCCCTGCCGAAAGTCGACTGCCGTCATCGGGCCCGTGATCATCGGTTCCACGGTGACCGTACGGTAGGCCTGCACCAGCCCGAGCGCGCCTACCCGGACCGGGACATCGGCATAGTGCGCGACCGCCACGCGCACCGGCACCGGCGGCGGCACGGGCCGCTCGGCATGCGGGCGCGCGATGAGACGGTAGGCAAGAAACCCGGCCAAGAGGATTGCGGCGACGAGGCCAGCCCGTTTTTTGCGTGACATGTCAGTATCCTGCCGAACGGGCCGGCCGGCCCAGGCGCCAGCCGCCGCCCAGGGCCTGGTAGAGATGGATGGCGGCGTCGAGGCGCGCAAGCTGGGCCTGGGTGTGGGCGTTTTCGTCGCCGAGAAGCGTCTGTTCGGCGTTCAACACCGCGCTCACGTCGACGATTCCGGCGTTGAGCTGCGCCCGGACCGCGGCCAAGGCCCTGCGGGCCTCGCGCACCGCCTGCGCCTCCCGGCGTTCCTGGATCGTTGCGTAATGCAGCGCGGTGAGCGAGGTCTCGACGTCGGTAAAGGCCCCCACGACGGTCTGTTCGTAGGTCGCCACGTCCTCCTGGTAGACGGCACGGGATACCGCCAGATGGCCCATGAGGCTGCCGCCCTCGAAGAGCGGCTGACTGATCGAGGCGGCGGCGTTCAGCAGCAGCGATCCGGGGGCAAGCAGGGTATCGAGCGCGGCGCTGCTCGTGCCGGCCGATCCGGTCAGCGTGATCGAGGGGAAGAAGCTTGCGATCGCCGCCCGGACGTTGGCATTGGCGGCCACGAGGTTGGCCTGGGCCTGCGCCACATCGGGCCGGCGGCGCAGCAGGCTCGACGGGAGGCCCGGCATGAGCCGCGGCACCTTGAGCGCCCCTATGCGGCCGGCCGGGATCGCGAGATGCTCCGGGGGCCGGCCCAGAAGGATGCCGAGCCCCAGCGTTTCCTGGCGCAACTGGGATCGCAGGACCGGGATGTTGGCGCGCTCCGAGGCAACGAGCGCGTCTTGCTCGGCCACAGTGACGGCGTCGACCGTGCCGGCGGCGAACTCGGCCTTCAGCTGCGCCAGAAGACGAGTGGCCGCGCGCAAGTTCCGCAGGCCTATGGCGAGCGCGGAACGGTCGGCCAGGATCTGGAACCAGGTCGTGGCAACGGCCGTGACCGCGGTCAAGGCCACCGTGGCGCGATTAAACCGCGCGGCCGCCGCGTCAGCCAATGCCGCCCGCAGCGCATCGCGATTCTCTCCCCAGAGATCGACGAGATAGGAGGCCTGTACCGAGGCGCCGTAAAAAGGGCTGGGGTTGCGCGCGCCGGCGGCAAGCCCCGCCCCTGGATGGGGGGCGCGTTGCCACTGGGCGTTGCCGCCAGCACTCACCGCCGGCAGGAGCGGGGCGCCCGCCACCGCGACCGCGGCGTTCGCGGCCTCGAGCTGCGCGGCCGCCACACGGATACTGAAGTTGCGGCGCTCGGCCTGGGCGATGAGGTGATCGAGGGCCGGGGAATCAAAGCCGCGCCACCAGGTCTTGGCGGGCCAGTGCGGGGGCGCATCCTGCGGGGCGCTGGTAAAGCGCGTCGGCGCCGCAAACCGCGGCGCATGGAAACCGGGGCCTACCGCGCAGCCCGCAAGGAGCGCTGTGGCGGTGAGCAACAGGCCGTGCCGGCCCGGACGGAATGGGGTGGCCATCCTAGCGCGCGGCGAGGGGCGTGACAGCCGCCGTATCCTCGCGATCGCGTTTCCGGGGCCTGGGCGCTATGATCAGGAATGTCTTCACCGTGGCGTAACTCTACAGGGCGGCGCGGGTTTTGCTAAGCCTCAATTTCGTGAGGAATGGTTACGCCCGCGGCGTTCGCGTCAGGTCCGGCAGGGCGTGCCGCGGGCGCGGGGGCCTTGCCGGGGCCCGGGCGGACGGCCGCGGTGCCGCCTGGGCGAACACCGGTTCCGTGCATTCCTCCCCGGCCGATTTCCGACCCGGCCTTGGGCCAAAGGCGGCGATTCGCTCGGCCAAGGAATAATGTCGGATCGTCCCGCGTCTCTCCCCCCGAGAGAATCGGCCCTTGCCGTGCCCTCACACATCCTTATCAAAGTAGGCGGAGACAATCTCAGTGAACCTTCCACGCAGAACCTTCTTGAAACAGGCGTTCTCGGGTTCGGCCCTGGCGGTGGCAGCGGGCGCGGGCCTGTTGCGTCCGGCCCGGGCCCTGGCCCGGAACTGGCCGGCCTGGCCGCAGGCGCTCTTCCACCAGA
>DAIDMD010000023.1 GCA_027449165.1 Acidiferrobacter sp. | reverse complement strand
TACTACGCTGACGGCGGGGACTTCGCGTTCGCCTCCACCCTGCGCGCCTTGGTTCCCTATCTCGGGGGCCAGGCCCGCATCGCCCCCGAGGCCGTCGATGCCTATCTCGCCCACCGGTATATCCCGGCCCCGCAGACTTTAGTGCGGGGCATCAAACGCCTGGCCAACGGCACCAGCCTCGTGTGGGAGTTCGGGGAAGGACGTCCGCCCGAGCTGCGCCGGTATTGGCAGCCCCATCCCGCGCCCGGCGACTTCCGGGAGACGCTCGACAAGGCCGTGGCCCTGCGCACCGCCTCCGACCGACCAGTGGGCATCTTCCTGAGCGGCGGCATCGATTCGGCCGTGGTGGCGGCAAGCCTCGTCCGCCAGGGCTATACCAACATCACCGCCTTTACCGCCACCTTCCCCGGGACCGGTTACGACGAGGGACCACAGGCCGCGCGCATGGCCAAGGCCCTGGGGCTCGCCCATAGGGCGATACCCGTGGAGCCGCGTCTCGCCGACGACTTCGACCGCATCGTGGCCGATCTCGACGAGCCCTTCGCCGATCCCAGCGCCCTGCCGCTTTGGTATCTCGCGCGGGCCGCGAGCGCGGAGGTCAAGGTGGTGCTGGGCGGCGACGGGGGCGACGAATTGTTCGCGGGTTACAAGCGCTATCGGCAGCACCTGCGCAGCCGCTGGCGCGGATCCTTCACGCTTGCCCTCGCCTACAAGGGGCTACCCTGGGAGAAACAGGCGCGGTGGCGCGAGGAGTTGGGGCTCACATGGCAGGAGGCCTATGTGCTGCGCTTCTCGGGCCTGTCGCCGGCCGTGCGCCGCTACCTGCAGCCCGATCTCCCCGAGGCCCCGGCCGTCCATTGGCGGGATTTCCCCTCGGACCAAAAGGGTCTCGCCGCCCTGCTGGCCATCGACTTCGCCAATTACCTGCCGGAGTACATCCTGCGCAAGGGGGATCTCTGCACCATGGCCCACGGGCTCGAGCTGCGCGCCCCGCTCCTCGACCACCGGTTCGTGGAGCTCGTCACCGGTCTTCCGGCAAACCGGCGTTTCGCCCAACCGGCGAAGGGGCTCCTGGTCGAGACCTGCGGGGTGTGCCGCGACGAGGGTCTGCTGACCGCGAAGAAGCGCGGCTTCTCCCCGCCGCTCGGCCATTGGCTGCGCGGGGAACTCGCCGCGCGTCTGCCCGGCCTCGGCCGGCGCTTGGCCGATGCCACCGGCGGTCAGCTCCACGCCGCGCGCGTCGAGACCCTGGTGGCGGCCTTCGCGGGCGGGTTCGACAAGCTCGCAGAGCCGGTCTACCAGCTGCTCGTGCTGGACGCCGCCTTGCGATCCTTCGGGCTCGCCGCCTGACTGCCGGTCACGATCGCCCCTCGGCCAGCACCTCGGAGATGGCGCTCAGGACCGCCTCGGGTGAGATCCCCGCGCTGCAGCGGGCGCTAAATGCACAGTCTCCGGGCTCCCGTTTGCAAATCCGGATCCAGGGGACTTTCATCTCGAACAAGAGCGTTTCGTTCCGACAGGGCATGTCCGCGATAGTTACGGCGCGATAAGGTGTGCTGCGGTAAAACTGGCCTGGCCCATAGAGATCGGCCTGTCCTGGCCCGAACAATACTACCGATGGGGTAGTGGTTAGTCGCGCGAGGTGTACTATTCCGGTATCTGGCGAAACCAGTAACCGAGCCGCAGCTAGTAGGTGCCACATGTCGCGCAGGTCCAACTGTCCCGCGACGTTTTGGTATCGCCCCTGTGGGTCGGCTGCATGGGCGAGCGCCTCTTGTCCCGGACCCGCGCTCAAGATCACGCGGAACCCTTGCCGGGTTAGCGACGCGGCCACAATCCGCCAGTTCTCGGCGGGCCAATATCGGAGCGGGGAACCTGCTCCGAGGTGCAAGACGGCGTACGGGATCTCGGGTGGGACGAACCCTCCCGGTCGGGGGCCTGGCCAGTCCCGGGGATCGAAGCGTTCGTCCCCGGGCCCTGCGTCCCCGGCCAGCGCCGCCATCATATCCGGCAGGGTCGTAAGGATATCGGGCGCGGGCCAGGCCTCGTCGAGCGACGCGCGGTAGTACCAGGCCCCGCCCGCGTAGCCCCGCACCCAGCGGGCGCCGGCGGCGCGGGCGAGCCAGCCGTGGCGGCTCTCGGCCGGGACGATGGCGAGATCGAAGGGTCCGAGGGCGCGCAGCCGGTCCAAGCTGTGACGATCCCGGGGATCGAACGCCGAGACGGCCAGGCCGTACGGGCGCCCCTCGTAGAGCGGCAGGAAGGCCGGCGGACAGGTCATGGCAAGATGCGCATCGGGGTATCGGCGCCTGAGCCGGGCCAGGAGGGATGTGAGCATCAGCGTATCGCCGAGCAGCAGATTATGGGCGATCAGTATGCGCCGCACCCGTTCCGGAGATGGCCGGCGGCCCACCCCGCGGATCAGGGCATGCCAGCCGATGCGCGCGCGCAAGGGCAGCCGGCTTGCCCGTTTAGCCACGAACCGTTCCCGGGCGCAGCAGGTCCTCGTAGAAGGCCACGAAACGCTCGCCCATAAGGCGCAGGTCGTAGGGTTCGATGGCGCGGCGGGCCGCAGCGCCCATCGCCGTGCGCCGTGCCGGGTCGAGGAGCGCCGCGCAGGCCTTCATGAAGCCGCCGGTATCGAGGGCGTCGCGGATAAAGCCGGTCTCGCCCTCCACGAGCAGCTCCGAGGTCCCGGCCGAGAGGCTTGTGATGACCGGCAGGCCGCAGGCCATGGCCTCGAGCACGACATTGGGCGAAGGGTCGTAGAGGGCCGGCAGGATGAAGGCATCGGCGGCGCCGTAAAAGGGGCGGGGATCGGTCTGTCGCCCGGCAAACCAGAGACGCTTGCTCAGCCCGAGGTCTTGCGCGAGCGTCCGGTAGCGGGCCTCGTGCCGGTCCTGTCCCACCACGAGCAGGCCGGCCGGGGGCGACAACAGGGCGACGGCCCGCATCGCCTGGGCGAGCCCCTTGCGGTAGAAGCCTGAGCCCACGAACACGAAGATCACGCTTTCGGGGGGGATGCCGTAGCGTCGGCGCAGCGCGTCACGCTCGTTCTTGACGTCCGGATGGAAGCGTTGGCAGTCGACCCCGTTGTAGAGCACCACGAGCTTGCCGGCGGTTTGCGGAAAGGCCGCGGCGATCTCGTCGCGCACCATGCGCGATCCGCAGATCACGGCGCGCAGCCGCGCGTGGGTGAGGGCCTTGGCCTCGGCGGCGAGCGCGTAGATGTGGTAGGGATTGAGCCTAAGGCGGATGCGCCCGAGGGGCCCCGTCGTCCTCCGGCGCTGGGCAAGCCAGCTGCGATGCAACCCGTCGCCTGCCCGGAAGATGTCCGCGCAGCCCATGCGCTCGTGGCTTTGCGCAAGGTCGGCGCCGAGTGTCCGCAGCCTGCGGCAGGCGCACAGGGCAAACCCGAGGTCGCGCCAGATCGATCCCAGATACGGGGGGTTGCAGCGCTCGATGTGCGTATCGCCCGTGTCTTTCGGCCAGTCGCGCGTAAGGATCGTGATCGCGACACCCTGCGCGGACAGGGCCTGCGCGGCGCGGGCGACGAAGCGCTCGGCGCCGCCGTCTTCGCGGTAGCGCTGGCGGATCAGGACGATGCGCATGCGCGTGTCGCCGTGTCCTGAAGAAGCTGGGTCGCCGCCTGCAGGACCTCGTCTACGCCCACCGCCCCCATGCACTCGCTCAGCTGGCTGTCGCCGCAGCCCGCGAAGCCGCACGGCCGGCAGCTGTAGGACGATGCGCTAAGCACCCGCGCCGGGACCTGCCAAGGGGCCCACTCCTGGTCCCCGCTCGGTCCGAAGATCGCGACCACGGGCGTGCCCATGGCCGAGGCCATATGCATGGGGGCCGAGTCGACACCCACGAACAGTCTGGCCTTGTGCAAAAGCGCCGCGAGCTCCTTCAAGGTGAGCGTTCCGCTCCAGTCGACGAGCGCGTCCGAGGGGGGGATCGGCGCCAGGATCTCGGCCGTCACCTCCCGCTCTTCGCGATCGGGCCCCGATGTCACGACGACCGCGTGGTCGGTCGCCAAGAGCGCGCGGATGAGCGCGGTCATGGATGCCGCGGGCCAGGCCTTGAAGAGCCAGCGCGAGGTCGGGTGGATGACCAGGAACGGCCGTGCGGCAAGACCCGCGCGGGCAAGCCGCGTCTCTATGGCGGCGGCGGCCTCCGCTCCTGCCACCAGACGCAGGGCCTTCTCCTCCCGCGGGACGACGAGCCCCAACCGGCGCAGCGCGTCGAGATGGGTCTCGACGGTGTGCCGTTGTCGGGCGGGGACGTCGTAGAGGTGCGTGAAGCTCTTGCTCCACCAGCGCCCGCGCCGCCCCGGATAGCGGCGCGCCACGGCGTAGCGGGGCCTTAGAACCCGGGCCAGCAAGGCCCCCCGGGGGTGCTCGGTAAGGTGGACGACAAGGTCGTAGCGCCGGTCTCTCAAGGCCTTCAGCAGACGCCATTCGGCCGCGATCTTTCGGAAAAGCGGCAGGCGCCGCGTCCGGCGGTCTATCGCATGGATGACGGCGATGTCGGGGTTGAGGCTTAGCATGTCGAGGCTGTCTCGATAGATCAGGGCGTCGACCTCGACCCCGGGGATCAGGGCGCGCAAGACGCGGAAGACCGGGGCTGTCAGCAGCACGTCGCCATGGTGGCGGAACTTGGTGACAAGGACGTGGCGGACGGCAGCGGGATCTATGGCGTCGGGAAGCATCGCGCCACAATAACGAAGGCCCGCCGGCTTGTCCACGAAGGGCCACCACCGTCCTGGGCCGCCGTCCCATGGGCGCGGAAGGGTCGATCCCGCCGCCGCGCGCGAGGTCATGCCAGGGCCCTCTAGCCGATCCCGTGTCAGGCCCGACGAACGGCGGGCCTCTCGGCCCCCCGCGGCGCTTGTGGCGGGGACCCTCCCTCGCGGCAAGCCTCGCAGGCCCCTGTCCGGAAAACCGCTCTCGCGCCCGAGGCCGAACCCGCGACGCCCGTGCCCGATGCCGCAACGCCAGGGCCTTGGCCCACGACGCCGGGCCTGGTTCGTCGGGTTCCCCGACATTCGCCCACTCTGAGGCCTTTTCAGCGACCCTTCGACGATCGAACATCGTTTGTGATCGGGCTACCTGTGAGCACGAAGACCTTGCCTAGCCCGCGGACTGGCTGCGGCTGTGCAGGGGGTCCAGGGCGCGACAAGAGCGCCCACCTCAGCCCTCGATGTCATAAACGGCCGGAATTCTGCTATCCTGCCGACCTAGAGAAAGGGAAGAAAGAAGGGGGAGGGCTTTACTTGGCGGCAGGGGTTAGCGCCCAGGAATACCGCCGGCTGCTCGCGTTCGCGGTCGTCGGTACCTTGGGGTTTCTGGTCGATGCGGGCGTCGTGCTGGGACTTACCGGTTCGGGCGTGGATGCGCTGTCGGCGCAGGCCGCGGCGTTCGTGGCGGCAGTGACCGTCACCTGGTTGGGCAATCGCTCCTGGACCTTCCGGGATCGCGCCGGCCGCTCGAGCCTTTCCGGGGAATGGGCGCGCTACGTCTCGGCGAATGTCGTGGGCTGGGTCGTCAATAACGGCGTCTACGCGTTACTTGTCCTGACGGTGCCGCTTACTATGCGCGAGCCGGTATGGGCGGTGGCCGCCGGCTCCCTCGCGGGCCTTGCCTTCAACTATACCGCAGCCCGCCGGGTGGTCTTTTCGTGAGCGCAGCGAATGTTTCCCCGCCGTTCCCGGACGTGCCGCCCGTGTTGTCGTTCGTAGTCCCTTGTTATAACGAGGCCGTCAACATCCGCGCCCTCTATGATCGGATACTCTCGGTCATGGCCCCGCGTCCGGAGACGTGGGAATGTGTGTGCGTGAACGACGGCAGCAGCGACGGCACGCTCGATATCCTGATGGCCCTTCAGGACAAGGACCCCCGCATCCGGGTCATCGATCTGTCCCGCAACTTCGGCAAGGAGGCCGCGCTGACGGCCGGCCTAGATCACGCCCGGGGCGATGCCGCGATCCCCTTGGACGCCGATCTGCAGGATCCGCCCGAATTGGTTCCGGAGCTCGTCGCACGCTGGCAGGCGGGCTATGACGTGGTCAATGCCGTGCGGCTTTCACGCGATGGCGAGGGCCTTGTGAAGCGCACAAGCGCGCATGCCTTCTATCGAGTATTCAATCGCATCAGCAAGGTCCCGATCCCCGAAGACACCGGCGATTTCCGGCTCATGAGCCGCCCGGTCCTGGAGGCCCTGCGGCGATTGCCCGAGCGTCGGCGGTTCATGAAAGGCCTCTTTGCCTGGGTGGGATTCCGGACCACGTCCGTGAGCTATCACAGGGCCCCGCGCCTGGGTGGCAAGACGACCTGGAGCTATGTTCGCCTCTGGCGCTTCGCCTTGGACGGCATTCTCTCGTTCAGCGATGCGCCGCTACGCATCGCCTCCTATCTGGGCCTTATCGTCTCCCTGCTGTCCTTCCTCTACGCCCTCGATCTCCTGGTCCAGACGCTGCTCTTTGGAAACCCCGTTAAGGGCTACCCCTCGCTTATGGTGGCGCTGCTGTTTCTGGGCGGTGTGCAGCTCATGGCCTTAGGCATAATCGGGGAATATCTCGCTCGTGTTTATGACGAAGCTAAAGGGCGGCCGGTGTATATAGCACGGACGGCCGGCTCGTGGTACCCGAAAGCGGCGGCGGGCCGCGAAAATTCAGCCGGCATGGCGTTGGCGCAAGGTTCCGGGCAGGATTTAGGGAAGTGAAAAGGTTTGGCTTGGGTGGGGCGGCGCTCCTCCTGCTCCTGTTCGCCCTCTACGGCAGTCTCGCGTATACCTTCTCTGTTTGGGGGTCAGGGCCTAGCGCCGATAGCGCAACCACGGCAATGTTGTGGCACGGCTTCGAGGTGCACGGCCCGCGCTTCCTGCGTTCTTGGCGTTACTCCCAGGACAATCAGCTCTTAAGCCTCATGCCGCTGGCTGGCATCGCGTATTTTTTGTTCGGTGTTTCCGCGTACACCGTTGTGGGCATAGGGTGGCTCGTGTTCGTGCTGAACGCCATATTGGTGTTCGTTATCGCGCGACGTTTTATCGGGCCCTGGTGGGCGCTATCTCTTGCCTTCTTGGTGTTGTCCGCCAACATATCGACGATCGGGCCGGTAGGATTTCTGGGCTTTTCCCAAACGCACAACATCTCCTTTGTCTGGTCCCTCCTGGGACTTTATGCCGCCACCCAGATTCTGGACGACGGACGCCCATTCTGGTTCTCGATCTTTTTCCTGGCCGTCACGGTCGGCGCCGTTTCCGACGCGTGGTTCAACGCAAGCCTCACGGTTCCTGCAGTTGTTGGCGCCTTTGTCTTACGCCGGGACCCGGAAGCGGGCAGGCGCGCTCGTCGGGTAGCGATCGTTGCTCTACTTGCGATGGTGCTGGCATCCACGAAGCTCCTTGGGTTGCTCGCCTTCGTGCCCTCGGGGCACTTCCATCACGCACGGAATCTGGCGGAAGTGGCCCGCAACGCGATCTGGCTGGGCCAGATTCTGATGGTGTTTTTTAACGTCAAGGCCGCGCAAGCGGTGTTCCCGGCTGCGGGTGTCGCGCTTTATGCGTTAATGATGGTCTCGCTCGTCCTGATGTCGGTGCGGAATTTCTTGCGAGCGTGGCCCAACTATCTCCCTGGACAGAGATTCGTATTGCTCACGGCGCTGTTATCGAGCGCGATCATGATGCTCGCCTTTGTGGCCAGCAGCTTTCCGTCGGGCGTCAACCTGTCGGGCCGCTTCCTGGTAAACGTTTTTTATTTTCTTCCGCTCTTTCTTGCGCTCACTTTGTTGCCGCAGCCGATAAGGCGGGCGCGTACGCTGTGGGCGATTTGGTGCATAGTGTTCGCCAGCCTCTCGTTGTCGGCAAGTCCCGGTGCATTGTCCTGGCAGGGTCCCAGGGTGGACGCGGTAAAGGATCTCGCACGTTTCTTGCGCGAACATCACCTATTTCATGGCTATGGCACTTATTACGACGCCAACGCAAACACAGTGACGTGGGCAAGCCACTTTAAGGCCCATGTCCGGCCGTTAATGTTCGCCAGCGCGCCCAGCGCCCGACTTCGAACGGCGTGGCAATGCCTATCCTGTGCGGCCCTGTGGGTGCCGAATCCAAACCAGGACTCAGGGATGTGGTTCCGCCCCCAAGCCGCGCGGGGCTCACGGCGCTCCTTTCTCGTGTTCGCCGCAGCCGGGCTGCCGTGTGCGACCGCGCCGGTTTGCGAAAAGGACGCCATCCGACAATTCGGCCCGCCCTCTCAGCGCCTGAAGGAGGGGGGGTTTACTATCCTCGTGTTCGCGCACCCGCTTGCCCCGTATATCGCCGAGTCCCTCGAAAGGGCCCGGGTGTCGTGGGAGGCCACGAACGAGGCCCGCAATAGGGCCGCAATTGCGAAGGTGTGCCGCGATCTCCATTGGTCCTGCGCAGGCCCGCAGCGTCTCTACGGTTGGCTTCTTGCGCATCATTACGCGCATTAAAATCGAAGATTTTCGAACCCGTGGCGCGTTCGGGATGGCACGAAAGCCGCCGGGAAGCGAGGCCGTTATGGCATCGGGGTCCACGAGGCATAGGTCCCGAAGCCACGACAGATCGACCATACGATGCGCCACAGTGCTTTTCCGGACCCGTTGGGTCCGGCAATTACGAGAAGGCTGGGCTTAGTCGGCTGCGTTAGGTCGCTCATATAAGGGGGGGCTGGGGATCTCTCCACGGCCTTGGTTCACGGCGGCGCGCAGGCGTTCGATATGCCGCCGCAGCCGCGCCTCGTCCTCTGCCACCATGGCCTCCCGCCAGCCCGAGAAAAGCCGATCCCACGCGGCCCTGGGGTTGTCGAGATAGGCCGCAGTGCCCGGTAAACCGGCCGGGGCCTCGTCGTGTGGTCGGTCCTTTTCCATAGCCATATCATAACGCACCGGTGCCTGGGGCGCGCCGGTACGAAGACGGCGATTGCCGTTGCTACGGGTCGCTTCGAGCGGTCGCCCGCGAGCCGTCCATCGTCGCTTCAAGGGTCTCTATCACGCGTTCTGGCGCGAGGTTCTCGAGACAGCGCAGGTGACCCAGGGGGCAGGTCCGGGCGAAGCACGGGCTGCAGGGAAGGCCCAGGCTGATCGGAATGGCGCGGTCGTCCAGGGGCGGGGTGTGATGGGGGTCCGAGGACCCGAAGACCGCCGCGAGCGGCTTATGGAGGCTCGCAGCCACATGCATGAGGCCGGAGTCGTTGCTGACCACGGCCGCGGCGAGGGCCATGAGGTCCAGGGCCTCGAGCAGGGTCGTGCGCCCGGTGAGATCCGTGCAGGCGTCCTCGGAGAGCGTTCGTATCGCATCCCCGATCTCGCGATCGCGCGGGCCGCCCAGCAGCACGACCTGCCAGCCGCGTTTGCGATAGGTGCGCGCGAGTGTCGCGAAGTGGCGGGCCGGCCAGCGTTTCGCCGGGCCGTATTCGGCGCCCGGACAGAGCGCGAGCGCCGGGGCTGCCGCATCGATCCCGAACCGCTCGGCACATAGCCGCCCTGCTTCCCGGTCTGCCGTCAGGCGCGGCGGGGGGACGGGGGGCAGGTCCTCGCCCGGTGCCGCACCCAGGAGCAGGAAGCGCTCGACGGTCTTTAGCTTCACGCCCGGCGGCTCGCGGCGGATGTCGTTGATGAGACCAAAGCGCGCCTCGCCGAGATAGCCGGTGCGGCGCACGGCCCCGCTCGCCCAGGCCGGTAGCGCCGACTTGAAGGAGCGCGGCAGGACGTAGGCCTGCGCGTAGCCGCGTTGCCGCAGCCTGCGGCCGAGCGTAAGCCGCTTTCGGAAGGCGAGCCGGCCGTGTGGTATGGACAGCACGATGGTCTCCGTGATCTCCGGCATGCGGCTTGCGAGCGGCGCGGTCGCCGGCGGGGCGATGAGGTCCAGGGTGCGTTCGGGGTCGCGGGTCTTTAAAAGCTGGAAGAGACTGTGGGCCATCACCATGTCGCCGACCCACGCCGGGCCGATGATCAGTGCCCGCGAGGCACTCACCGCGCGCCCTTAGATTTCGGTGAGGTCGGTGAGGACGTAGACCGTCCCGCAATAGGGGCAGCGCTCCTCGCCGCTTGCCTCGATCGGCAGGAACACGCGCGGATGCGAGTTCCAGAGGCTCATGCCCGGCATCGGGCAGTGGAGCGGGAGGTCCGCGTGCGTGACCTCGACGCGCATGGTGCGCGCCGTGGGCGCCGGGGCCACCTGTCCCTTGTCCACGGTCAGGCCTTTTGCGAGAGGCGCGCGGCCTCGGCCGTACCCACCGGCGTCACCCACTCGGGGTGGGTCTTGCGCCGTCCGTGGACCTGCTCGAAATAGAGGGTCTGGAGCTTCTCGGTGATCGGGCCGCGGCGCCCGCGGCCGATGGTGCGGAAGTCGAGTTCGCGGATCGGCGTGATCTCGGCGGCGGTCCCCGAGAAGAAGGCCTCGTCGGCGATGTAGACCTCGTCGCGGGTGATGCGTTTCTCGCGCACCGGGACCCCGATCTCGCCGGCGAGCTCCATGATCGTGTCGCGCGTGATCCCCTCGAGCGCGGCGGTGAGTTCGGGCGTGAGCAGCGTGCCGTCGCGGACGATGAAGATGTTCTCGCCGCTTCCCTCCGCCACGTAGCCCTCGGTGTCGAGCAGCAGGGCCTCGTCGCAGCCGCACTGCTGGGCCTCGCGCAGGGCGAGCATGGAATTCATGTAGTTGCCGTTGGACTTGGCCTTGCACAAGGCGACGTTCACATGGTGCCTGTTGAACGAGGAGGTCTTGATGCGTATGCCCCGCTCGAGCGCGTCGTCGCCCAGATAGGCGCCCCACGCCCAGGCGGCGACGATCAGGTGGACCTTGAGCTTGTCGGCGCGCAGCCCCATGCCCTCCGACCCGTAGAACGCCATGGGCCGAATATAGGCCGATTCGAGGCCGTTCTCGCGCACCGAGGCGAGGATCGCCTCGCGCACCGTCTCCTTGTCGTAGGGGAGGTCCATGCCGACGATGTGCGCCGACCGAAACAGCCGGTCGACGTGCGCGTCCAGGCGGAACACCGCGGGCCCGGCGCTCGTTGGGTAGGCGCGCACCCCCTCGAAGACCCCCATGCCGTAATGCAGGGTGTGGGTGAGCACGTGGGTATTCGCGTCGCGCCAGGGCACGAGCTTGCCGTCGTACCAAATGACCCCGTCACGATCCGCCATCGACATACCGTAACCCTCCTCGCAAAGTCGCCTGTTGCCGGCCTAGCTTTGTCGCCGAAGCCGGCTCATACTGAACCGAAAATCCCTGCTTCGCAACGGGGCGAGAGGTGGTTTCGCCCGCCCGCGCGAATGCGCCAGACTGGTGCCGGCTATGGAAAGGCTCATCGACAAGGCGCTCGAGGACTACGCCCGCGCCCACATCACGGCCCTGCCGGAGGCGCTCGCCGAGATCGAGCAGTATACCCGCGCGCACCGCCCGGACGCGGCCATGCTGAGCGGCCCGGTGGAGGCCGCGCTCCTGCGCCTGCTCGTCATGCTCTGCCCGGCCCGGCGTATCCTCGAGATCGGCCTTTTCACCGGCTACTCGGCGCTCGCCATGGCAAGCGCCCTGCCCGCCGACGGCGAGGTGCTGTCCTGCGAGAAGGATCCCGAGGCCATCGCCATCGCCCAGCGGTTCTTCGACCGCACCCCGTGCGGCCGCAAGATCCGCATCCGGCCGGGTCCGGCGCTCGCCACCCTCGAGGCCTTGCGCGGCGAGGTCTTCGATCTCGTCTTTCTGGATGCCGACAAGGAAAACTATCCCACCTACTACGACCGCGCCCTGCCCCTGCTGCGCCCGGGCGGCCTGCTCGTCGCCGACAACACCCTCTGGTCCGGCCGGGTGCTGGCGCCCACGACCCCCGCCGATCTCGGTATCGCCGCCTTCAACCGCAAGGTCCAGAGCGACCCGAACGTGGACGCCGTGCTCCTTACGGTGCGCGACGGGGTGACCGTCGCGCGCAAGAAGACGGCCGCCCCTTAGCGCCGCATCGAGTCGAAGAACTCGGCGTTGTTCTTGGTCGCCTTGAGCTTGTCGAGCAGGAACTCCGACCCCTCGACGTCGTCCATCGGGTGCAGGAGCTTGCGCAGGATCCAGAGCTTCTGGAGCTCGCCCGGATCGATGAGCAACTCCTCGCGCCGGGTCCCGGAGCGGTTGATATTGATCGCCGGGTAGACCCGCTTCTCGGCCAGACGCCGGTCGAGGTGGATCTCCATGTTGCCCGTGCCCTTGAACTCCTCGTAGATGACGTCGTCCATCTTGGAGCCGGTCTCGACGAGCGTCGTCGCGAGGATCGTCAGGCTGCCGCCCTCCTCGATGTTGCGCGCCGCGCCGAAGAACCGCTTGGGGCGCTGGAGGGCGTTGGCGTCGACGCCGCCGGTCAACACCTTGCCCGAGGCCGGGACCACGGTGTTGTAGGCCCGCGCCAGACGCGTGATCGAATCGAGCAGGATGACGACGTCGCGCTTGTGCTCCACGAGCCGTTTGGCCTTTTCGATGACCATCTCCGCGACCTGGACATGGCGCGTCGCCGGCTCGTCGAAGGTCGAGGAGATCACCTCGCCCCGCACCGACCGGGTCATCTCCGTCACCTCTTCCGGGCGTTCGTCGATCAACAGCACGATCAGCACGCATTCCGGATGGTTGGCGGTGATCGAGTGGGCGATCTGCTGGAGCATCACGGTCTTGCCGCTCTTGGGCGACGACACGATCAGCCCGCGCTGGCCCTTGCCGATGGGCGATATGAGGTCGATGACCCGCGAGGTGAGGTTTTCGGTCGAGGAGTTCGCCTGTTCGAGCTTCAGGCGGGTGAGCGGGTGGAGCGGCGTCAGGTTTTCGAAGAGGACCTTGTTGCGCGCCTCCTCGGGCGGCTGGAAATTGATGTTCTCGACCTTGAGGAGCGCGAAATACCGCTCGGACTCCTTGGGCGGCCGGATGTTGCCGGTCACCGTGTCGCCGGTGCGCAGGTTGAAGCGGCGGATCTGGCTTGGGCTGACGTAGATGTCGTCAGGGCCGGCGAGATAGGAGCTGTCGGACGAGCGCAGGAACCCGAAGCCGTCCTGGAGGATCTCGACGACCCCCTCGCCCACGATGTCCTCGCCCTTCTTGGCCTGGGCCTTCAGGATCGCGAAGATGAGGTCCTGCTTGCGCAGCCGGCTGCCGCCTTCGAGATCGAGGGCCACCGCCATTTCCACCAGTTCGGTGGCGGGTTTACGTTTCAGTTCGGAAAGGTGCATTGTCATCTTTTTGAGAAACCGTCAGGCATGAAAAGGCGGGCGAATCCGCGACCTGATCAGAAAAGGGGTTGAGATAAAGAGAAAGCAGGGGGACCGCGCTTCCTATGACACCATAGCACCTCGGCCGCCCGCCGTCTAGTATCGCGCGGCCGAGGCGGTTCCGCTACAGGTTGTCGTCCAAAAAGGCCGACAGCTGGGACTTCGACATGGCGCCGACCTTGGTGGCCTCGATGCCGCCGTTCTTGAAGAGCATGAGGGTCGGGATGCCGCGGATGCCGTATTTCGGAGGGGTGGCCGGGTTTTCGTCGATGTTGAGCTTGGCGACCGTGAGCTTGTCCTTGTAGTCGCGGGCGACCTCCTCCAGGACCGGGGCGATCATCTTGCACGGTCCGCACCACTCGGCCCAGTAGTCCACTAACACGGGGCCGGGCGCATTCAACACGGCCTCCTGAAAGGTGTCGTCGGTCACGTGAATGATGCCTTGGCTCATGGTTGGGGTCTCGGTTGGTCGGTTTGTTTTCGGATTGTCGGTTGAGAGGAGCGCGCCGCAGTCGGGTTATTGTGGACGGAACGGGTGGGGCTTGGCAAGACTCCCCGCGGTTCCCCCGGCCGGCGGCATTTGCTATGCTAAACTATCAATGAACGATACTCACCTCACTCAGCAGGCTTTTTCCGACCTCGGATTGCCAGAATCGGTCCTGGCCGGTGTCCTCAAGGCCGGTTTCACCTATTGTACGCCCATCCAGGCCGCGACCTTGCCCAAGGCGCTGGCCGGCCACGACGTCGCCGGCCAGGCCCAGACCGGCACCGGCAAGACCGCGGCCTTCCTCTTGGCCGTGTTCACCCGGCTGCTTACCCGGGAACCGATCCCCGGCCGCCGGCCCAACCAGCCGCGCGCCCTGATCCTCGCGCCGACCCGCGAGCTCGCGATCCAGATCCACAAGGACGCCCTGGTCCTGGGGCAGGATTGCGGGCTGAGCCTGAAGCTTGCCTACGGCGGGACCGGCTACGATAGCCAGCGCAAGGGCATCGAGGAGGGTGTCGACATCCTCATCGGGACGCCCGGGCGCCTCATAGACTATTTCAAGCAGCATGTATTCGATCTGCGCGCGCTGCAGGTGATGGTCCTGGACGAGGCCGACCGCATGTTTGACCTCGGCTTCATCAAGGACATTCGCTACCTGCTGCACCGCATGCCCCCGCCCACCGAGCGCCTGAGCCTGCTGTTTTCGGCGACGCTGTCCTATCGGGTCATGGAGCTCGCCTACGAGCACATGAACAACCCCGAGCTCGTGCGCATCGAGGCCGAAAAGATAACCGCCGAGCGGGTGCGCGAGCGCCTCTACCATCTGGGCAAGGACGAGAAGCTCCCGGCGCTGGTCGGGCTGTTGCGCAGCGAGCAGGTGTCGCGGGCGCTGGTGTTCACGAACACCAAGCACGCCGCCGAACGGGTGCAGGGGTGGCTCGCGGCCAACGACTTCGGGGCCGCGGTGCTCTCCGGGGACGTCCCCCAGCAAAAGCGCCAGAGCCTGCTCGCCGATTTCCAAGAGGGGCGGTTCCCGGTCCTGGTGGCCACCGACGTGGCGGCGCGGGGCCTGCACATCCCGGACGTGAGCCACGTCTTCAACTACGACCTCCCGCAGGACGCGGAGGATTACGTCCACCGCATCGGCCGCACGGCGCGCGCCGGGGCCGCCGGCGAGGCGGTGAGCCTCGCGTGCGACGAGTACGCCTTCTCGCTGCTCGACATCGAGGCCTTTATCGGCCACAAGATCCCGGTCGTGCGCGTCACAGACGATC
>DAIDMD010000022.1 GCA_027449165.1 Acidiferrobacter sp. | reverse complement strand
AGCACCGAGATACGCAGTCGCTTCTTGCAGTTTTTCGCCCGGCACGGCCACGAGGTGGTGCCGAGCAGTTCGCTCGTGCCCGCGAACGACCAGAGCCTGCTGTTCACGAACGCCGGCATGGTGCAGTTCAAGGACGTCTTTCTCGGGCGCGACAAGCGTGCCTATACGCGCGCCGTGAGCGCCCAGCGCTGCCTGCGGGCCGGCGGCAAGCACAATGACCTCGAGAACGTGGGCTACACGGCCCGTCACCATACCTTCTTCGAGATGCTGGGGAATTTCCGCTTCGGCGATTACTTCAAGCGCGATGCCATCCGCTATGCCTGGGAGTTTCTGACCGTCGAGATGGGGCTGCCGGCCGAGCGGCTCTGGATCACGGTCTTCGAGGGCGATGAGGAGGCCGCGCGGATCTGGCTGGACGAGATCCGGGTCGACCCGGCGCGTTTTAGCCGTATCGGCGAGTCCGACAACTTCTGGTCCATGGGCGACACGGGGCCTTGCGGGCCGTGCTCGGAGATCTTCTACGACCACGGCCCGGCGATCGCCGGGGGCCCCCCCGGCAGCCCGGAGGCCGACGGCGATCGCTACGTTGAGATCTGGAACCTGGTCTTCATGCAGTACGACCGCGACCGCGAGGGACGACTCAATCCCCTGCCCAGGCCCTCGGTCGACACCGGCATGGGGCTCGAGCGCATGGCCGCGGTCATGCAGAAGGTGACGAGCAACTACGAGATCGACCTGTTCCAGGGCCTGATCCGGGCGGTCGGCGAGGTCCTCGAGCTACAGGACCTGCGCGACAAATCCTTGAACGTGATCGCCGATCACATCCGCGCCGCCGCCTTTCTCGTTGCCGACGGGGTCATCCCAGGCAACGAGGGGCGCAGTTACGTGCTGCGCCGGATCGTACGCCGGGCCCTGCGCCATGGACACCGCCTGGGCGCGACCGACCCGTTCTTCTATCGCCTCGTCGCCCCCCTGATCCAGGAGATGGGCGAGGCCTATCCCGAGCTGGCACGCGACCGGGAGCATGTGGAGGCGGTGTTGCGGCAGGAGGAGGAGCGCTTTGCCGAGACCCTCTCGCAGGGCCTGCGGCTCCTGGAGCAGGACATCGCGGGGCTGGCCGCAGGCGGCGTCATCCCGGGCGCCACGGTCTTCAGGCTCTACGACACCTACGGCTTCCCGGCCGACCTCACCGCCGACATCGCCCGCGAGCGCGGGCTTGGCGTCGATATGGTCGGGTTCGAGCGCGAGATGGCCGGACAACGGGAGCGCGCCCGGGCCGCGCAGAACTTCCGCGCCGATGAGGTCGTCGTGGGGGGCGACACGGTGTTTTGCGGGTACGAGACCGTATCTTTGCCGGTGCGCGTGCGCGCGTTGGCCGCGGACGGGCGCACCGTTCCCCTGCTTGCGTCCGGCGACGAGGGGGTGGTGTTCCTGGACCGGACGCCGTTCTATGCCGAATCGGGGGGGCAGGTGGGCGACCAGGGGCTGCTCGAGGGCCGCGGCGTGCGGTTCGTGGTCGAGGACACCCGCAAGGGCTTCGCGCACATCGGGCAGGTGACCGAGGGGACCCTGCGGGTCGGGGATGAGCTGACGGCGGTCGTGAGCGCCTCGCGGCGTATCGCGACCGCGGCGCACCATTCGGCGACCCATCTCCTCCATGCCGCGCTGCGGCGTATTTTGGGCACACACGTGACGCAGCGCGGCTCGCTCGTCGGCCCCGAGCGGTTGCGTTTCGACTTCAGCCACGGACAGGCGCTTACCGCAGACGAGATCGTGGCGGTCGAGCAGTCGGTGAATGAGGCGATCCGCGCCAACAGCGAGGTCGCCATCTCGCACATGGCGCTGGCCGAGGCGGTGAGCGGCGGCGCGATGGCGCTTTTTGGGGAAAAGTACGGTGATCGGGTGCGGGTGGTCGCCATGGGCGACCATTCGACCGAGCTCTGCGGCGGCACCCATGTGAACCGCACGGGTGACATCGGATTTTTCAAGATCCTGTCCGAGACCGCGGTAGGTTCGGGGGTGCGGCGGATCGAGGCGGTGACCGGTCAGGCGGCCCTCGATTATGTGCGGGCGATGGAGGCCCGTCTGCACGACGCGGCCCAGGCCCTGGGGGCCACGCGCGAGGACCTGGTCGATAAGGCGGCGCGCCTGAAGGCCCGCGCCGAGGCCCTGGAGAAGGAGCTTGAGCAGGCCCGGGCGAAGGCGGGGCTTGCCGCGAGCCGGGACCTGGCGGCCGATGCCGTCGACCGGGGCGGGGTGAAGACCCTGGTCGGGCGCCTCGACGGCGATGTCAAGGGTCTGCGCGAGGCCATGGACCGCCTGAAGGACCAGCTGCGTCCGGCGGCCGTCCTCCTGGCCTCGGTTGCCGGCGGCCGCGTGACCTTGATCGCGGGCGTCACGCCGGACGTGGTGGCCCGGGTAAACGCCATCGAGCTCGTGAACGAGGCCGCCCGGGTACTCGGCGGCAAGGGCGGCGGCCGGCCGGAGCTGGCGCAGGCGGGCGGTGCCGATATCGGCGCCGTGGAGCAGGCCCTGGAGGCCGCGCGGGCGTTTTTGCGCGACAGACTCGTCTGAAAGGCGGTTTTTTCGTTTACACGTAAAGAAGGGCGCGGTAATCTTCGCGTCTTTCAAACGCCAAGACCCCCAATTTATGTCCTTGCTTGTGCAGAAGTACGGCGGCACCTCGGTCGGAACCGTGGAGCGTATCCAGGCGGTTGCCAAGCGGGTGGCGGCCGAGCGTGCCCGTGGCCACGATATGGTGGTGGTGTCGGCCATGAGCGGCGAGACCAACCGTCTGCTGGCGCTGGCCCGCGCCGTCCACCCCAATGCCCCGCCCCGCGAGGTCGACGTGCTGCTCGCCACCGGCGAACAGGTCACGATCGCCCTGCTCAGTATGGCCCTGGAGGAGCTCGGCTGTCCGGCCCGATCCTATACCGGGGCGCAGGTGCATATCCGTACCGACAGCGTGCACGGCAGGGCACGCATCACCGCGATCGACGACGGGCGCGTGCGCCAGGACCTGAGCTCGGGGAGGGTGGTGGTGATCGCCGGGTTCCAGGGCGTGGATGAAGGGGGCAATATCACGACCCTGGGACGCGGGGGCTCGGATACCACGGCGGTGGCCATGGCCGCGGCCCTGAGGGCCGACGAGTGCCAGATCTATACGGACGTGGACGGCGTCTATACGACCGACCCCCGCGTCTGTCCGCAGGCCCGCCGTCTCGAGCGGATCACGGTCGAGGAGATGCTCGAACTCGCGAGCCTCGGCGCCAAGGTCCTCCAGATCCGTTCGGTCGAATTCGCCGGCAAGTATCGCGTGCCGCTGCGGGTCCTGTCGTCGTTCGATGACGGCCCCGGAACGTTGATTACCTATGAGGAACCCAAAATGGAGCAGGCGCTGATATCGGGGATCGCGTTTAGCCGGGACGAGGCCAAGCTGACGATCAAAGGCGTGCCGGACGAGCCGGGCGTCGCTTATCGGATCGTGGGCGATGTGGCGAGCGCGAACATCAACGTCGACATGATCATCCAGAACGTGGGGGCCGACAAGACCACGGATTTCACGTTCACGGTCCCACGTGCCGATTATCGTCAGGCGCGGGAGATCCTGGAGAAGACCGCGGACGCCCTGAAGGCGCGCGAGGTACAGGGCGATGAGCGTATTGCCAAGATCTCGGTGGTGGGTGTGGGGATGCGCTCACACGCCGGGATCGCGAGCACCATGTTCCGTGTTTTAGGAGAAGAAGGCATCAATATCCAGATGATATCGACATCCGAGATCAAGATCTCAGTCATTATCGAGGAAAAATACCTGGAGTTGGCGGTCCGTGCGTTGCATAGCGCCTTCGGTCTCGATGCCGAGGCGGCGGCTGCGGTGCCGTTGGCATAGAAGCTGCAAGTATCTGAATCGGCGAGCGTCGTCTCAGGGACGAGCGGTCACGGGGTAAGGGGGTCCCATGTAGGCCCTCATGGGGGGCCGGAAAACCAGACGGCTCGAGGCAGGCATTAAGGAGAGCGGCGATATGCTGATTCTGACGAGACGTATCGGAGAGACGCTCAATATCGGCGACGAGGTCCAGGTCACGGTACTGGGTATCAAGGGCAACCAGGTGCGGATCGGCGTGAATGCGCCGAAGGACGTCCCTGTCCACCGTGAGGAGATCTACGAGCGCATCCAGAAGGAACGCGAGACCGGGGTCGTCGAAGAGATCCCCAAAGTCTGATCCCCGCACTTTCCTGAATCGCCCGCACAAGGTATGCTGTGCGCTCTTTTAGGAGAGATGGCCGAGCCGGTCGAAGGCGCTCCCCTGCTAAGGGAGTATGGGGTCAAAAACTCCATCGAGGGTTCGAATCCCTCTCTCTCCGCCATCATTAGGCAACGAGGCCGACCGTGTGCCGGCTGCCGAACCCGCGGTCTCCGCAGCCGTCTCGCGCGCGTTGCGCGATAGGGCAGGGTGCCGCAAAGAAGGGTGGCGCCAACCGCGCGGGCGCTTTATAATGCGGCGCCTTGCCGGATCCGGCAGGCCTTAGGCGAAGGCGGATCGCAAGACCGTCCTGCGCGGTAGGCGCTAGAGGCGCCTGCGACGAGCAGGCCGCGAAGCCTGCGGCGGGGCCGCTTCCGGACGGGGAGATGGCGAAAGACGGCGGGCCACACCGCCGGGAAGGTTGGCTGTTCAGTAACGCGCCCGTAGCTCAGTTGGATAGAGTACCTGGCTACGAACCAGGTGGTCGGGAGTTCGAATCTCTCCGGGCGCGCCAGTTTTCAAGTTACACGGCAACTACTGGGTCGAGCCCTAATCCCGCCGGGGACCCTTCGGGGGCTTCCTCCCGAACGTGGCCCCTCTGAATTTCTCTCGCAATCATCGCGAGCGTGCGGTTCGGCCGACGGGCCTCGCTCGTGATGTGCTCCCGGGCTGTGCGCTATCATTTCGCAAGCCACAAATACAAATCAACGCCATGTCTCCTTCCACTTTTGGTATTGCGATGGCCGCAAACGGTAGCGGGCGATGTTCCCCTCATGAAGACTCATTACTGCCGTTTCCGCCACCTCCAAGAACCGTGCTTGATGCTCAAGCGGCAGGTCCTCGGCTGCACGACGCTTGATGAAGGCGGTGGCGGTCTTCTTGTCCATGCCGCCGCCAACGATCTCGGAGACAACATCGGCTATCAATGGACGATAGCGAAGGCGGAAGGAGTCCGGTTCCCCCAAGGACTGTCGCACCGCCGCATAGCGTGCACACGAACGCTCGTAGGCCCAAACGAACACGTCGCGTAGCAGTTCGATACGATTCAGTTCATACACGCCGAGTGTTCCATCGACATAGGCCCGCTCGGGCACGTCCACGAACGACAATGGACTCAGGTTCTCTCGTATCAGCGGCAGATTCGCGGCCAGGCGCGACACGCGCTTGTTCACATCCTCGAACGGTTGCAAGTACGGCAGATGCACCATGGTGAAGAAGGTTTGCTCGAACGGGTCGGCAATCGCCGCGGCGGTTGCAAGAATCTGATCAAAGCACTCACCAATCAATTGCGGCACTTCCAGCGGATGATAGACCGTTCCGGCAATCGCTACCGGGATGGTGCGCAATCGCCCGCATGCCTGTGGATCGGCAAGCAGGTTATCCGCCAGTAAGGCATGCAGATTGAGAATGGTGTAACGGTTGAACCCGACCTCGGCGGCCTGCTCGACTAACAGTTCAATCGCCGCCTTGTGGTTCAGAATCATCTGCGCTTCCCAGGCGTCCTTGCCTTCGGCAACCTCTCCCAGTTCCAGCAGACGTTCCGTTTCGAGCAGCGAGTAGGTATTACCCTCCAGACGGCTGGAGTTCCAGGACAGGTCTATCAGCAAGCGATTAAGAATCTGCAGCGCATACGTTCCGGCCGGGCGTTGTCTATCCGACGTGCGACCCATCTCAAGGAGACGTTGCCGCATTTCCGGTGGAAGGTAGTAGGTATCGTTGGGACGGTATACATCGAGGAATGCACGGTTGTAGCCGACGGGATGGCGGTCTTGGATCGGCGCACGAACAGCCTGCTTGACGGTGTTCCCTTCTGGGGAGACTGGAATATAGATCGTCAAATTGGCAGTGGCCTTGGCACCCCCAACTATCTTGCCGGCAAGCTCGACAGGAGACCGCCGATAGCGGCTACCCCGCGCGCGACCTTCGACGGTCAGGCGCTTCTGCTCGACAAGCAATGCCAAGCGGCGCTGCAAGGTACGGCGCGGCAACTGAATTTCCAGCACCTTGCTGACATCCTCGATAGATGCTCCCGCCGGATACTGGCCAACCACCTCTAGAACAGCATTGAGTTCGGCCTCAGGTACCTGTTTAGGCATCTTGTCCTCGTTGTGGCGCGATTTTCATATTTAGGCCATAAAGACGGCTTTATATGGCGCATTCATAGTATCGCGCCACTTTATGTGGCGCGCAAGGTGTGCCTAGTGGAATTACAAACCACGCCACCTGGCACATGGTGCATCTCTTGTCATTGGGAGTCAGGCTCGAGCCAGACCCAGGCGAGCCCACCCAAAAGGGGTCATCCCGCGAATCGGACAAGCTCTGTAGACGGCACACTGAGCATGATGCCAACGCGATGCGGGTTCCGCCCATGAGGTTCCCCTGTCCGATATCTTAGGGGCGGATCAGGTCTTTTCACAGTGATAGAGGCGCAGCAGATCCCGGAAAAATATCGGACAGGACCCATTGCATATGTCATTGATACAGCGAATTAAAGGAGGTTTGCAGGAGACCGGCTACGAACCAGGTGGTCGGGAGTCCGAATCTCTCCGGGGGCGCCATTCAATCAAGACCCGGAACCCCCGCTTCCTGCGCCGGGCCGTAAAGAACCTCCGGCGCAAGCAACAGTCGCTCTCGCGCAAGATCGAGGCCGCCAAGGCCCGGTGCGCGGCCGACGGCAAACCCATCGCCTCCCTGCGGGACTCTTTCGGAAGCAACGTGGCTAAGGCGCGGCAGCGGGTCGCGCGGGCCCATGAACGGGTGCGCGATGCGCGCACGGATTGGCAACACCAAGTCTCTCGGCGCCTGGCTGACGAAAACCAAGCGGTCTGCGCCGAGACCTTGAACGTAAAGGGGATGATGCGAAACCGCCGGCTGTCGCGTGCCATCGCCGATGTCGGCTGGTCGGGGCTTGTCGCCAAGCTCGATGCCAAGCTCAAGGCCCGGGGTGGATACGTAGTCCGCGTCGATCGCTTCTTCCCCTCCACCCGACTATGCTCGCATTGCGGGGCGAGAAACGCGGATCTCACGCTGAAGGACCGGACATGGACCTGTGCCGCCTGCGGCACCTGCCATGAC
>DAIDMD010000021.1 GCA_027449165.1 Acidiferrobacter sp. | reverse complement strand
GACCACGCTCTCCTGCGGGCAATAAGCACCATTGGTCTATCGGTCTTCCGCGGCGCCACTTTCCACTCTGCCACAAAACGGCGCCCCCGTGTTTCTTCGGCGCGATTTGCGGCACCCAGGGCCGATTACTGCGCTCTCCTGCAACTCCTCCTTGGCCTCGTCGACCCCGGCCACGTCGTCGAACGTGATCTTCGGCAACGTATCGGGGTGGATATGCACGCGGTTGTCGCCGATATTGAGGAAGCTGCCGGCGCCCCGCATGCGGCGGCCCATCCATCCCCAGAGCAGGAAAATGAGGGCGAAGGGAACGATCCACGTCAACAGCAGCGCCATCCAGGGCGACGCGTGGCGGACCTTGTACTGGATGCCATGCGCGGCCAGCAGATTGGCGAGCCGCATGTTTTCCAGTGGAACTGTCGCAAATTGGCGGGGCTGTCCCGTCGGGCCCCTCAGCTTCAGCGTCCCCGTGATCCGCTGGTCGCTTATGACGGCGTTCTGGACTTCGTCTTTCTGGACATATTCCAGAAACTGGCTGTAGGGGATCACCTCCCTGGGGACGCCGGTGGTGTTATGCCACATGAGGAACAGCGTGACGAAGAACAGGATATAGAAAATCAGATTGACGTCGGGGCGCTGCCAGAAGCTTACGGGTTTTACCGGCTTGTTCACCTCGATGTCGGGCTTCTTGTCCGGACCAAGGCCGAATTCCGCGCGATTCATGGGTCGCTCCGATAGGCCGCGTTGCCTCCGATCCGGCAACACGGATATAGTTCACGACTATACACTACTAGCCGGGCCGCCCGTGTCAATCGTTCGCGCATAGCGTGCGCCCCCGGGGCCTGCGGGGGCAGGTGGCATGACGCACTCTTTTCCCATAGAGTGGAACCGTTGAGACACCGACGGCATATGCCGAACCATGGGCCGACAGGAGGCGCGTCATGGACCCGGTTCTGCTTCTCGTTTTCGACGGCTTCGGGGTGAGTCCGGCCCGCCGCGACAACGGCTGGGCGCAGGCGCGCACGCCGCATCTCGATGGCTACTTCGCGGCCTGGCCCCACATCGTTCTCCAGGCATCGGGAACGGCGGTCGGCCTGCCGGACTGCCAGTTCGGCAATTCGGAGGTGGGCCATATGACCCTCGGCGCCGGCCGCGTACTCGAGCAGGATCTGGGGCGCATTCGTCGCGCCCTAGACAGCGGCGAGATATGCGCCCTTGCGGCATGGCAAGGGCTGGTGGCGGGGGCGCGCCGGCTGCACCTTCTCGGTCTGGTATCCGATGGCGGCGTGCACGCCCACGTCGATCACCTTCTCGGGATCCTGCGGCTATTGCATGCGGCATCGATCGAGCCCGTCATTCACATGATCACCGATGGCCGCGATGCACCGCCCCGTTCCGCAAGCCGCTATCTGGCGATGGTCAACGAGGCCCTCCAGGGGAAACCTGGCCGCATCGGCACGGTCAGCGGACGCTATTACGCCATGGATCGGGCCGGGCACTGGGACAGGACCTTGCGCGCGTGGGCGGCCATCATAAAGGGCGAGGGCCGAACGGCGGAAACCGCGGAAGACGCGCTGGCCCAGGCGTACGCACGGGGGGAAACGGACGAGTTCATCGTGCCGACCGTGGTCGGCGAGACGGCATCGGCGCGCGTGCCACCCGAGGAAAGGATCCTGGATTTCAATTTCCGCAGCGATCGCGCCCGCCAACTGGTCGCGGCCATCGGCCTGCCGGCGTTCGACGCGTTCGATCGCGGCCTTGCCGGGGTCCGCGATGTCGCCTGCATGACGCAGTACGATGCGCAATTCCCCTTTCCCGTGCTGTTTGCCCCTGACCTCCCGCGCCGGGTTCTGGCCGAGGTCCTGAGCGATCATGGGTTGCGCCAATTTCGTTGCGCGGAAACGGAGAAATACCCGCACGTGACCTACTTCTTCAACGGCGGGCGCGAGGCGCCGTTTCCCGGTGAGGAGCGGGCCATAATCGCCTCACCCACGGCAAGGACCTATGACCTCAAACCGGAGATGAGCGCCCGGGCGGTGGCCGACAGGACCATAGCCGCCATCGACTCCGGGCGCTATGCGTTCGTCCTTGTCAACTTCGCCAACGCCGACATGGTCGGGCACACGGCCGTGCGGTCCGCCATCATCGAGGCCGTCGAGACACTCGATCGCGAGGGGCATCGCGTCATCGAGGCGGCGCTCGCAAAGGGGTTCCGAATCCTGCTGACCGCCGACCACGGCAACTGCGAGGAGATGGTCGATCCCCTGACCGGTGAGCCGCACACCCGGCATACCGCCTATCCCGTCCCGTTCCTGCTGGCCGGCGCGCGTGTGCCCCTGTGCGCCTCCGGGGGTGGTCTTGCCGACGTGGCACCGACCATTCTCGAACTCTTGGGCATCGACCAGCCCCCGGAAATGTCCGGGCGAAGCCTCCTTCGCAGCGGGACCGCTGCAAAGCCAGTCACGACCCGCCCGCGAGACGGCTGACTGCCCTGGCGGGCCCCCGCTCGCCGGGATCTTGACGCCCCGGGCCGCCGCGCCGCCGGCAGTTTCAGGGCGAAGATCCCGCCCGGTGGCGCCTTCCGGCCTTGCGCAGGCGGAATGCCGGCGATGCCGATGTCCGACAAAACGCGCTCGCGAAACATCCCGTATACGCGGCCGCGACGACGCGCCGCCGGAGACCGATCAAACCAGTGCGCGCGCGGCGTGCGATATGCCCTCGGCGGCCATCGGGTGCTGGTCGGGGAAGCGGGCCAGGTCATAGGCCGACAGGCCGGCCGCCACGGCCACACCGATTTGGCCGATGAGTTGATCCGCATCGACACCGACCACCCAGCCGCCGCGCAGCCGCAGGTTGCCAGCCTCGAAAAACAGGTGGATGCCGCCGCCGGTATCGCCCGTCATTTGGGCGCGAGCGTCTTCGCGAAACGCATAGGCCGATTCGACCAGCACCGTGTCGGACGCGCCCGCCCTTGCGGCCGCGCCGGTCAACCCGACCTGGGCGGCCGCCGGGATCGTAAAGAGCGTGATGGGTACCGCCGTGTAATCCATGTAGTCGCATGGCGTATCGCGGGCAAGGATGTTATGGCTCGCGACCAGCGACTCGCGCACGGCCACATGGAAAAGCGGTAGACGCCCATTGACGTCGCCGCAGGCGTATATGTGCGGCGCGCCCGTTTGCATCGCCGCGTCGACCCGGATGCCATGCTGATCGAAGGCAAGATCGAGCGCACCAAAGCCTTCGGGTATGACGGGCCGGCGGCCGATGGCCATGACGGCCACGGCGGCCTCCGTATGCGAGGGCTTGCCTGCGTGCATGTAATGGACACGCACCCCCTCGCGCGTGCGCTCCACGGCCGTGACCCCTGCGTCGGAAACGATGCGGATGGCCGGGTCGAGCAGCGCCTGCAATGTGGCGACCATGTCGGTATCCATGCCGCTTAGCATCTGCGATCCGAGCTGCAGGATCGTGACGGTGGTGCCGAGGGCCGCGAAAAACGAGGCGGTCTCGACGCCGATCGCGCCGCCGCCGATGATGACCATGGATGCCGGCCGCTCAGTGAGCCTCGGATCGCGCCCGAAAAGATCGCGACTGGTGAGGCAGAGATCGGCACCGGGCAGCGCGGGCACGAGCACGTCGGCCCCGCTTGCCACGATGATATGACGCGCCTTTATGGCCGTGCGGCCCACGCCGTCGTCGACGACGACGGTATGCCGGTCCACGAAGCGCGCCATCGCCCGCCGCAACGTCACTTGCGGCGCACCCGCCAGCTCCCGCTCGTGCTGGGCGTAGCGCGTTGCCTGCACATCATCCTTGTGGGCTATGATGCGTTCGTAGCCTATACCAGCCGGATCCCCGGTCAGGCGCGCATGCAGCCGGACATGGGCCGCCACTTCGCGCATCGCCTTCGACGGGATACAACCCTCGGCCAGACAGTTGCCGCCCAGCGCGCCCTTGGGGTCGGTCATCAGCACGCGCAGCCCGGCGCGCGCCAGCCGCAGCGCGGCCGGATAGGCGCCACCGCCCGCACCGATTGTGACGACATCGAAATCCGCATCGGGCATCCGTCTGTCTCCGAAACCTTGAGGCTGCGCCCGCCGCCCGGAGCCGGTTTGGCGGGCCGGCGGCAAACCAAGGTCTTTCGGGAGGCGCTCGCTCCTTTCCTTCTAGCCCCAGAATGAACCCTTGATCATGACAACTATCAAAATACCGATCCCACCGGACGCCGCGGCCCCGTGGGTCCGCGGACATGCGCGGCGCATCCTGCGCCGCATGGGGCCCGCGGCGCGCAGCCGCCCGCCGGTCCGGCGTTTCCTTTTCTGTCGCAAGACAGTACGATGGCCTAATGGGCCTCAGTTCTCTCCGTGGCGCGATGGTGGTCTGCGTGTGCCTTGCGATGACCGCTTCGCAAGGGTACGCCGAGGACCTGCTGTCGGCATACCATGAGGCCGTGGCGCGCGATCCGGTTCTTGCCCAGGCGCGGGCGCGTCTCGCCGAGGATCGGGCGGGATTGCCAGCCGCCAGATCCGCCCTGTATCCCCACATCGGCGCGGCAGCCAGCGTTGGCGGTAACCGGGCGCACGTGACGGGCATCGGACCGCCGATCCTGACGGACTACCTCTCGGATAGTTATAGCGTGACCCTCACCCAACCGCTGTTCAATGGCCAGGCGCTGAGCGCCGTTGGCATCGCCCGCGCCCGGCTGCGCGCGGGCGCAGCCGGGCTCATCCAGGCGCAACAGCATCTAATAGAAGCGGTAACGGACGCCTACTTCGGCGTCCTCGAGGCGCGGGCGGACGCTCGGGTGGCCTTCCGTCAGAAGCGCCTGCTCACGGACATCTATCGGAAAACGCGCGCGTTTCTGCGGGTCGGGACCGGCGACCCCATCGCGGTCGAAGAGGCGCGCGCCAACCTCGAGGCCGCTCGGGCAAGCGCCATCATGGCCAGGAATGCCGTACGGGTCGCGCGCGCGAAGCTCATGCGCCTCACGCATCGGCGGTTTAGGCATTTGCGCGACCTGGGGCCGATCCGCGCGGAGCTGCCGCGTCCGGACGCGGTGGCCCCATGGCTCGCCGCGGCCCTTGCCGACCAACCCCAGCTCAAGGAGGCGCGGGCGGATCTGCGCGCGGCGCGGGCCGCGGTCCGCTATCACGAGCGGGCGCGCTGGCCAACCCTGGCGGTGGTCGGTGTGGCGCAGCATGGGTTGGGCCTGCTGCTGCCGCGAGTCGAGGTCAACCAGCTGGGCGCGAGCCTGCAACTGTCCCTGCCTATCTACCAGGGCGGCGGGGTCTCGGCGGCCACCGCCCAGGCGCAGGCCGCGGTCGCGGTCAGCCGCAATCGCTTGCGTGATGTACGGGATGCGATCCGCCTCGACACCAAGACCGCGTTTCTCAATCTGCAAAGCAGCGTGTCCGAACTGGACGCGGCGCGCGCGGCCAAGCGCGCGGCGCGGATATCGTGGCAGGCCACCCGCAAGGGGTATGAGGTGGGGACGCGCTCGATCATCGACCTGCTGACCACCGCCACGCAGTATGCGGCGGCCGAGCGGAGCTACAACCTGGCGCTCTATAACCAGATCCTGTCGCGCGTGGCGCTCAAGAGGGCGGCGGGCGTGCTGAGGCCCGCGGACATCCTGGCCATCAACGCGCTGCTGGTCCGCCGATCCCCGTCCCCAGCGCCGCCTGCGGCCGCCGCGGGGAGCCCTTGAATCCTTTCCGGGAGTCCGCCTAAACCGACCCGCGACTTAAAAGCCGCAGGCGTTATTCTGGAGAACACAGCGATGCCGCATTCACCGAACCCACCGGAGGTTGACAGACAAGCCCTAGCTTGCCGCCCGGGGCATTTCCCGGTCGGGCCGCACCGGTTGCCGAATCGTGCCGGAAGGCCCGCATCCTATGCGATAGTCTCCAGGCCATCGGCTTGCGCCGGCAACCCCCCGTTGCTCGGTCGCGTCACGAGGCCACGCGGGGGATACGGGCGACTGACGCATTGGAACGTAACTCCTCTGGCGAAAGTCACGGGTTTCCTTGCGAGGGGTCTATGAACCGCAAGATCGTGATACCGGCCGCCATAGGCGCCATCGCCGCCCTGACTGTCGGACTGTGGGTCTTTGCCGGGGCGCGACGCGGTGGGGCGCGCGCGCTCAGGATTTACGGCAACATCGATATCCGCCAGGTGCAGCTCGCCTTCAACGACACGGGGCGCATCAGGCGACTCGATGTGCAGGAGGGGGCCGCCGTGCACAAAGGCGAGCTCATAGCGGAAATGGACAGCGCCCGGTTTGCCGACGCGGTGCAGCGGGCGGCGGGTCGGGTCGGGCAGCAGAAGCAGATCCTTGCGAAGCTGCTCGCCGGTACCCGTCCGGAGGCCATCGCCGCGGCGGCGGCGCGAGTGGCCGGGGCGCGGGCCGACTGGCGCAACGCCGTGCTCAACGAGCATCGCATGGCGGCCCTGTACCGGGGTCACTATGTATCGCGCGAGATCATGGACAACGCCCAGCGCGCCGCCGATGCCGCCGCAGCGACCCTGGAGGCGGCCCGCCAGAACTGGATTCTCGCCGTCAAGGGGCCGCGCAAAGAGGACATCGCCGAGGCGCGGGCGGCCCTTGAAGCGGATCGGGCGGCGCTGGCGCTCGCCCGCCGCGAGCTCGCCGACACCCACCTCTACGCTACGGCGAGCGGGGTGGTAGAGGATCGCATTCTCGAAGCCGGCGACATGGCGACACCGGCGACACCGGTGTTCACCATTGCGCTCACCAACCCGGTGTGGGCACGGGCGTATGTGCCCGAAACGGATCTGTCGCGCGTGGCACCCGGCATGCGCGCCGATATCGAGAACGCGGACCTGCCGGGGCGCCGGTTCTCCGGGTGGATCGGATACATCTCCCCGACGGCTGAGTTCACGCCCAAGACGGTCGAAACCACGGAGCTGCGCAGTCAACTCGTCTACAGCGTGCGCGTGTACGCCTGCAACCCCACCGGGGCGCTGCGGCTTGGTATGCCGGTCACCGTCGTGATCCCCCGGCAGGGCCGGTCCGCCGCCCTGCCCGCGCACCCCTGCGGATCGTGACCATGGACACGGATGCGCCGCTGCTCGACCTGCAGGATGTGCGCAAAACGTTCCGCGCCGGGGGTGTCCGTGTTACGGCGGTCGCGGGTGTGAGCTTCATGGTGCGCCCCGGGACCATCACCGGCCTCCTTGGGCCCGACGGAGCCGGCAAGACCACGCTGATGCGCCTGTGCGCCGGCCTGCTGCTGCCCGATGCGGGGCGCATCGTCGCCCTGGGCTTCGACAGCCGTGCGGATGCAGGCGGCATCCAGCAATCCGTCGGTTACATGCCGCAGCGTTTCGGGCTCTACGAAGACCTTACGGTGCAGGAAAACCTGGACCTGTACGCCGATCTGCACGGCGTGCCGGCAGCGGCACGCGCGGCCCGTTACGGAGAACTGTTGCGGCTCACAGGCCTCGGGCCATTTGGCCGCCGGTTGGCCCGGGATCTGTCGGGCGGCATGAAACAAAAACTCGGCCTGGCCTGCACGCTCATCCGTCCGCCCCGCCTACTGCTCCTGGACGAGCCGACCGTGGGCGTTGATCCGATCTCGCGACGGGAACTGTGGCTGATCATCAGCGCCCTGGCGGCCCGGGGGGACACGGGGATTCTCATCAGTACGGCCTACCTCGACGAAGCCGAGCGTTGCGGCCACGTCCTGCTCGTCCACAACGGCGAGGTCCTGGATCAAGGCCCTCCGGCGGATTTCCGCGCGCGCATGACCGGCCGCAGCTTCTTCGCCACCGCCGCCGCCTTGCCCGGGCGCGCGATCCAGGCCCGGATCATGAGCGACGCGGCCTTTCTCGATGCCGTCGTGCAGCGCGACGGCGTCCGCGTGGTGGTGCGGCCCGGGGTGCAGCTTCCGGTGCTGCCGGGCATCGCCTTCGCGCCGGTCCCGCCGCGCTTCGAGGATGCCTTCGTCGAACGCCTGCGGGCCGCGTCGCCGATGCCCCCGGCGCCGCCCGCGGCGACGCCACCGGCGCCGGCGACCTCGGAAGTCATGGTCGAGGTGCGCGACCTGCGCCGATTCTTCGGTCCCTTCGAGGCGGTCCGGGGCATCAGCCTCCGGGTCGAAGGCGGCCGGATATTCGGCCTGCTGGGCGCCAACGGGGCCGGCAAGACGACCACATTCCGCATGCTCTGCGGATTGCTGCCGCCTTCGTCCGGGACGCTGACCGTCGCCGGCATCGATGTGCGCGCGGCCCCGGCTATGGCCCGTGCGCGCATGGGCTACATGTCGCAAAGGTTCTCGCTGTACGGCGATCTCAGCGTCGCACAAAATCTCGCGTTCTTCGCGGCCGCCTACGGATTGAAGGGCGCGCGGCGGGCAGAGCGGCTGCGCTGGGCCTCGGACGCCTTCGAACTCGCGCCCTTCTGGAACACCAACGCCGACGACCTGGCGCTCGGGTTCAAGCAGCGCCTCGCGCTATCCTGCGCGCTGATCCACGAACCGAAGATCCTGTTTCTGGACGAGCCGACATCCGGCGTCGACCCGCTGGCGCGGCGCGAATTCTGGGGGCGCATCAACGCGCTGGCGGCAGAAGGCGTGACGATCATGGTGACCACCCACTTCATGGAGGAGGCGGAATACTGCGATGATCTGGTGTTGATGTCGCTTGGCAGCATACTGGCTGCCGGCACCCCGGCCGAGATCCGTGCCCGCGCGCGGACGCCCGAACGGCCGGACCCGACCATGGATGACGCCTTTGTCGCGCTCATCGAGGCGCACGAGGCGCAGGCCCGGCGCGCGTCATGAACCGCCAGCGATTGCGCGGCCTCATCCGCAAGGAGGCACTGCAGATTCTGCGCGATCCGTCGTCGATTGCGATCGCGTTCGTCATGCCGTTCGTTCTGCTGCTGCTCTTTGGCTACGGCGTATCCCTCGATGCGCGGCATGTGCCCATCGCGCTCGTCGCCGCCCACCCGACGGCGCAGACCAGCGGATTGTTTTCCGGGTTTCGGCAGTCGCCATATTTTCGGCCGCGAACCTATGCGGACATTGTCGCGGCACGCCGCGCGCTCATGAGGGGCCGCGTCGACGCCATCATATGGTTGCGGCCGGATTTCACGCGCAAAGCCCTGGGCGGCGGGGCCGCGCCCGTTGGCGTGATCGCGAACGGAGTCAACGCCAACAATGCACGCATCATAGAAGGCTATATTCAGGGCGTCTGGGCATCCTGGCTGGCGGAACAGGCGCGGGAGCGAGGCCAGCCCCTCGTTGTGCCCGTTGACGTGCGCAGCCGCGTCTGGTTCAACCCGGCCCTGCGCAGCCACGACTACCTGGTACCCGGGCTTATCGCCGTAATCATGACATTGATCGGCGCCCTGCTCACAGCGCTCGTGGTGGCCCGCGAATGGGAGCGGGGCACCATGGAGGCGCTCATGGCGTCGCCGGCGACCATCGCCGAAATCCTGGTTGGCAAGCTGGTCCCGTATTTTTTTCTCGGCATGGGCGGTATGGCGCTTTCCGTGGTGATGGCCATCGTCGTCTTCGCGGTCCCGCTGGTCGGCTCTTTATGGGTGCTGTTCCTGTGCGCCGCGCTGTTTCTGCTGACGGCGCTCGGCATGGGCCTGCTAATCTCGACGATTGCGCGCAATCAATTCGTCGCCGGCATGATCGCCCTGGTCACGACCTATCTGCCGGCCTTCATCCTGTCGGGGTTCATATTCGACATCCACTCGATGCCCTGGCCGATCCGCATCCTCACGCACATCATCGCCGCGCGTTATTTCGTTTCGACGCTGCAGACGCTGTTCCTCGCCGGCGATGTCTGGCCCGTCATCGCCGGCAACATGGCGGCGCTCGCCGTGATCGCGGTCTTTTTTCTCGTGGCGGTCGCGCGCATTTCGCATAAGAGACTCGACTGATGGACTGGTACCGGGTGCAAGCCCTGGTGGTGAAGGAATTTCTGGCGCTTTTGCGCAACAAGGCAAGCCGCATGGTTCTGATCGGCCCGCCCGTGATTCAGCTCATCGTCTTCAGTTACGCGGCGACCTTCAACCTGCACAACGTCCCGATCGCGATCTACAACGAGGACGCGGGCGGGGCGGCGCGCCAGCTGATCGCGCGGTTCCAGGGATCGCCCTATTTCTCCATCGGGCGCATGCTGAAAAGCGGGAGACGGATAAAAAACATCATCAGCGACAAAAAGGCGCTTTTGGTTTTGCGCATCGGGCCGCGATTTTCCCGGGACCTGGCATTGCACAGGACCGCACGCGTGGAGGTCCTGGTCGACGGCCGGAATTCGAACACCGGCCTCATTGCGCTAAGCGACGTCAACGCCGTGATCCAGGCCTTCAGTGTCCACTGGGCGGGCACGCACGGCTGGCGCGCGGCGCCCGCGATCCTGGTGACGCGGGCGTGGTTCAATCCGAACCTGCGATCCCGCTGGTTTATCGTGCCCGGCGTGGTCGGCCTCCTGACCCTTGTGGTGGCCCTGCTTGTGACGGGCCTTTCGGTCGCGCGCGAGCGGGAGGCCGGAACCTTCGACCAATTGCTGGTGACGCCGCTTGGTCCATGGGAGATCCTGCTCGGCAAGGCGCTCCCTGGATTCCTCATAGGCGGCCTCGAGGCCACTTTGATCATCGTGGTGGCGATCCTGTGGTTTCGTGTGCCGTTCATGGGGAGCGTCCTGGCGCTCTATCTCGGACTCTTCCTTTTTCTGTTGGCGGCGATCGGCGTGGGTCTCGCCATATCCTCGGCCTCGGCGACGCAGCAGCAGGGCCTTCTCGGGGTCTTTCTGTTCCTGGTGCCGGCCGTGATCCTGTCAGGATTTGCAACCCCGATCGCCAATATGCCGTTGCCTGTGCAATACCTCACCTACCTAAATCCGTTGCGCTACTTTCTCGTCATCCTGCGCGGCGTGTTTCTCGAAGGCGACGGCATCGCCATCCTCTGGGCACAATACATCCCTCTCGTCGCCATCGGCCTTGTCACCATGACCATCGCGACCTGGCTCTTTCGCCGTCGCCTGACGTAGTGGAGACAGGCGCCCCGCCGGGGCAATATGAGGTTCGATCACGCGGTCGGGGCTCGGGCCGCGCTCGCTGGAGAAGGGGCGAGCCACTGCTCCGTGGCATAAGCGCAGGTTTGGCTCGGGTGGACGCGTGCTGGGCCTACCGTCGGCTCAATTATCCCCCTTAAGCGCCAGATCGCTGTCCAGGCGCTCAAAAGCGGGCCGGTCATCCTGAATTTCCGAGCAGCTCATTCCCTGCCGTTCGGCCAAGATCCCCGGTGATCGCGGATATATTGCGATTGGCGGGCCATGATGAGCCCATCCCCGCGGCGGAGCGGTAATCATGCCGGGCTGGACTGGCCGTGCCTCTAGTCATCGGGCTGCGCGTGGCGTGTACGGGTTCCAAGGCCCTGATCTGACACAGGGACCGGTGGTGGCCAGGGATGGCCCGGGTCTACACCGAGGACCATATTGACCATGTGTGCGTTATAAACTACACTCTGTTCAATGGTCGAGATCAAGCAGACGGAAACCTTTCGGAAGTGGAGGACCAAGCTTAAGGACGAGCGCGGCCGAGCCATCGTTGCCGCCCGGTTGGTTCGTCTGGCTTACGGTCATACGGGCGATACGGAGCCGGTCGGCCAGGGGATCAGCGAATTGCGCATCCATTACGGCCCCGGCTATCGCGTCTATTTTCAAAGGCGCGGCCATCATTGTCCTGCTTTGCGGCGGCGACAAGAGCACGCAGGCCAAAGACATCAAGACCGCAAAGCGCCTTGCGCAGGAAAGGAGCGAATAAGATGGGTGAAAAACTGACGACTTACGATCCAGCCGAGGATCTGGCCTCTGATGAAGCCGTTGCGGCGTTCATGGCCGAAGCATTCGAGACGAACGATGCCGGTTTCATTGCGCATGCGCTGGGCATTGTTGCCCGCGCTAAGGGCATGACGGAAATTGCCAAGGAGACAGGGTTGTCACGCGAACAACTGTACCGGTCCTTTAGCGAGCGCGGCAACCCCACGCTCAAAACAACTCTAGCGGTCATGAAAGCGCTGGGAATAAGTCTGACGCCCCGGATGACGCCAACTGCGAACCGCGCCTAATCGATGTCCGCGGCGACTCGCGATGGTAATCCCGGACACTCCTTGGGAAGTGGGGAGCGCCTATGAGACCGGCCCCATCGACGGCCGGACAGTGGGCAGAGTGTGTGGGTGGCGGTTTACGGGTCTCCCGGTCGTGTCCGGCGAGGAATGCGGGAGGGTCGATCATGGGACGGCGAGGTAGGCATCGAGCACCGTCATCACCTCCAGCAGCGACCGGCCCACCAGGGTCGCGCGCCAGAAGGCGCCGAGATCCGCTCCGCCAAGGCGCGCAAGGCCTGTTGCGGGACGCGCCAGTCATACCAGCGCCGGGGCGCCACGCAGGCCGGCAGGCGCGAGCAGGTGGCGCCACACCCGGTGCAGCGGAAGCGGGGCACTGCGACCGGATCGTGCGCCAGGGTGTCCTGGTGCTGGGAGAGCGAGGAGATGCTGGCTACAATCCGGTGCATGAGCGGTCCTGGCGGGTAGTCGAGGCCAGGCCGCAGCCTATCCACTCTCCACGCCGGCACCAAGCCCATGACCAAGATTGGCCGTAATGATCCCTGCCCCTGCGGCAGCGGAAAGAAGTACAAGCACTGCTGCCTGAAAAGGCCTGAGGCCCAAACCCGGGCGCACGCCCTGGGAGGTGCCGCCGTATGGGCCGAATCCGAGCTGGACCGCGCCTCCAACTCCGTGATCGGTCTGATCCGCACCGGCCAACTGGACGAAGCCGAGAAGGTGGCGCACCGGTTGCTGGAGGACTATCCGGAGGTCATCGACGGCCACGAACGGCTGGCGATGGTGTACGAGGCGCGCGGCGATCGGCGCCAAGCGGCCGAGCACTATCGCCTGG
>DAIDMD010000020.1 GCA_027449165.1 Acidiferrobacter sp. | reverse complement strand
TCTCCTCGAAAGCGGAGTTGAAAGAGCGCATCCTGAAAGGGATTGCCGAATGGAACGAGCAGCCGGTGGTCTTCCGCTGGAGCAACTTCGATCTCGGGTTAACCAGGCCCTAGTATTGGATACTTATTTATGAAACGATCTACTAGGCGCAGGCGGGATCCCCGACGTCTTCCGGAGGGACCGGCCGCGGCCTGCGGTCGGGCCCTATGGCGACATAGGTCAGGGTCGCCTCGGTGACCCGCACCCGCTCGGCGTGGCGGCCGTCGCGAAAGCGTTCGGCGTAGACGGTGACGTCGACCGTGATCGAGGTCGTGCCGACGCGCGCGACGCGCGCATAGAAGCTGACCAGATCGCCGACGAACACCGGCTTATGGAACTGTACCGCGTTGACCGCCACGGTAATGACGCGGCAGCGCGCCCGGCGATGGGCGACCACGCTTCCGGCGATGTCGATCTGGGACAGGATCCAGCCGCCGAAGATGTCGCCTGCGACGTTGGTGTCGGCGGGCATGGGGACCACCCGGAGGGTCGGGATCCCCGCAAGGTCTGGATCGGAAACGGGGTCTTCTGGCGTCATCGGGCGATTCCCAGTAAGCTTGCGCGAAGGGCTGCGGATGGCCTTAAGCGCGACAATTTTACCGAAACCCGGGGATTATGCATACACCTACCAACCAGGAGGAGTTCCTGGACCTGCTGGACCAGGCGATCTTCGAGACGCGAGACATGCTGAGCGTGATCGAAAGCGAGGGGGAGGACGGCGAGTTCGGCGAGAACGCCGGCGTCTTCGAGGCCCTGGAGAAGATGCTCGTGAGTCTGCACACCGAGATCCTCGCGGGCCGCCATGCCTTCGGAGGCCAGCCGCTCGCCTATGCCGACCTGCTCGCGCGCTTTCGGTCGCGTATCCCCTTCGCCGATGTCCTGGAGATGCTGAACAAGGTCCAGAAGGGCGGGTTCGCGTGAGCGGAAACACCTACGGGCGGCTTTTTTGCGTCACGAGTTTCGGCGAGAGCCATGGTCCCGCCATCGGCTGCGTGATCGACGGCTGCCCGCCGGGTCTGGCGCTTTCGGAGGCCGATATCCAGCCGGACCTGGATCGCCGGCGGCCGGGGACCTCGCGACATACGACGCAACGGCGCGAGAAGGACCGGGTCCGTATCCTTTCCGGGGTATTCGAGGGCGTCACCACCGGCGCCCCCATCGGGCTCGTGATCGAAAACACCGATGCCCGCTCCCAGGATTACAGCAAGATCGCCGACGTCTTCCGGCCGGGCCACGCGGACTACACCTATCAGCAGAAATACGGGGTCCGCGACTACCGGGGCGGCGGCCGGTCTTCGGCGCGCGAGACCGCGACCCGGGTGGCGGCCGGTGCCGTGGCCCGCGCCTATCTGCGCGCGCGCTTCGGCATCGTCGTTCGCGGCTATTTGGCGCAACTCGGACCGTACAAGGCGGCCGTCATCGATTGGGATGCGGTCGCCGAGAACGCGTTTTTCTGTCCCGACCGCTCGCTCGTTCCGGAGCTCGAGGCCTATATGGACGCGTTGCGGCGGACCGGGGACTCGATAGGCGCGCTCATCACCGTGGTGGCCGAGAACGTCCCCCCGGGGCTCGGGGAGCCGGTCTTTGACCGGCTCGACGCCGACATCGCGCACGCCATGATGAGCATAAACGCCGTAAAGGGCGTGGAGATCGGGGACGGGTTCGCGGTGGTGACGGCACGCGGCTCCGAGAACCGCGACGAGATCACCCCGGAGGGCTTTCTCTCCAATCATGCGGGCGGCATTTTGGGGGGGATCTCCTCGGGTCAGGATATCGTCGTGCGGCTCGCCCTGAAGCCTACGTCCAGTATTCGCATCCCGGGGCGTACGGTCGATCGGCAGGGCGCCCCGGCCGAGGTGGTGACGACCGGACGCCACGATCCGTGCGTGGGCGTCCGCGCGACGCCCATCGCCGAGGCCATGCTGTGCCTGGTCCTCATGGACCATGTCCTGCGCCACCGCGGGCAGAACGCCGAGGTGGTCAGCGTGACGCCGCGCATACCGGCCACCGCGGAATAGCGGCGCGCCGGGTCCGGGACAAGCGGCCCAAACCCGGGTAAGATGCCGTCCCCGTGCGCCTGTCCATCCCAAGCCCCTTGCCCGCCCGCGCGCCCCCTGCGCCTGACCGTCGGCGATCGACGCGGGGGTCGTGCGCGCGGCGGGTGGCGGTCTGCCCGTGACACGCATCAGGCGCCCCGATTGGCCGCGTTCGGCGTTTTATTGGTTCTATTTCAGCGCGTTCGGGGCCCTGTTGCCCTATTGGCCCCTGTACCTGCGTCTGCGCGGCTTCGGGCCGCGGTCGCTGGGGGACCTCATGGCCCTGCTGGCGCTGTCGCGCATCGTTGCACCCTACGCCGGCGGGGTCTTGAGCGACCGCTTCGGACACCGGCTGACGGTGGTGCGCGGTGCGGCCCTGCTCGCCCTCGTCTGCTTCCTGGTGATCCCTTATGCGGAGGGCTTTGCGGCCGTGGCGGGGGCCATGATGGCCTTCAGCTTCTTTTGGTATGCGACCTTGCCGCCCGTCGAGGCCAGCACCCTGGCCTTCCACGGCGACCGTTACGGGCGGATCCGTCTCTGGGGGTCGATCGGCTTTATCGTCGTGGTCCTCGGTCTGGGTCCGATCCTGGACCGGTTTGGCGAGGCTACGGTCGTGCCGGTCATCGCCCTGCTGCTGTTCGGCCTGTGGCTCGCCACCCTGGGCCTGTCGCCGTTGGCGCAGCCGGCGGCCGGGAACGTACGGCCGCCGATAAGGCGCGGTCTTGCGCCGTTTCTGGCGGCCTGCTTCCTGATGCAGGTGAGCTACGGCCCCTACTACACGTTCTATTCGATATACCTCGCCCACTACGGGTACAGCAAGGCGGCGATCGGGGTCCTGTGGGCGTTGGGCGTCGTCTGCGAGGTGGTCGTATTCTGGCAGGCCGGCCGATTCTTTAAGCACTTCCGGGAATCGCGGCTCTTTGCGTTCACCTTCGCGGTCGCGGTCTTGCGTTGGATCCTGATCGCCGCATTCCCGCGGTCGTGGCCGATCCTGGCCCTGGCGCAGACCCTCCACGCGTTTACCTTCGGCCTCTATCATGCCGTCGCGGTGCGGCTCGTCAGCCGTTATGCGGGGCCTGGCGCCAAGGCGCGCGCCCAGGCCTTCTATGGGAGCGCGGCGGGGGCGGGCGCAGCGGTCGGGGCTGCCCTGAGCGGATACCTGTGGGTCGCTCTCGGGCGGGAGGGGATGTTTGTGTGCGCGGCTGCGGTTGCGGCTGCGGGGTTTGCGATGATCGCCCTGCGCCTGCGAACGCTCGATCAGGAAACGGCTTAGCGGTGGGCGCGGCGGCGCATCGACGGGAACGGCAGGATTCGGCCCCGCGGCCCCTGTGGCTTGGCAGGTCGCGGCCCCGGCCTTTGCTCGAACACGGCCTGGACCGCGGCCAGGAACCCCTCGGAGAACCGGTAGGTGTCGACGTCGGTGTGGTCGGCGTGCGCCACGGCGGCATGAATGGGGGCGATGGCCCGTAGACAGGCCTCGCCGGCCACCCGGTCCTTGAGGTGCCGGCAGCGGTTTTCGATATAGATGGCGCGCACCAGCGCGACCGTTAGCTCGTGATGGAGACCGCAGCCCTCGAAGAGGTCCTGGAGGCTTGCGGCCTGCGGCCGCACCGGCAGATGGATGTGACCGAGGCGTTCTTCCAGGCTTTGGAGCAGTTGCAGAAAAGTCATGACGGGATCCTGAACATCGGGGCGGGGCCCGTGGAGCCCGCCCGCATGGTGGCGATTATTGTCGGTCACGGGGGCGGTCTTGTCGAGACGCGGTGGGGGCGTTGGATCGCCGATTGCGGCGGCGCATAGGGAAAATATTGGCATCGGCGGCCCCTTTGCGTACCATGTGCGCACTTTATTTCTGGTCGGTTTCGATGGCGAAGACGCTTTACGAAAAGTTATGGGATAGCCATGTGGTGCGCGAATTGGCGGACGGGACCTGCCTCATCTACATAGACCGCCATCTGGTCCACGAGGTGACAAGCCCCCAGGCCTTCGCGGGCCTGCGGGCGCGGGGGCGGCGGCTGTGGCGGGCGGACGCCAATCTGGCGGTCGCCGACCATAACGTGCCGACCAAGGATCGGGCGCTTGGCATATCGGACCCCACCTCGCGCCTGCAGATCGAGACGCTCGACCGCAATTGCCGGGAATTTCATGTGCCGCTCTTTGCCATGGACGACGTCCGGCAGGGCATCGTCCATGTCATGGGTCCCGAGCAGGGGGCGACGCTCCCCGGAATGACGATAGTCTGCGGCGATTCGCATACCTCGACCCACGGGGCCTTCGGGGCCCTGGCCTATGGCATCGGAACCTCCGAGGTCGAACAGGTGATGGCGACGCAGTGTCTCCTGCAGAAGCGCTCGCGGACCATGCGCGTGCGTCTGGAAGGGACACTGAGGTCGGGCGTTGGCGCCAAGGACATGGCGCTCGCCGTGATCGGCCGGCTCGGGACCGCGGGCGGGACCGGCTATGCGATCGAATTCGCCGGCAGCGCCGTGCGCGCCTTGTCCATGGAGGGGCGCATGACGCTCTGCAATATGGCGATAGAGGCCGGCGCGCGGGCCGGCCTCGTGGGCGTGGACGATACGACCATCGCGTATCTGGCGGGGCGCCCGTTCGCACCGAGCGGGGCCTTGTGGGATCGGGCAGTCGCCGACTGGCGCGGCTATGTGAGCGATGCCGAGGCCCCATTCGACCGCGAATGGGACATGAGCGTGGACGACCTCGCGCCGCAGGTGACCTTCGGGACCTCGCCGGAGATGGTAGTCCCCATCGAGGGCCGCGTCCCGGATCCGGCGGCCGAGAAGGATCCGGCGCGGCGGGACGCGCTGGCCGCGGCGCTGGACTATATGGACCTGCGCCCCGGGACCGCGATGACCGATGTCCCGGTCGATGTCGTGTTCATCGGGTCCTGTACGAACGCGCGGATCGAGGACCTGCGCGCGGCGGCGCGGGTGGTGGACGGGCGCAGGGTGGCCCCCGGGGTGCGCCGCGCACTGGTGGTTCCGGGTTCGGGTCTCGTCAAGCGTGCGGCCGAGGCCGAGGGGCTCGACCGGGTTTTCATCGCGGCGGGTTTCGAGTGGCGCGAGCCGGGTTGCTCCATGTGCCTGGCCATGAACGCTGACCGGCTGGAGAGCGGCGAGCGCTGTGCATCGACCTCGAACCGGAATTTCGAGGGCCGCCAGGGTCAGGGAGGCCGAACCCATCTCGTCAGCCCGCAGATGGCGGCGGCCGCCGCGATCGCCGGGCATTTTGTCGACGTGCGCCGCCAGTCTTAAAATAAGTGAGGGGGTCTTGTGCAACGCTTTGAGAAAGAAACGGGCCTCGTCGTTCCGCTCGACCGCCTGAACGTCGATACCGACGCGATCATCCCCAAGCAGTTTCTGAAGGCGGTGGGGCGCACGGGTTTCGGGGCCAATCTGTTCGACAACTGGCGCTATCTGGACCCCGGTGAGCCGGGCCAGGAGGTGCCGCGCAGGCCCAATCCCGACTTCGTCCTGAACAAGCCCCGCTACCGGGGCGCCTCGATCCTGCTTGCGCGCGGCAATTTCGGCTGCGGATCGTCGCGCGAGCACGCCCCCTGGGCCCTGCTGGAATACGGCATCCGGGCTATCGTGGCGCCGAGTTTTGCCGACATCTTCTACAACAACAGCCTGAAAAACGGCCTGTTGCCGGTGGTCTTGCCGGAGGCCGTGGTCGACCGGCTGTTCCAGGCGGTGGAGGCGGAGGCGGGCTATTCGTTGACGATCGATCTGCGCGCCCAGCGCGTGTTCGCGAACGGCGAGGATATCGGGGGCTTCGCAATCGATCCGTTCCGCAAGGAATGTCTGCTAAACGGGCTCGACGACATCGGCTGGACGCTCGCGCACGAGGCCGATATCCGCGAGTATGAGGTCCGCCGGCGGCGCGAGGCGCCGTGGCTTTTCGCGCCGGAGGAGGCACGGTCATGAAGAAGGTCTTGGTGTTGCCGGGCGATGGGATCGGCCCCGAGGTGGTGGCCGAGGCGGTCCGGGTGCTGGAGTGCCTGCGGAACGAGAGCGGCCTTGCCGTCGAGTTCGAATACGGCCTGGTCGGGGGCGCGGCCTACGACGTTCACGGACAGCCGCTGCCCGAGGAGACGCTCAAGATCGCGAAGGAGGCCGATGCCGTTCTGCTGGGGGCGGTCGGCGGGCGGCAATGGGAGGCCTTGCCGATCGCCCTGCGGCCCGAGAAGGCCTTGCTCGGGTTGCGCGCGGCCTTGGGGGTTTTCGCCAACCTGCGGCCGGCGATCCTGTATCCGCAGTTGGCGGGGGCCTCGACGCTGCGGCCCGACGTCGTCGCCGGACTCGATATCATGATCGTGCGCGAACTCATAGGCGGGATCTATTTCGGGGAGCCGCGGGGCGTGCGGACCCTGGAGAACGGCGAACGCCAGGGCTTCAACACGCTCGTCTATTCGGAGTCGGAGATCGAACGAGTGGCCGTGCGGGCCTTCGAGATCGCCCGCGATCGCAAAGGCCGCGTCTGCTCCGTGGACAAGGCCAACGTCCTCGAGGCGACCGAGCTGTGGCGCGAGGTCGTGACCCGCGTGGGCGGCCGGTATCCGGACGTCGCGCTGACCCATATGTACGTCGATAACGCGGCCATGCAGCTTGTGCGCGCGCCCAAGCAGTTCGACGTGCTCGTGACGACCAATATGTTCGGCGACATCCTGTCGGATGCGGCGGCGATGTTGACCGGTTCCATCGGGATGCTGCCTTCCGCCTCCCTCAACGAGACCGATCGCGGCCTCTATGAACCCATTCACGGGTCGGCGCCCGACATCGCCGGCAAGGGTGTCGCGAACCCGCTTGCCACCATCCTTTCGGTCGCGATGATGTTGCGCTATAGCCTCCATGAGCCGCTGGCGGCCGCGCGGGTCGAGGCGGCGGTGGCCGCGGTGCTTGATCGCGGTCTGCGAACCGCCGATATTCGGGAGGAAGGCCGCCCGGTGGTCTCGACCAAGGCCATGGGGGACGCGGTGGTCGCGGCGTTGCGCGCCTCCTTTTCTTGATTTCCGACGCAATAGGGCCTTGGGCCCGGAGTCCTTAGAAGATATGACGAAAACTTACGATGTCGCGGTGGTGGGGGCGACCGGGGCGGTCGGCGAGGTCATGCTGGCGATGCTCGCCGAACGCAAGTTCCCAGTGGGGAGACTCTATGCGCTGGCCTCTCAGCGGTCGGCGGGGGGGAAAGTACGCTCCGGCGATCGCGAGATCACGGTGCTCGATCTCGCGACCTTCGACTTCAGCCAGGTGCAGATCGGACTCTTTTCGGCAGGCGGCGACATCTCCGCGATCTACGCCCCGAAGGCCGCCGCCGCGGGGTGCGTCGTCATCGACAATACCGCCCATTTTCGTTACGACGACGATATCCCGCTGGTGGTGCCCGAGGTGAATCCGCACGATATCGCGCGCTACAAGGCGCGCGGGATCATCGCCAATCCGAATTGTTCGACCATCCAGATGGTCGTGGCCTTGAAGCCCATTTACGACGCGGTCGGCATCGAGCGCATCAATGTCTGCACCTATCAGTCGGTATCCGGCACCGGAAAGGAGGCCATCGAGGAGCTCGCGGCCCAGTCGCGGGCGGTCCTGGCGGGGGAGGCCGTGACCGGCAAGGTCTACCCCAAGCCCATCGCGTTCAATGTGTTACCCCATATTGATGTCTTTCTGGAGAATGGCTATACCAAGGAAGAGATGAAGATGGTGTGGGAGACGAACAAGATCATGGGGGACCCCTCGATCCGCGTAAATCCCACAACGGCGCGGGTGCCGGTGGTGTACGGCCATTCCGAGGCGCTGCACATCGAGACGCGCGAGAAGCTGTCGGCCGAGCGGGCCCGCGCGCTTTTGGAGAAGGCGCCGGGGGTCGTGGTCCTGGACGAGCGCAGGCCGGGCGGCTACCCGACGGCGGTCACCGAGTCGGCGGGGCGCGACGCGGTCTTCGTGGGCCGCATACGCGAGGACGTATCGCATCCGCGGGGGCTCGATATGTGGGTCGTATCGGACAACCTGCGCAAGGGGGCGGCCCTGAACAGTATTCAGATCGCCGAGCATTTGGTAGCGGCGTTTTTATAGTCTATAGTCGGAAGGACAACTTCGAGGGGTTTCTTAAGAAAACCCCGGCAACTCATGAAATCTCGGGGGGCGGACCGCGTTCCCAGGAGCAGTCGTACATGGCGAAGAATCGCAGATACCGGTCGAGAATAGCGCCCGTCCTTTGGGCGACCGCGCTTCTTTATACGCCGCTCGCGCAGGCCTTGGGCCTCGGACCCCTCGCGGTCACATCGAATCTGGGGCAGCCGCTGCACGCCGAGATCCCGCTTTTGTCCCTGCATCGCGGCGAGCGGCACTCGGTGCACGCGACCATGGCCTCCAGCGCCGATTTCGCCGCCGCGGGCCTGCGCAAGTCGCGCATGCTGCGCGCCATCCATTGCAGCGTCGAGCGTTCCCCGGGAGGGGGCTATGAGGTCGTCCTGCGCAGCCGACGACCCATCGATGAACCCTTTTTGCATTTCCTGCTGCGCGTGCGCTGGTCCGGGGGATCCCTGCTGCGGATGTACACCGCGCTCCTGAACCCCACGAGCGGTATCGCCGTGCTGCCTCAGGGCGCGATGCCGTCGCGGATCCGGCCGATCGTATCGGCGCTGGCCCCGCGGGCCCGGCTGCGCCCGTACCGCGAACGCCGGACGACCACCGTGATCCGGCCGGGCGAGACCCTGTGGGGGGTGGCGGCGCGCACCGCGCCGCAGGGCGGGACCATGCCGCAGACCCTGGAGGCCTTTCTCCGGGCCAACCCGCAGGCCTTTTTCCAAAAGAACGTCAATGACTTGCGCGCGGGCGCCGTGCTCAGGATCCCGACCCGGCACGAGATCGTTGCGATAGGCCAGCGGCACGCCGCGGCTTGGCTGGCGTCTCAGGACGTCGCCTGGAACCGTTATAAATCACAGTTGGCACAGGCCCCGACAGTGGCCCAGGGGCCGAGCGCGGGGGTTTCCGGGGGCTTGGGTCAGACGCGGGTCTTGCCGGCCAACCGGCGGCCCTTGCGGATCGAGGTCGCCAAGCTCGCGACGCCGGTCGCGGCGGGCGGGGGCGGCGGCCAGGAGGCCGGCGCGTCTGGGTCCTTGGGGCGCCGCCTGCAGCGGCTGCAGAAGGAGTTGGCCAAGACCAAGCGGCTCATGACCCTCGAAGACCAGGAGTTGGCGCTGCTGCAGCGGCGGGCCGCGGAGCGCCACGCGCTGCCGCCGACGGTGGTCGACGGGGTTATCTCCAAGGCGGCGCCCAAGCCGGTCGCAGCGGTCGCCAAGCCGGTCGCCAAGCCTCTTTCGCACCCAATGCCCATACGGCGAGCGGTTCCGCCGGTGAGGCCGATCCCGCCGCTCGCCCCCGCGCCGTCGTTCCTGTCGACGCTGATGTCGTCCGAGCGCACGCCCATCCTCGGGGCCCTGCTGATCATCGTTCTGGGCGGCGGCCTGCTGGTGATTCGCAGGCGGCGGCAAACGATGGCGGAGTTCGAGGAAAGCATCCTATCGGGCGGGGGCCTGAATTCCGAGGGTCAGATGCCGGATACGGCGGGGCTGCCGAAGACGCCGGATGTATCGTTTCTGAGCGAGTTCAGCCAAGGCAATGCGGGGGGCGCGCTGCACACCGACGAGGTGGATCCCTTGGCCGAGGCGGATGTTTATCTGGCCTACGGACGGGATGAGCAGGCCGAGGAGATCCTGAAGGAGGCGGCGGCGAAGGAGCCGGCGCGTCTGGAGTTGAAGTTGAAGCTGCTCGAGATCTACCTGCAGCGTCACGACAAAAAGACCTTCGATATCGTGGCCGAGGAGATCTATGCCGCCTCCGAGGGGCGTGGACCGGCGTGGCAGAAGGTCGAGGAGATGGGCCGTAAGCTCGATCCGTCGAACCCCCTTTTCAAGGGTGACGCGCCGACCTCCGTGGCAGGCGCCGGCCGGGATCGGGAGGATGAGCCCGCATCCGTATCCGGATTGGCCGATCGTATCGACTTCGCGGCCGTGGCCCGGGAGCTCGAAGAGGTGTCCGCGCCGCGCGGCGCCCAGCCGCAGCGGGGCGCGGCGGAGGGATCCCTGGACTGGTCCATGGATCGAGCGGGGGCGGGCGACCGCAAGCAAGACGAGCCCACCCTCGGCGACGACGGGGTCCTGGATTTTTCGCTCGACCTGGCCCGCCCCTCGGAGCTTGCGGAGGATACCGGGCGAGACCTCCCGAACGCATCCGTGGCCGAGGACGCCCAGGCGGGGGCCGTGGATTTCCAGTGGGATCAGTCGCTTAAGTCGGAGACCCCACCTGAGGCCGGCGCCGAGGAATTCGCGATCCGGTTCGACGAGGAGGAGACGGGGGATCTTGCGGCGGGCGACCTGGATCTGGGCGCGTCGGCCCCGGCCCGCAGACCGGTGGATCTGCCGTTCGAGATACCCGGAGGCGAGACCGAGGACAGCGAGGTGGCGCTCGCGGTCGACAGCGATGCCGTCGACACCAAGCTCGATCTTGCCCGGGCGTACATCGAGATGGGCGACAAGGACGGCGCGCGCGGAATACTCGACGAGGTCCGGTCGGAAGGCAGCGCCGCGCAGCGGGCGCTTGCCGAAAGCCTTGCGGGGAGCATCTCCTGAAAGGTTAGGTACGCCGCTCGAGCGTCAGAAAGCGGAAAGAATGGGGGTGGCGGTCATCGGCGGGGTGCGCCTCGTCGGTGACGACCGCCCAGTCGGCGCGGTCGTAGGCCGGAAAGAAGGCGTCGCCTGCGATCTCGGCATCGATTTCCGTCAGGTAGAGGCGATGGGCCTGCGGCAATATCTGCCGGTACAGGCTCGCCCCCCCGATAACGAAGACCTCGCTCGAACGCCCGCGCCCCAAGGCATCCTCCAGGGAGCGCGCGAGTTCGATGTCGTTGCCTGCCGGCGAGTCCTTCAGATCCCTCGATACGATGATACTATGGCGGCCCGGCAGGGCGCCAGGGAGCGATTCGTAGGTCTTGCGGCCCATGATCACGGTCTTTCCGAGCGTCAGCGCGCGGAAGCGGCGCAGGTCGTCCGGCAGGTGCCAGGGGAGGCGGTTGTCCCGGCCTATGGTGCCATTGCGCGCCACCGCGGCGAGGATCGCGATCCTCATATGGCCACCGGGGCCTTGATGGCCGGATGCGGGTCGTAACCGCGGATTTCGATGTCCTCGAAGCGGAAGGAAAAGAGATCCGTGACATCCGGATTGAGGACGAGCTGGGGGAGCGGGCGCGGCTCGCGCGATAGCTGCTCGCGTGCCTGGTCGATATGGTTGCGGTAGAGGTGGGCGTCGCCCAGCGTATGAATGAAATCCCCGACGCCCAGGCCCGTGACGTGCGCGACCATGTGGGTCAGGAGGGCGTAGGAGGCGATATTGAACGGGACGCCGAGGAAGACATCGGCGCTGCGCTGGTAGAGCTGACAGGAGAGCCGGCCGTCGGCGACGTAGAACTGGAAGAGGGCGTGACAGGGGGCGAGCCGCATCTGCGGCAGTGCCGCGACATTCCATGCCGACACCACGAGACGGCGTGAATTCGGGTCGCGGCGGATCGCCTCGACGACATCGCGGATCTGGTCGATGGTCTCGCCGCCCGGTGCCGGCCACGAGCGCCACTGGGCGCCGTAGATCGGTCCGAGGTCACCGTTGGCGTCCGCCCATTCGTCCCAGATCCGGACCCCATGGTCGTGCAGGTAGCGGATGTTCGTGTCCCCCTTGAGGAACCAGAGGAGCTCGTGGATGATGGAGCGCAGGTGCAGGCGCTTGGTGGTGACGAGGGGGAACCCCTCGCCGAGCGCAAAGCGCATCTGGTATCCGAATACGCTCAGCGTCCCGGTCCCGGTCCGGTCGCCTTTGGCGGCCCCGTGGTCGAGGATATGGCGCATAAGGTCGAGGTATGGGCGCATCGGGGGAGTGTAACATGAGGCGATGGGGGAGGCGGCCGTCTTGATCTATGTCCGGGAGAGCCCGCAGCACGGCCGCGGGGTGTTCGCCACCGGCCTCATTGCCGCAGGGACCGCTTTGATCACGTTTCGCGGGCCCCTCCTGCGGCGGGAGCAGGTGGATTTTCAGGACTATCACCTTCAAGTCGGGGACGACCTCTATCTGGGCCCCTCGGGGGGTGCCGACGACTTCGTGAATCACTCCTGCGCGCCGAATGGGGGTTTTGCAGACGGTCTCGTGCTGAGGGCGTTGCGGGACATTGCCGCCAACGAAGAGATTACGTGGGATTATTCCTGCGCCATCGACGAGGCGGATTTCCCGGGGTTCGCGTGCGCCTGCGGCGCGGCATCGTGTCGGGGAATAGTACGCTCTTTTCGTCACCTGGAGCCCGAGGTGCGCGAGCGGCTGCGCCCGTGGGCGCTCCCCTATCTGCGTGACCGCTACCGGTGAGGGGGCGGCGCGAGCGTGGGAATAGGCTCGGTAGTGCGTGGGGCTGTCCGCGTATCCTCGGTCCGAATACCGCGTCTATCGGCGTGGTCGGGGCGTCATAAAAAATGACTTGCGCAGGATGGCCCCTACATTGGATATAATTGGGGGCTGGAGCGTGTGCTCCTCTAACCCCCAATGTATCGGAGATCATAATGAAGAAATTGATTCTTGCCTCGGCGGTCCTTTTTGCGTTGGCCGGCTGCCACAAGTCCTCGAACCAGGGCACATCCTCGCCGTCTTCGTCCGGCACCGGTAGCGCCGCGACCGCGAGCCCGAGCACTGGCTCGTCGGCGCCCAGCGGGTCGTCGGCAGCGCCTGCCTCCGGCAGTTCGTCTTCGAGCGGCTCGTCGTCGATGAACGGGATGTCGTCTTCGCCCTCGACCACGAAGAATAGCTCCTCCAGCCAATAAGCTGGCCGTCGTAGCCGGGCCGTAGTCAGAGATTCCGGCGCGCGGCACTCCCTAGGTCGTTCGAGCCCCTAGCTTTATGGCGAAGGCCGAAGCGAGGCGGCCTCGAGCGTATTGGCGAGCAGGGTGGCAACCGTCATCGGCCCGACACCTCCGGGTACCGGCGTGATCCATCCTGCTCGTTTTTGTGCCTCTTCGAAGTCGATGTCGCCGACCAGGCGGCCGTCCGGCAGACGGTTCATGCCGATGTCGATGACGATTGCTCCCTCCTTGATCCAATCCCCGGCTATGAGCCGCGGCTTGCCCGCCGCCGCGACCAGGATATCGGCGCGCTCGACGTGCGCGCGAAGGTCTCTCGTGAATCGGTGGCAGGTCGTCACCGTGCAGCCGGACAGGAGCAGTTCAAGGCCCATGGGCCGCCCTACATGGTTCGATGCGCCGACGACGACCGCGTGGAGCCCCCGAAGATTGACGCCGGTATGGCGCAGGAGCGTCATGACGCCCGCGGGGGTGCACGGCCGCAGGGCCGGGCGGCGCACGGCGAGCCGCCCCATGTTGTAGGGATGAAACCCGTCGACATCTTTGGTCGGCAGGATGCACTCGATAAAGGGCTCTGGCCGGAGGGGGGGTGGCAGGGGCAACTGGAGCAGGATGCCATCGATGTTGGGGTCGTCGTTCAGGCGCGCGATGAGGTCCAGGAGCTCGGCCTCGCTCGGGGCGGTCTTCAGGATATACGGGACCGAGCCGATGCCGGCCTGCTTGCAGGCCTCGGTCTTGTTGCGGACGTAGATGGCCGACGCCGGGTCGTCACCGATCAGGATGACGGCAAGGCAGGGGCGGCGCAGGCCCTTGCGTTCACGTTCATCGACCCGCTCTTTGATGTCCGCGAGGAGAGACGCGGCGATTCGTTTGCCATCGATGAGGCGCGCGGTCATAAGGGTCCGCCAGAAGGAAAGCGCTATCATCCCACGGCGGGCCGGGCGCGGCCAAGCCTTCCCCCGGCCCTCGCGCGCCGCGGGGTGTGCCCCGACGATCCGGGGGTCGCGTTGACGAAGCCGGGCACCAAGGGTATATTTCGGACCCTTCGTCGAGTCGGACGGAGGCAAGCTCGGGGTATAGCGCAGCCTGGTAGCGCACCTGCTTTGGGAGCAGGGTGTCGGGGGTTCGAATCCCTCTACCCCGACCAACAGGAACGAGGCGCCCGTAGCTCAATGGATAGAGCAACGGCCTTCTAAGCCGTTGGTTGC
>DAIDMD010000019.1 GCA_027449165.1 Acidiferrobacter sp. | reverse complement strand
ATCGAGGCGAGCGATCGTGGACCTAATGCGGAGGTCTGCCACCAGCGAATCGTATATATCTCGCGGTTGGCGGTCTTTTTCCGGGAAGATACCTCGCGACTGTAACGCTCCAAGGCCTCTTTTAAACTCGTGTTCTCCGCTTCCGCGCGTGACACGAATACACCCCGGTCCATCTCCGATTCGATCTGCTTGGCCCAGGATTCGGCTTTGGCCTTGGTCGTGAAGGTCTTGCATTGGACGGGCTGGCCGCGTTTACGGACGCGCGCTTCCCATTGAAGGTCGCCGCGCTTTCGAATCGACGCCACTTTACTCCCCGAATTTATGTCTCGGACTGGTAAGCAAGTGGAGCAAATTTGGAGCAAAAAATCAATATTGGGGATATGGTGTTATGCTAAGTTCTTGTTTTTATTGGTCGGGGCGAGAGGATTTGAACCTCCGACCACCTGAACCCCATTCAGGTGCGCTACCAGGCTGCGCTACGCCCCGTGTGGCAGGGGATGATACCCGAATATGCACCGTGCGCAAAGGCGCAACACGGGCGCCTCGGTGCTGATGCCTGGAAGAGGGGCACCGGGGCCATGACGCTGCGTCGCCTTGTGCGATTTGAGCAGCTAGAATGGCGCGATGTTGACGATACGCGGTCTAGACTACCAGCAGGCGGGGCACCGGCTGCTCGCCGACGTCGATCTCGAGGTCTTTCGTGGACAGCGTATCGGTCTCGTCGGGCGCAACGGCTGCGGCAAATCGACGCTCTTGCGGCTCATGGCCGGCACCCTGGAACCGGATCGGGGCGAGGTCGGCCGGCACCCTGGCATCGCGATCGCCGAGGTTGAGCAAGAACTGACGGCGGGCGACCGGTCCGTTCTGGATGTCGCGCTGGACGGGGACGTGGAGCTGCGTACGCTCGAGCGCATCCTGGCGGAGGGTGCTCACGACCAGCGCTATTTCGAGGCCCAGGCCCGTTTTGAGGAAATCGGCGGTTTTGCCGCCTCGGCCCGGGCCGCCCAGCTTCTTGCGGGCCTCGGCTTTGCCAACCGCGATCTCGATCGTCCGGCCTCGGCCTTGAGCGGCGGCTGGCGCATGCGCCTCAATCTCGCACGGGCCTTGATGCGCCGCGCAGACCTCCTGCTGCTCGATGAGCCCACCAACCATCTTGATCTCGAGGCCATCGCCTGGCTCGAGCAGTATCTGGCGCGCTACGAGGGGGCGGTGGTCGTGGTTTCCCATGATCGCGATTTCCTGAACGCCCTAGTCAACCGCATCGCCCATATAGAGGGTGGGCGGCTGACCACCTACACGGGTCACTACGACGACTTCGAGGCCCAGCGGGCCCAGGCGCTGGCTACGCAGGAGACGACGCGCGCCCGTCAGCAGCAGCGTATCGCCGAGCTCGAGCGATTCGTCACCCGCTTCCGGGCCAAGGCGAGCAAGGCGCGCCAGGCCCAAAGCCGCCTGAAGATGCTCGAGCGCATGTCGCGCGTGGCCGAGGTCCAGGTCGACAGCGGCTACACCTTGCGCCTGGAGGGCCCGGAGCGCGCCCCTCAGACGCTGCTTGGCCTGCGCCGGGCCGGATTTGCCTATGACGGCGGACCGGCGCTCTTTCATGACGTGAATCTCACCATAGGTCCGGGCGACCGGATTGCCGTGGTCGGTCCCAACGGCGCCGGTAAATCGACCTTCCTTAAGCTTCTGGTGGGGATCCTGAAGCCGAGAGGGGGCGAGGCCGAGCGGGGGCCGGGGGTGGCCGTCGGCTATTTCGCGCAGCACCACATCGAGCAATTGGATACGGCCCGCACACCCATTACCTATCTTGCGGCGCTCGACGCTAAGGCGCGGGTCCAGGATCTGCGCAACTACCTCGGCGGGTTCGGTTTCGGGGCCGCCACGGTGGATAGGCCCGTCGCCACATTCTCCGGCGGCGAAAAGAGCCGCCTCGTGCTCGCCGGACTTGCGTGGCTGCGGCCGCATGTGCTGGTGCTTGATGAGCCCACCAACCATCTCGATCTCGATATGCGTGATGCCCTGATGTTGGCCTTGCAGGACTACACGGGGGCCCTGGTGCTCGTTTCCCACGACCGCCACCTCATCCGCGGCTGCGCCGATACTCTGTGGCTTGTCGCCGACGGCCAGGCCCAGGCGTTTGCCGGCGATCTGGCTGACTACCAGCGCTGGGCGCTGGCGCGACAGGGAGCCTCCGCCCCCCGGACTGAGACCGTGCGGCGCACCAAGCCGCGGTCGTCCTCGGACACCCTCAAGGTCAAGGCGCGGGCACAACAGAGACTCGAGGCCGAGATGGCGGAGATCGAGGCGCAGATCGGGGCAATCGACCGGGAGCTTGCCGACCCGCTTGTCTATCAGCGCGCACTCGATCGCGTCCGGCAGCTGACGTCCGAGCGGGATGATCTGCAAGCGCGCCGCGAGGTGTGCGAGGAGCAGTGGCTGCAGATCGAGGGGGATCTGGCGGCGTCGTTGGGGGCGTAAGGGGGGCGTCCCGGGCGATCGGCGGCCGCCGGCGGAGGTCCTGGGGTCAGCGAAGGAGGGGGCGGCGGGGGTCCGGCGCGGGTTTACCAAGAACGCCCTGTGTCGGGCTGGGCGGGGGACAAAAAGAAAGCCCCGCTTGGGGTAGCGGGGCTTTCCGGGACGCCCTGTGGGGGCTTTATGCTTACGCGGCGCGCACGCCCAGCTTGTGGCGCCAGCCCGGGAAGAGCTTGTCGGCATCGTGCGGGAACGACTCGAAGGCGCGCGCGAACTCGCGGTGTTCGCGGGCCCACTCGATGGGGTCGGCACCGGCCTTCCAGCACTCGTAGGCCTGGCGCAGGGATCGGGCGCCGGCCGCCGGGTTGTCGATATGGCCGTACGAACCGCCGCCTGCGGTATTGATGACATTGCCGTGGCCGAGATTCTCGAAGAACCCGGGCAGGCGCAAGGCGTTCATGCCGCCGGAAATGATCGGCGTCGTGGGCTTCATGCCGTACCATTCCTGGTGGTAGACCGGTCCGTCGACGCTGTCGCGCTCGATCATGTAGGCGATCATGCGGTCATCGGCCTCGCCCTCCATCTTGCCGTAGCCCATGGTGCCCACGTGGATGCCGGAGGCACCCTGAAGGCGCGCCATTTTGCCCAGCACGAAGGCGGTATAGCCGCGCTTGGAGTTTGGCGAGGTCACGGCACCGTGGCCGGCGCGATGGTAATGCAGGTACTGGTCCGGATATTGGCGCCGTGCGGTGGTGATCATGCCGGGGCCGCCGACGTAGCCGTCGACCAGGAAGGCGAGCTTGTCGGCGTCGGGACCAAAGGTCTCCAGGGCGAAGTCGGCGCGCGCGCACATCTCGAAGTGGTCGTCGGCGGTGATGTTCATCGAGAAGAGCTTGGCCTCGCCGGTTTCGTCCATGGCGCGCTTCATGGCGTCATAGACGAGCGGTATGGTCTTTTTGAGGGGGGCGAACACCTGATTGCCCTGCGGCTCGTCGTTCTTGATGAAATCGCCGCCCAGCCAGAACTGGTAGGCCGCCGCGGCAAAGGGCTCGGGGCGCAGGCCCAGTTTCGGCTTGATGATGGTGCCGGCAATGTAGCCGCCATCGTTGACCGGCCGGCCGAGGATGCGCCACAGATCGGCGATACCCTTGGCGGGGCCGTCGAACAGCTGAATGGCGCGCGGGGGCATGTAGAAGTCGATCATCTTGGCGTACTCGATGTCGCCCATGCCCTGGTTGTTGCCGATGGTCAGGGTGAGGAAGGACACCAGCATCATGCGCCCGTCGATCATGTTGCGATCGAAGAGGTCGAGAGGGTAGGCGATGCGCATGTCCTCCTTGGCCTCGTCGATGTGATAGACGAGCGCGTCGACGCCCTTCGTGAAGTCGTCGGTGGTCGAGACCTCGACATTGGTGCCGGTGGAGGATTCGGCGGCGAAGTGGGCTGCCGCCTCGAGGTAGCCGTGGCCGGCCTTCGGTTTCATGGTATAGGCGCACAGAATGTGTTGGCCGCCGGCGATGAGATCCGCCTCCGCGAGAGAGAGATCGGCGTAACGCTTGGATTGATCCATGTTGCTCCTCTGAGGATGTGATCCGGGTACGACGCCCAGATGGCGGCCGGCCGGCCGGCCCTGAATGTCCGAGTAACCAGATACGTTATATGAATATAAAATGTGCGGCTATTCTAGCGGCTTGATCGGCGGAAGGGAATCCGCTGGCGGGCCGGTGCGGGTGGGGGGGCGCCTGCTGCGCGGCCTGGTGGGATAAAAATGGCGTCACGGCGGGCGTTTGGCCCCTCCAGTCGGGGGTCGCCCCCGGTGCCCGGTCTTGTGTCGAATGCCCTCTGGGCCTTGAGCCCTCGGGGAGGCCTTCAAGGGGGTGGGCTGCGAAGAATCCGGATGGGGGCCGCCAGGGTGGTCCCGGAGAGAGGGTTGGCGGCGCGGTGCGGTCGGGGGATCCGGCGGCCGCTCGCGGCAGGCAGGGCGCGCTACGGGGCTGGGATTTCGCCCGGTACCCAGATGTCTCCCTGGTCCGTGATCTCCTTTTTCCAGAAGGGCGCGCGGGTCTTGAGGGCGTCTACGATCTCCTCGCAGCCTCGAAACGCGGTCTTGCGGTGCGCCGCCCATGTGACAACCAGCACGATACGGTCCCCGGCCGCGAGATGTCCGTGCCGGTGGATGATAAGGACGTCCAGGAGGGCGCAGCGCGCCAGGGCGGCCGCCCCGATGCGCATGATCTCGGCCTTGGTCATCTCCGGGTAGTGTTCGATATCGAGCGCCGTGATCGTGCGGTCCGCGGCCATGTCGCGCACCGTCCCCACGAAACTGACCCGCGCGCCCGCCCCCTTGACCCCGAGGGCCTGGGCCTCGTGTTCGGGGTCGAAGTCCTCGGTCTGCAACCGTACGATCATCAGCCGCCGCTCACCGGAGGAAAGAACGCCACCTCGTCACCGTCATGCACCGGGCTTGTCAGCGCGGCATGCTCGCAGTTGATGGCCACCAGAAGCGGCCTTGGCAGGTCCGCGATGCGGGGCCCGGCTACGGCGTTCAGGACGTCCGAGGCCCGTTGCAGCGTGTCCGAAGGCGCGAGCTTACGCGTGTCGTAGCCCAGGATCTCGCGCACCGCGGCAAAGCAGCGAACCGTGATCATGATCATCCTCCGAGGCGCATCATATAGACGGGCGCGGCGCGCGACGGCTCGTCATTGAAGGTGTGCCGCTCGGGCTTTTCGTGCCAGACCTTCTGGCGGACGAAATCCGCCAGCGCCTCCTGCGAAAGCCCTTCGCGCAGCGGTCCCAGGAGGTCGACGCCGTCGTCTTGCCCGAGACAATAGACAAGCCGCCCGGTGGATGTGAGTCGGACGCGGTTGCAGCCCGCGCAGAAGTTCTGGCTGATGGGACTTATAAAGCCGATCTCGCTTGCAAAGCCCGCGACACCAAAGCGCCTCGCCGGTCCGTCGTCCGTCGCCCGGGAACGGGCGACCAAGGCATGCGAGCGCGCGATATGCGCCTCGGCCTCGGCCACGCTCACATAGCTTTGCGCACGGCTCGCGCTGCCTGCGATCCCCAAAGGCATGGTCTCTATGAACTGGATATCGAAGCCTTCGCGCAGGGCGAAGTCGACGAGCGCCGGGATCTCGTCGAAGTTCTCGTCTTTGAGGAGGACTACGTTCAATTTGATGTGGGGTATGGACTCGCGGGCGATGAAAAGACCGCGCAGGACGCGGCGCAGATCGCCGCCCCGGGTGATGCGCTCAAAGCGCTCCGGCACGAGGCTGTCCACGCTCACATTGATACGCTTGAGGCCCGCCTGCGCGAGGGGACCGGAGAGCCGGTCGAGCAGATAGCCGTTGGTGCTGACACTCAGTTTGGCGACACCGAGGTCGCGGGCATGGGTGATGCGATCGGCCAGCCAAGGGTAAAGCAGCGGCTCGCCGCCGGTAAAGCGCATATGGCGCACGCCGAGCGCATGAAAGACCGAAAGCAGGCGGTCGAGCTCGGCGGGGGCCAGATGGTCCTTGCGCGCAAACCGCGGCGTGCCTTCCTGCGGGGAGCAATAGCGGCAACGCAGGTTGCAGTGCTCGGTCAGCGACACTCGCAGGTAGGAGATGCGGCGGCCGAAGCGGTCGTGGAGATCCGTTGCCGGCCGGATGGTCCGTGCGTGTTCTACCGCATCATGAGCGATTCCAGGTTCCAGAGCGGCCTCCCTCCTTATGCACCAGCCGTATTCCGCCTATGACCATGCCGCGATCCATGGCCTTACACATATCGTAAACGGTCAGTAGCCCGATGCCTACCGCCGTCAGGGCCTCCATCTCCACACCGGTCACATATTGCGTGCGGACGGTGACCGAGCAGCGCAGGCAGGTGGCGTCGAGAAAGTCCCATCCGACCTCGAGCCCGGAGATCGGAACCTGATGGCAGAGCGGGATCAGTGCGTCGGTGCGCTTGGCGGCCTGGATCGCCGCGAGGCGCGCGACCCCCAGAACGTCGCCTTTACGTGTCGTACCGGCGCGGATCGTCTCGGCGGTCTCGGGGGCCATCGTAATGTGCCCCTCGGCGCGCGCCATCCGATGGGTGACGGTCTTCTCGGTCACGTCCACCATGCGCGCCTGCCCCTTCGCATCGAAATGCGTCAGCACACCGCTACGCTCGCTCTCCGGCATGGCCCGACTCCCGCGCCTATGGTCTTAGACACTATAGTCGCTGGCGCCGAGAAGCTCTAGCAGGCCCTAGCGCTTCTCGTAGCTCGGGACCAGACGGCCCGGCTTGCCGGCGGACAAGGCGTCCGCGGCGTGGGCGCGCAAGGCCGGATGCATCTGCGGCAAGGGGCCGGGCATGCGTCCGTGATAGAGGTTTACGACGTGCTGGGCCTCCACGAAGAAGAGGTAGCGCTCGAGCCCGATCCCTATGAACGCAAGCACTGGGGCCAGCAGTACGGTTAGGCCGATGGGTGTGCGGGTGGCGAGCAGCAAGATCGCGATCGGAGCTAGGAATCCCAAAAGATAGACCCCGATCTTGAAGTACCGCGCGCGCACCGGGCTTATTGAGTTGCTGAACTCATGGGTCAGGAAGGTCCCAAAGGTATGCCCCTGATCGAGGAGCCGCACGCGGCCGCGGGTAAACCCGGTCGCCGTCTGCAGGGTCGTGCCGCTCGGGGCGCCGATCCAGAAGTAATAGATGGCCTTCATCACCGCCGCCGCGACCAGCAGGGCGCTGGCGGTGCTCACCAGGACCAGGTCGTGCCCGCGGGCGAGCACGCGGCTTGTCGCGAGCACGGTCATGCCAAGCGCAAGCCCCAAGGCATAGAAATTCGCCGGGACGAGCGGCGTGTGCCATTGGCGTATGGTCCGCAGGCAGGCGTAGATCATGCCCTGGCAGAAGATGGTGATAAGCCCGATCAAGGCCGCGGCGTTGCCGAGCGCGAGGGCGACGCCATCGCGGTCGGTGTTCGTGAAGAACACCCAGCCCAGGTACGCGATCGCGACCGGGTAGAAGAGGACCGCGAACACGCCTTCCCGGGCGAGCCACGAGGTCCGCCAGCGGGTGAACGCCCGCCAGGCGTTCTTGGGGTTCGCGAGGTGGGCGGTCGACGACACCATGCCCATCGTGACGAGCAGCAGGGCGAGCGCCACGAGGATTGCGGTACGCAACGGGCTCAGACCGCCGTCGATCGCGAAGTCGTTCACGACCGCGACCGTCGCCATAAGACCGAATCCGGCGCCCGAAAAGAGCGTTAAGAATATGACGGCAAGTGACGGGTTCATATTTTAAGGCCCCCTATTTGCAAGAATTAACGTTCAACAACGCGGTTGACCCACTCCTTGACCTTGCGCGCGAGCGATCCGCGCGGCAGGTCGGAGGTGGATATCGAAGGCCGCGTCCGCGGCGGCAGATAATGGTTTGTCGGACTGTAGTTGAGCTCGGGCATGAGCGCATAGCCGCCGCGCTCGCGCACCGCGCGGCTTGTCGTGCTCTCCGGGTCGTCCAGGTCTCCAAAGAGCCGGGCATGCGCCGGACAGGCCAGCACGCACGCCGGCTGGCGCTCCTCGGCCGGCAGCGCCTCGTCGTAGATGCGATCGACGCACAAGGTGCATTTCTTCATCGTGCCGGACTCGCGGTCGAGTTCGCGCGCGCCGTAAGGGCAGGCCCACGAGCAGTAGTTGCAGCCCATGCACTTGTCCTGGTCGACGAGCACTATGCCGTCCTCCGGCCGCTTGTAGGAGGCGCCGGTCGGGCAGACGGTGACGCACTCGGCGTTCTCGCAGTGCATGCACGACATCGGAAAATTGATGGTCTTGTTGTTCGGATACTCGCCGATCTCGTAATGACGGATGCGGTTGAACCACACCCCGGACGGCTCCTTCCCGTAAGGGTCGTAGTCGGTGAGCGGTGCCGTGATGGCGCTCGTGTTCCATTCCTTGCAGGCGGTGGCGCAGGCGTGGCAGCCGACGCAGGTATCGAGATCGATGACAAGTCCCAGGCGCATGACAGGCTCCTCCAGCTAGGCTTTGACGCGCGTGTTGTAGCGCAGGACGTCGGGTTTGGCCGGCGCCCCCGGCAGCGGCGGTACGTTGGCGAACGTCGGCCACACCCCTTCCTCGCCCGGCGCGGCGCGCGTCACCTTCACGCGCAGGTCGTACCAGGCGGCTTGGCCTGTGATCGGATCGGAGTTCGTGAGGCGCCGCTCGCCCGGCTTCTCGGGAAGGAGTTCCGAGATCAGGTGGTTCATCAAGAACCCCTGGGTGGCCTCCGGCGCGCCGGGCTTTAGGCCCCAGGTCCCCGACTGCTTGCCGATCGCGTTCCAGGTCCACACCGTGTCTTCCTGGCAGCCCTCGATCAGGCGCAGCTGCACGCGGATCTTGCCGTTATGCGATTCGACCCAGACCCAGTCCTCGTCCTTGAAGCCGAGGCTCTCGCCGCGCGCACGGTTCATGTAGAGGTGGTTTTGGGCGATGATCTGCCGCAGCCACGCGTTTTGCGAATCCCAGGAGTGGTACATCATCATGGGCCGCTGGTTCACCGCGAAGAACGGATACTCGTCCTTGTCGACCCGCTGCTGCTCCAGAGGCTCGTAGTAGTCCGGCAGGGGGTCGAAGTAGGTCGCCAGGCGTTCCTGGTCGACGCGCTCCTTGGGCATCGGTCCGTCATAGAGTCCGAGCCCGGCCAGCCGGAACCGCTGAATGGCCTCCGAATAGAGTTCGATGATGATCGGCTCGGCGGTCTTCAGGAAGCCCGCCTCCTTGGCGAATTCCAGGTAGCCCTGATTGGCGAAGCGCATATACCGGATGCCCTTGGGCAGGTGGTATTGGAAGAAGCCCTGGTTTTCGATATAGCGCTCCCACTGTTGGGGGTTGGGTTCGCCGCGCAGCGATTTGCTGCCGTCGGCGCCCCGATAGCCGGCGAGAAAGCCGATGCCGGGCTCACGCTCGTAATAGGTGATGAAGTCCTTGTAGCCTTTATACTTGGGCGTCCCGTCGGGGTTCGTGAACGCCGGGAGCTTCAGGCGGGTGCTGAGTTCGACCAGCACCTCCTGCCAGGGACGCACGTCGCGATCCAGGGCCAGGAGCGGATGGCGTATCGAATCGCAGACCGCGTCGGGCTCGGAGATCGGCCGGTCGAGGAGCGAGATCGCGTCGTAACGCTCGAGATAGGTCGTGTCGGGCAAGACCAGGTCCGCGAAATGCACGGTCTCCGAATGGAAGGCGTCGACGACCACAAGAAACGGGATCTTGTATTCCCCGTCGGGACCCTTCTCGCGCAGCATGTCCTGGATGTTCGCCGTATTCATGCTGGAATTCCACGCCATGTTGGCCATGAAAAACAGCAAGGTGTCGATCGGGTACGGGTCGCCCTTGACGGCGTTGGTGATCACCATGTGCATGAGGCCGTGGTTGGCGATCGGCGCCTCCCAGGAATAGGCCTTGTCGATGCGCAGCGGCCGCCCCTCGTCGTCGATGACGAGGTCCTCGGGGGCAGTCGGGAAGCCCAGGGGGTGCGCGTCGAGCGGGGTGTTGGGCGCGCTGTGCCGGGCGGGCTTGCCGGGCGCGGGCACGGGGCGCGGATAGGGCGCCTTGGCACGGAATCCGCCGGGGCAGTCGATCGTGCCAAGCAGGATCTGCAGGAAATGGATGGCGCGCGCCGCCTGAAAGCCGTTGGAATGCGCCGAGACCCCGCGCATGGCGTGCATGGACACCGGGCGGCCGATGAATTTGTCGTGTTTGCGGCCGGCCCAGTCGGTCCATTCGACCGGGATCTCGATGGTCTCCTTGAAGGCGATGTGGGCCATCTCCAGCGCCAGGCGCTCGATGGTCCCTGCCGGCACGCCGCAGATCTTCGCGGCATTCTCCGGTGCGAAGCGCTCATTCAGGTAGCGCTCGGCCAGCAGCGTCATGACGGTCTTGACCGTGCGGCCGTCCGGCGTTGTGTGCTCGCCGAACAGGGCCGGGTGGCACGACGCGTCGAGCCCGTTCACGAAGGCCTCTTTCTTCAGGTCCCAGGCGAGGGGATGGCCCGCCTCGTCGCGATAGATAAGTCCGTCGCCCTTCTCGCCCGGGGTCTGCACGACCAAAAACGGCGCATTCGTGTAGCGGATCAGAAATTCCCAGTCGAAGAGTTCGCGCGAGAGCAGGACGTGGACCATGGACAGGGCCAGCATCGCGTCCGTTCCGGGCCGGATCGGCACCCATTCGTCGGCGACCGCCTGATAGCCGGTGCGCGCCGGGTTGATCCCGACGAACTTGCCGCCGCGGCTCTTTAGCTTTTCGATGCCGATCTTCATCGGGTTCGAGTTGTGGTCTTCGGCGACTCCCCAAAGCATGAAGTATTTGGTGCGGTCCCAGTCGGGGTCCCCGAACTCCCAAAAGGCGTAGCCCAGGGTATAGAGCCCGGCGGCCGCCATGTTCACCGAACAAAACCCGCCGTGCGCCGACCAGTTGAGCGTCCCGAACTGCTCCGCGAATAGCCGCGAGAGCGCCTGCATCTGGTCACGGCCCGTAAAAAACGCGAACTTGTTGGGGTCGGTGGCGCGGATCCGCGCGAGCCGCTCGGTCAGCATGTCCAGGGCCTGGTCCCAGGAGATCTCGACGAACTCGCCCGAGCCCCGTTCGCTGCCGGGCTTGCGCATAAGCGGGCTGCGCAGCCGGGCCGGGGAGCATTGCTTCATGATGCCCGCCGACCCCTTGGCGCACAGCACGCCTTTATTGATCGGGTGGTTGCGGTTACCCTGGATGAAACGGACCCTGTTGTCCTCGATCGTTACCTTGATGCCGCAGCGGCAGGCGCACATGTAACAGGTCGAGTACTTGATCTCCTGCTCGCTGTGGTGCTCGCCTTGGTGCGCTGCTGACATGTGGTCTCCCAAAAGCGTAAGAGTTGTGACGCGCAGACCTTACACGAAAGCATCCGGGGCATGCCAGCGGATTGTTTTGATAACCTGATAAGAATCAGATAGTTATTTCAGAGCGTTATGGGTGATATTACGGAGATTTATAAAGGCCCCGGCCGCAAGGCGTCGGGGAGGGCATAGGCGGGGTGTGGCGTGGAAATTTTCCGGTATAAGGCGGCGCGCGGCCGCTATCGTCTGGGCGTCCGGACGGCGGACGGTCTCTTCGACCTGGCGGGGTGCTATCGGCGCCACCGGGAGTCGGGTGCTCCGGCATCGCCGGGGGTCCCGGCGGCGCTCGCCCGGGGGAGCCTGCGCGCGCTGCTCGCATCATCCGGGGCGGGGGCGTTTCTCGACGCCGTGCGCCGCGGCCGGGCGCGCGGCGCGGTCTTGGCCGAGGATCGCCTCGTGCTCGGCGCGCCCTTGCACGACCCGGGCCGCTTCATCGGGATCGGCCTCAATTACCGCAGCCACGCACGCGAGATCGGACAGGCGGTCCCGCCGGAGCCGCCGTTGTTCGCCAAATGGGCCAACGCCATCACCGGGCCCCGGGACGACGTGGTCCTCCCGGCCTACTCGCAGGCGGTGGACTACGAAGTGGAACTCGGGGTCGTCATCGGCCGGCGCGCCGCGAAGGTGCCGGCGAGCGACGCCCTGGATCACGTATTCGGGTACACCGTGATCAACGACGTAAGCGCCCGGGATCTGCAGTTTCGGACCGGCCAGTGGTTGGCCGGCAAGATCGCCGACGGCTTCGCGCCCATGGGCCCTGCGGTGGTGGAGAAAGACGACGTCGGGCCGCTGGACCTGACGCTCGAGACCTGGGTCAACGGGGAGCTGCGCCAGCAGGGCCGCACGTCGGACATGATCTACGGCGTGGCGGCGCTCATCAGCTATCTCTCGCAGCTCGTGACGCTGGAGCCGGGCGACGTCATCGCCACCGGTACGCCCGCCGGGGTCGGCATGAGCCTCAAGCCCCCGCGCTATCTGAACGCGGGCGACGTCGTGCGCATGCGCATCGCCGGGGTGGGGACGATAGAAAACCGGTTCCGCGCCCCCCGCTAGCGCCTTATCGATCGGCACGCCGCACGCACTCGGCCGTGAGGACGTCCAACTGAAACGAGCCATCGTCCTCCACGCCCAGACGCGCACGCGCCTCGGCCGGGGCCTGCCGGAGCAGGCCCTCGATGGCCGCGATCCGCTCGGGGGTGGCGCAAGCGCGCGCCACCCAATCGTCAAACGCGAGCCGGATGCGGAAATGGTCGGTGCGGACCGGGGCCAGGCCGTGCGCCGCGAAAAGCGCCATCCATGCGGACACCGAGTAGTTGCGCACATGGGTCGGGTCGCGCAAAAGCTCGATGGTCTGGAGGTGGGTGTCGGCCAGCGGATCGTCGGCGGCGACGCTGTCGGTGAGGATGAAGGTGCCGCCGGGCCGCAGGACGCGGGCGATCTCGCCGATCCCCGCCGCCACATCGCGCCAGTGATGGGCGCTGAAACGGCAGGTCATGAGATCCATGGCGGCGTCCGGAAACGGCAGGTGCGCGGCCGACGCCTCTTGGCAGATGACCTGCGGGCAGCCGGTGTCGCGGGCCTTGGCGGCGACGATCTCGAGCATCTCGGGGCTGGCATCGACGGCGTGCACGGTCTCGCAGAACGGGGCCAGCGTGAAGGCCACGTGTCCGGGCCCGCAGCCGACGTCGAGGGCCTGGCGCGGGCGCAGCCGCTCGGCCGATGCCCGAAAGAGCGCCAGATCGGGTCCTTGGGCGTGAACGGGGCTCTGTTCGTAACGGGCGGCCGTGCGGCCGAACTGGTGCGCGACGTCGCGGTCATGGCTCATGGTGGCGGTCCTCGTTGGATGATGCCGGCAGCATACGCCTTCGATATACGGGTACCAGATCGGTTCGTTATACTGGTATAGAGACTAACGGGGGCCAGAATGACAACTCGGCATCAGGAGCTGGGACGCTTTTTGCGAACGCTGCGCGAGCGCGCTGCGCCTCCTCTGGAGCCACCAGGGACCCGCCGCCGCCGTACCCCGGGGCTGCGGCGCGAGGAGGTGGCCGCGCTCTGCGGCATCAGCGTCACGTGGTACACCTGGATCGAGCAGGGCAGGGCCCCCCAGGTCTCGCCCGACACCTTGGCGCGGTTCGCCGCCGTACTCGCCGTGACCGATGCCGAGCGTCGCTATCTCTGGGAGGCCGCGGGACTGGCCCCGCAGCGGGTGCCGCGCGTCTTGCCGCAGGTTCCGGCGGCGATTGCGTCGGTCCTCGAGCATATCGCGACGCCGGCCTACTGTCTGGGACGGTACTGGGATGCGCTGGCCTGGAATCGCCAGGCGCAGGAGCTGTTTCCGGATTGGCTGGGGGCCGACGGGACGGAGCGCAACCTGCTCCGATTCGTCTTCTGCGAACCGGCGGTCCGCGACTTTATCGTGGATTGGCCGAGCCGTGCGCGCCGACTGGTCGCGGAGTTCGCCGCGGATTCCGCCGATCTGGCCGGCGATCCGCTGTATGAGGAGCTCGTGTCGGAGCTTTGCGGCCAAAGCCCGGAGTTCCGCGCCTATTGGCAACGACGCGAGGTCTCGTTCCGCGATCCGGCCTTGAAGGCCTTTCGCCATCCGGCCTTAGGTCCCGTGGTCTACGAACAGACCACCTTCGCGCCGCTCGTCGAGCGCGATCTGAAGCTCGTCGTCCTCTGCGCGCGCGCCGACGCCTGAAGGGCCGGGCGAACGGGCGCTATCGCGCCCCTTCGCCTGACCGCAGGGTCCCTGAGTTTAACGGCCCTTGCGGGCGGCCTTCTTTTTCGCGGCCGCGGCCTTCGGGGCGTTCCGCGCCGCGGTTCTCGGGACGGTCTTCTCCGTCGGGCCGCCGCTCAGATTCTCCTCCAGAAACGTCAACAACTCCCCTATTGTCCCGAGGACCGGAGAGTAGCGTATCGATCGCCCTTCACGCGACGGCTTGATAAGGCCGGCCTGCGTGAGTTGCGACAGATGAAAGGAGGAGGTGGCCGGCGCCAGTTTCAGGCGCAAGGCAATCTGACCGGCCACGAGACCATCCGGCCCGACCTTGACGAGCAGCCGGACGATGCCAAGCCGTGTCTCTTGTGCCAGTGCCGTCAGTGCACGCGTTGCCGCAGTGATCTTCATTGTCATTGATTGGGTTTACCTTAAAATGTATCGTCGGTTTGTCTGAAGACAACGCCGATTGCTTATAGTTCCACGGGTGCCTACCCTAAAGCGGCGTTGTCCGTTTTGGTGTCGCCAAAGAACCTTCCCAGGCTCCTTGCACACACTATACCGCATTTTAGCGACAATAGCAGCACCTATTTCGAGGGGTAATCGAAAATGGCGGTTACTCGTCATGGGGCATGGAATCATAGACGTGTAAAACTGCCATAAATAGCACAGGGAAAGTGCGGTAATCGGCTGTGCGGCCCGGGTATTTCCCGGGGTGTGCGGGCTTAGGGGCGGTTATTTCGGCGCGCGTGGGCCGCGCCGATATGGGATAATAACCGGGCAACTGGCTCCGACGAGTGGTTCCGAGGAGGGGATGGCGAGGGTGGAGGGGATGGCGAGGTGAGCGGGGATTACGACCGATATCGGGAGGCGGCGCAGGCGGCGGCTGAGCGGGCGGGCGCGGCGATATTGCGCCATTACCGGGCCGCGGGGCCCGTCGACCTAAAGAGTGACGGGAGTCCCGTGACGCCGGCCGACCGGGCGGCGCACGAGGCGATCATGGAGGTGTTGGGGCGCGCCACGCCCGGTGTGCCGGTGGCGTCGGAGGAGGGCGGCGAGATCTCGGGCGACCGGTATTGGTCGGTCGATCCGCTCGATGGCACCAAGGAGTACGTGGCCCGCACGGACGCCTTCGTGGTGAACGTCGCGCTTGTGGAGGACGGACGTCCGGTGGTGGGCGTGATATACGTCCCGGTTACCGGCGAGTGCTACTTCGCGGCGAAGGATCGCGGGGCGTTCAAGGAGGCGGCGGGGCGCGTGCGGCGCTTGAGCGGCCGCACGTTCACGGGCGGCCCGGTGCGGGTGGTCGGGAGCGCCCGGCACGGCACCGAGGCGGTGGCCGAGCTGTGTGCGGCCTTGGCGTGCGACGAGGCCGGCATCGAACGGGCGGCGCTCGGCTCAGCATGGAAATTTGGTTGGCTCGCCGAGGGCCGCGCCGACCTCTATCCGCGCTTCGGTCCCACGCACACCTGGGATACGGCCGCCGGCCAGTGCCTAGTGGAAGAAAGCGGGGGCGCGGTATGGGTGGCCGGCCGCAAGCCGCTCGTCTATCGGGATGCCCGCCAGATCAACCCGTTTTTCGTGGCGGTGGCGGACGCCCGCTTCCCATGGCCGGACTTTCTGTGACCCGGGATGCCGGGTCGGTCCGGGAGTTCCAAAGGCATAGGGGCGTGCCGGACCCGGAGGCCGCCGGCCGGGATGGGGACCGGCCGGCCCAGCCATCGAAACGGGTCCGCGAGGTCTCGAAGTGCCCCGCGCCGGCCTCCTGCAATATTAGCAAGGCATGATATACTGGCCCAGTTTCTCAATTCTCTGGAGGCAGTGTATGTCGGTCGATCGGGTTGTGATGGCGTTCGCCGGAACCGTGGTGTTGCTGAGTCTGCTGCTGGCGCACTACGTCTCGGCGGATTGGCTGTGGGTGACGGCGTTCGTGGGCGCGAATCTGTTGCAGGCCTCGTTCACCGGTCTGTGCCCCTTGGCGAAGATCCTAAAGGCGATGGGTCTGCGCGCCGGCTGCGCCTTCGAATAAACCGGCATCGCCGGGTAGCGGCAGGGTGACTGTGGCCTGCAGGCCGCCGCCGTCCCTGTTGGCGAGATCGAGCCGGCCTGCGTGTGCCTCGGCGATGCGCCGAGTAATGGCGAGCCCGAGGCCGCGACGCCCGCCTTGGCTTAATTCCCGGCCGGCCAAGAGTTCGGCGCGCTGCGCATCGGTCAGACCGGGGCCGCGGTCGGTCACCGCAATGCGTACATAGCGGTCGGTGAGCGAAACGCGCACCGCGATCGGCGGCTTGCCGTGGGACACCGCGTTGTCGAGGAGATTGGAGACGAGCCGGCCGATCGCCACGGGCCGGTAGGGGAACCGCGGGAGCGGATCGGCCTCGTAACTGATATCGGGTGTTCGCCGCCGGAAACGCTCGACCGCGTCGCGGATCAGGGCGTCGAGATCGCCGGACACCGGGGCCTCCTGCACCCCATGGCGTGCGTAGGCGAGGAATTCCGCAAGGATGGCGTCCATCTCCTCGATATCCTGGATCATCCCCGTTTGCAGTTCCGGATCGCCCGGGTACAGCTCCACTGCGAGGCGCATGCGCGCAAGCGGGGTGCGCAGGTCGTGCGATACCCCGGCCAGGAGGAGCGCGCGGTCCCGTTCGTATCGGCGGGCGTCCTCGGTCATGCGATTAAAGGCCCGCGACACCCTGCGAATCTCCGCCGGACCGTCTTCGGGCAGGGGGGGCAGGGTCTCGCCGCGTCCGAAGGCGCTGGCCGCGCGGGTAAGTGCCGCAAGCGGCCGGTTGACGCGCCGCACCACCAGCAAGGCGCCGCTGCCGGCGAGCAGGACGCCCACGATCAGGAATCCGATGCGCGGCCAGGGTAGCGCGGGGGGCGTCTCGGGCAGGCGCAAGGACACGCGGCCCGCCGCGCCCTGCGTGCGGATCAGGAGGCCATAGGGCTCGCGGATGATGCGGGCCCGGATACCGCGAGCCGCGAGATTGGCGACCAGGGCCTGGGCGAACGGCCCGCCGGCCGGTCGGCCAGGACCTTCCGCCGGCCCCGCCTGCACGCCCGCGGCCCGCAACGAGTCGGCCAGGGCGTCGTGCCGATCCGGCGGCACCAGGGACTGTGCCGCGCGGACGACCTCGGTCTCTTGCGCCACGAGATCCGCGACCTGGGCGACGCGCAGGTGGCTGAACGACAGGCGGGCGAGGATGAGGAAGGTCGCTTGCGCGATGACGAGCGCGAGCGCGATGACCAGCGCCGTGCGCCCAAAGAGGGTGTCGGGCCACAGTCTCACTCGGCGTCCCCCGGATTGAAGACGTATCCGAATCCCCAGAGCGTCTGAATGAAGCGCGGCTTGGCGGGGTCGTCCTCGAGCAGGCGGCGCAGCCGCGAAATGCGCACGTCGATGGAGCGGTCGAAGGGCATGTGGTCCCGTCCGCGGGCGAGCTGCATGAGGATGTCGCGGGACAGGGGTTGGCGCGGGTGGGTCGCGAACACTCGCAGCAGGTCGAATTCGGCGGTGGTGAGGTCCACGGGCACCCCGTCTGCGGTCAGCGTACGCTCGTGGATATCCAGTTCGTAGCGCCCGAATCGCAGTTTCTTCTCGGGGGGCGGCCGCTGGCGGCGCAGGATCGCGTTGATGCGCGCCACGAGTTCGCGGGGGTTGAACGGTTTGGCGAGATAGTCGTCGGCCCCGAGATCGAGGCCGACGATACGGTCGCTCTCGTCGCCGCGCGCCGTCAGCATGAGCAGCGGGATGTAGCGGCCATCGGCCCGCAGCCGTCGGCAGAGACTCAAGCCGTCCTCGCCCGGCAGCATGATATCCAGGATCAGGAAGTCGTAGGCGGCGCGCGACAAGGCCTTGTCCATGGCTCGCCCGTCTTGCACGGCGGTGACCGCGAAACCTTGTTCCGAGAGATAGCGGGTCAAAAGTTCGCGCAGGCGTATGTCATCGTCGACCAGCAGAATACGCAGCATGGCAACAGGATACCCGACTCGGGGTTCCGGTGCCGCCGGTCTTTACAAAACTCTACGGGGGCGGCAGCCGGTGGCGCGATCGCTTCAGGGGCCGGCCCCCGGCCTGTCGCGGGCACTGTCGTGATGGGCCACGATGACCTCGCGCGCGCGGTTGGCGAGCGCCCGTGCCGTAAGCCCGGCCGGAAGCTCGGGCGCGAGGAAGCGGACCTCGACTGCGAACTCGGTGCGGGCGCGCAAGAGCCCCCACAGATGGTGTAGGAGGGTATCGTCGCCGATGAAGGGCGCGGCGGGATGGGTGGCGCCGCGGGCGTCGGGGTAGCGGAGGACGACCGGCTGGACGGGGCACCCCGTGTCGATTGCGGCGGCGAACAGGCGCGCGTGGAACGGACGCACCTGGCGCCCGTCCGTCGAGGTCCCCTCGGGAAAGAGCAGCACTGACTGATCGTGCGCGAGGGCCTCGGTCATGCGTTGGGCGATCGCGGCCGAGGCCTGGCGGTCCCCCCGCTGGATGTAGTAGGTGCCGGCCCGCCGCGCGAGCCAGCCGAAGATCGGCCAGGCCTCGATCTCGGATTTCGCGACGAAGTGCCCGGGGCATAAGGCGCCGAGGGCGGCGATGTCGACCCACGAGATATGGTTGGCGACGATGAGCGCCGGCGCCTCCACGGGCTTGCCCATGGTCTTGAGCGGGATTCCAAGGAGCGTCAGGGCGCCCCTATGCCAGAAACGCACGATGCGCCGTCCGGTCGCCGTGTCCACGAGCGCGCCCGCGGGGGCAAGCAGCGCGACCAGTACGCCCCACAGGGTGTGCCCGATCAGTGCCAGCAGTCGGACTGGGGCCCCGCCCGGAAGTTTCACGCGACCTTTTGTTTGTAGGTACGCCCGAGGAGGCGCTCGAGATAGCGGCGGTTGAACCGGCTGCGGAAGAGGATGATCAAGAGGTCGGCCACATCGAAGGCGGTGTCGAGGCACGGGGTTCCGCCGACGTAGGCGCCGAGGCGCATGTAGGCGCGCAGCAGGGCCGGCGCGGCGCCCTCATCGTCCGGGCCGTCTTCGACAGGCAGGGGATGGCGGGGGGTCACGCGGTACGGTTCCGGGCAACCGTAGCGCCGGATGAGCGTCGCGACCGTGCGCAGCGCCTGGGAGCGATCCGGACTCAGGGGTACGCTGCCGCACCCGATGAGGTAATCGTAGGGTCCTTCCTCCATGAACCGGGCAAGCCCCTCCAGGAGGAGCGCGATCGCCGGGCCCCGGCGGTAATCGGTATGGACGCAGATGCGTCCGACCTCCATGACCCGGCCGGGTAGATTGAGGATCGGGGTGAGGTCGAATTCGGTCTGGGAGTAAAAGCCGCCGCACCGCTGCGCGGCGTCGCGGGTGAGGATGCGCGAGCAGGCCACGACCCGGCCGCCGTCCTCGCGGACCACGATATGGACGCAGTAGGGATCGAAACGGTCCTCGTCGTATTCCCGGTCCTTGTCGCCAATCGCCGCCCCGAGTTCGCGGGCAAATACTTGGTAGCGCAGCCTTTGCGCCTCCGCGATCTCGTCCGCCGTTTCCGCGAACTCCACTCGCAGATTCTGCGCCCTCAAGTCATCCATATCCATTCCCCGCGCCTCGGTCGCCGTTCCGCTGTGGTCCGGGGCCTAAAGCTACTTTCCGGTGCCGGGCGCGTCAAGCGCTTAGTGTTGGTAAAACTGAAGACGGGTGTCCCCTACCTGAATGATGTCGCCGGATGTGAGAACATGGCCGCCGGCGGCCACGACCTTGCCGTTGTGCAGGACCGGCGCGGTGTCGGGGTCGGTCATCAGGGTGTAACGGTCGCCTGTGCGCGATAGGAACGCCGCCGACTGGCCGGCCATGCCCAGGTGCGTCACCGTGCTCGTGAGCTCGATGCGCTTGCCGCTGTTGAACCCGCTCAGGACGAACAAGGCGGCATCGCCGAAGGCCGCGGGCTGGGGCGTCGCGACCGCCGGCGCGTCGCTGTCCTGATAGAGGATGGTGTATTTGCCGATCAGTATCTCGTCGCCGGGCTTCAGGTGGTGCTTGCGCGCGCGGCGGTTGTTGATGTAGGTCCCGTTGGTGCTGTCCAGGTCTTTCAGGAAGGAGTCCTGGCCGACGGTGAATATGCTGGCGTGGTCGGCGCTCACGGCGGCGTCCTCCAGGACCAGCGCATGGGTCCGCCGCCGGCCGATGGAGAGGTCGCCTTGGGGGAGTTGCATCTGCCGTATGACGGCCTTGTTAAGCTTCACGATGATACTCGGCATACTGCTCATAGAGTCGTGTCTCCAGGAAGCTGATTATAGACGATCGTGCGACCCTTAGGGGACCCAGATACGTTCCAGCGTCCCCTGGTAGATCCGGGTAAGACGCGCAAGATCGTCCACCGCGACTGCCTCGTTCACCTTATGAATAGAGCCGTTGAGCGGTCCGAATTCAAGGACCTGGGTACCAAAGGGCGCAACGAACCGACCATCGGACGTCCCGCCCGCCGTGGAGTATTGGGGGAGCCGGCCGGTCTCGGCCTGGATGCTGTGGGCAAGGGCCGCCTTGAGCGCGCCGTCTTTGGTCAGGAACGGCTCCCCGGAGAGCCGCCAGGTCAGCGTGTAGCGCAGATTGTGCGCCGCGAGGACCTCTTCGACACGCGCGCGCAGGACCGGCGCGGGCGTGGTCGGGGCGTAGCGCAGGTTGAAGAGCGCGCGAAGGCTGCCGGGAATCACGTTATCGGCCCCGGTTCCCGCCTGGATATTCGAGAACTGGAGGCGGGTCGGCGGGAAATCCGCCGAGCCCTCGTCCCATACGGCCGAGACCAGGGCCTGCAGGGCCGGCGCGAACCGGGCGATGGGGTTGTCGGCGCGCTCGGGGTAGGCGATGTGGCCCTGGACGCCATGGACGACGAGGTCCCCGTTCAGGGATCCGCGCCGGCCGTTCTTGACGGTGTCGCCCAAGACCTCGTTGCACGACGGCTCGCCCACCAGGCAATAGGCGATGGACTCGCCGCGCGCGGCAAGCGTCCTTAGGACCTGGATCGTGCCGTCCTGCGCGACCCCCTCTTCGTCGGAGGTCAGGATCAGGCCCACGGACCCCGGATGCCGGGGATGGCGGCGCACGAATTCCAGCAAGGCCTGCACGAAGGCCGCCACCGCGCCTTTCATATCGGCCGCGCCGCGCCCATACAGCATCCCGTCGCGGATCGTGGGCACGAAGGGCGGCGTGGCCCAGTCCGAGAGCGGACCGGGCGGGACGACGTCGGTGTGCCCGAGGAACACGACCAGGGGGGCGGCGTCCCCGTGGCGCGCATAGAGGTTGGTCACATCGCCGAACACGAGCGATTCCGTGCGAAAGCCCGCGGCCGACAGGAGCCCGGCGATATGGGCCTGGCAACCGCCGTCGTCGGGCGTAACCGACGGGCGCCGGATCAGCTCCATGGCGAGCGCGAGGGTGGCGTCCATCGGTCTAGATGTCGCGCAGCAGCGCGTTGATCCCGACCTTGGCGCGAGTCTTCGCGTCCACGCGCTTGACGATCACCGCGCAATAGAGGCTGTGGCTTGCGTCCTTGGCGGGCAGCGAGCCCGACACCACCACCGAGCCGGCGGGCACGCGTCCGTAGAGGATCTCGCCGGTGTCGCGGTTCAGGATCTTGGTGCTTTGCCCGATAAAGACGCCCATCGAAATGACGCTGCCGCGCTCTATGACGACGCCTTCCACGATCTCCGATCGGGCGCCTATGAAACACTCGTCCTCTATGATCGTCGGGGCCGCCTGCAGGGGCTCCAGGACGCCGCCTATGCCGACGCCGCCGCTCAGGTGGACGTTTTTCCCGATCTGCGCGCACGAGCCGACCGTGGCCCAGGTGTCGACCATGGTGCCACTGTCGACGTAGGCGCCGACGTTGACATAGGAGGGCATGAGCACGGTCTGGGGCCCGATGTAGGCGCCGCGGCGCACGGCGGCCGGCGGCACCACCCGGAATCCGCCCTCGCGAAACCTATGGGAATCGTAGGCCGCGAACTTCGAGGGGACCTTGTCGTAATAGAGGGCATCGCCGCCCTTGATGAGGACGTTGTCCTCGATCCGGAAGGACAACAGGACCGCCTTCTTGACCCATTCGTTGACCCGCCAGCCGCCGGCGGTGGGCTCGGCGACGCGCAGGGCGCCGCGGTCGAGGTCGTCGATGACGCTCTGGACCGCCTCCTTGACCCCGGTGTCGACGCTGCGCGGGGTGATGTTCGCGCGGTCTTCGTAGGCCGCTTCAATAAGCGATTGACGTGCCATTGTGATTCCTCGTTAATGATGCGACATAGGTCCGCAGGCGGCGCGCCCCTTCCTGGCATTCCGCGCGGGGACCCACGAGCGCGAGACGGATGTAGCCGGCGCCCGGATCCCGGCCGCCATGCGGCCGCGAGAGGTAGGAGCCCGGGAGCGCCAGGACGTTCTGGGTGGCATAGAGTCCGGCCACGAAGGCCTCGTCATCGATGGGGGTGGGCAGCCAGAGATAAAAGCCCCCGGCGGGGCGCGAGGCCGGCAGGACGTCCCCCAGGATGGCGATGACATCGGCAAACTTCTCGCGGTATTGCCGCCGATTGTCCCGGACATGGGCCTCGTCGGCCAGCGCCGCGACCGCGGCGGTCTGGGCGAGCTGCGAGGGTGCCGACCCGAGATAAGTGCGCAGGGTGAGCAGCCCGGCCATGAATCCGGCCTCTCCGGCCAGGAAGCCAAAGCGCAGGCCCGGGACGTTGGACCGCTTCGAGAGGCTGTGGATGGCCACGCAGTGCGCGAAATCCCGGACGCCGTGGGCGAGCGCGGCGGCCAGCAGGCCCTCGGGCGGGGCGTCCTCGTCGAAGTAGATCTCCGAATAACATTCGTCGGCCGCGATCAGGAAGCCGTAGCGGTGGGCGAGATCCAGGAGCTCGCCGTATTCGGCCCGCCCCATGACCTGGCCCGTGGGATTTCCGGGGCTGCAGGTGAGCACCACCTGGGTGCGCTCAAGGATTGAACGCGGGATGGCGCCCACGTCCATGCGAAAGCCTTGGGCGGCGTCGGTATTCACATAGTAGGGTTCGGCGCCCGCCAGGAGCGCCGCCCCCTCGTAGATCTGGTAAAAGGGGTTCGGCATGACGACCACTGGCCGCTCGGCGCGGCGGTCGACGCGCGCCTGCACCACCGAATAGATCGCCTCGCGGCTGCCCGAGGTCGGCAGCACATGGCGCTGCGGGTCGAGGGCCCCGTCGGGGAGGCCAAAGCGCCGCGCGAGCCAGCCGGCGATGGCCGCGCGGAGCGCGTCCGTGCCGCGGGTCGACGGGTAGGTCGACAGGCCATCGAGGGCGCCTGTAAGCTCCGTAGTGACCAGGGCCGGGGCGCTGTGGCGCGGTTCGCCGATGGCCATGTTGATGCGCGTAAGCGCCGGCGGCGTAAGTCCCGCGGTCAAGGCCGCGAGGCGCTGGAACGGGTAGGGGTGGAGCAATCCGAGAGTGGGGTTCATGGGCGATGCTGGCGCATAGGATCGGCGGATTATACGGGAGCGGGCGGCGGTGACCAAGAAGGCGTGGGCGGCAGCGGCGGCCCTCGTGGTCGGTGCCGGCTCATGGGGCGTGATCTGGTATCCGCTGCGGGTCTTGGCCCATGCGGGCCTGTCCGGCCTGTGGCTCGCGCTTTCGATGTACGGGGGCGCGGCGGCGATCAGCCTGGTCTTGTGTCGCGCCGGACGCTGCCGCGGGGGTTCCCGCGGCGTGTGGCTGGCCCTGGCGGTGCTGGGCGGGATCACCAATATCGGCTTCGTGGTCGCGGTCTTGCACGACGATATCCTGCGCGTGACCCTGCTGTTTTATCTCTCCCCGGTCTGGTCGGTGCTGGCCGCGCGGGTGTTCCTGAAGGAGCGCCTGACGATGCCCCTCCTGGCCGGCATCGCCACCGCGCTTTTCGGGGTCCTGATCCTGCTCTGGCATCAGGCGAGCCTGACCTTGAACGGTTTCGACGCCCTGGCGCTGGTGTCCGGGGTCGCATTCGCCGGGGCCAATGTCGTTTTGCGCGCCCATCCCGACCTGGCGCTCGAGGCCAAGCTCCTGGCGACATTCGCGGGCGTGATCGGGGTCGGTGTCCTGGCGCTCGCTTTCACCGCGCACGGGCTGCCGCATGCCCCGGAGCGCGCGGTGCTGGCGGCGGCGGTCGCGGGCGGTCTCGGGATCTTCGCCGTCACCTGGCTCGTACAATACGGGGTCACGGCGCTGCCGGTCCGCCAGTCGTCGGTGTTGCTGCTGTTCGAGGTGGTGGCCGCGGCGTTTTCGCAGCACCTCCTCCTCGGCGGGACGCTGGCCGCGCACGCCGTGGCGGGTGCGCTCGCGGTCGCCGCGGGCGCCACCCTGGTGGCGGCCTACGGTGCCTGAGCCGCCGCCATCGGCGGGCCAAACAGCGCGCGGCCTATGCGCACGATGGTCGCGCCCTCGGCAATGGCCCATTCGTAGTCGTCGCTCATGCCCATCGAGAGTTCGTCGAAGCCCGCCAGGCCGAATGCCTGGCGGCTCTCGGCGGCCAGATACCGCAGCCGGGCGAAGGCCCGGCGCACGACGGCCTCGGGGCCGCCATGGGGGGCGATGGTCATGAGCCCGGAGAGCCTAAGGCCCGGCCAGGACCGCGCGCAATAGGCCTCGAGGAAGGCCGGCAAGTGCTCGGGTGCCAGACCGTGTTTTCGGGGGTCGGCGGTCACGTTGACTTCGATCAGGACGCGGAGTTCGGAGCCCGAGGCGGCCAGATGCCGGGACAGGGCCTCGGCGGCGCTTAAGCTCTCGAGCGAGTGCAGCCACTGGAAGCGCCCGGCGATGAGCCGCGCCTTGTTGCGCTGCAGGGGGCCCAGAAAGTGCCATTCGAGGCCGGTATCGGGCAAGGCCGCGATCTTGGCCGCGCCTTCCTGGGCGCGGCTTTCGCCGAAGCGCCGCTGTCCGCAGGCCGCAAGCCGCGCCACGGCCTCCGGCCCGTGGTATTTGGAGACCGCGACCAGACGCACGGCGTCGGCGGTGCGGCCGCTGGCGCGCGCCGATGCCTCCACGCGCGCCAGGATTCGGGCGTAGTGCTCGCATAGGACGTCCATGGACGCAGTGTAGCGGCCCTCGGCGCATATCCAAAGCGCGGCCGCTCTGGCATACTGGCGGCATGCAAGTCATCGCCCGGATTCTCGACCGATCGCTCCCGAAGCCGCCTGCGGACCTCGTGTTGGGGCCGGCCTTGCAGGCGATCTGGGCGCGCTGCCGGCCGGATGGGCTAAAGGGCGTGGAGGCGCTTTTTTACTGCCGCGGCCGCTTATTCGTGGCAGTCGCGGGTTCGGCGTCGGCGGCCCGGCTGCGCCAGGAGGCGCCGGATCTGTTGGTCCGGCTGCGCGCCGAGCCGGGTCTCGCGGATATCCGCGAGCTTGTGGGCCGGCGCCCGGAGCGAGACGAGGAGCGGACCCCGGGGCAGGCCGCAAGGCCGCTGCGCTCGCTCGCCGGTTCGCGCTGCTTCGGATCGCTCGCCCAGACGGTAGACGACCTGCCCTTGAAGGCGAGCCTCGCGCGGCTTGCCGCGGCGCTCGCGACCGGCGGCACGGACGATACCTCGCGCGCATGACGCGATTCTTCGAGCTCTTCGTGGGCCTGCGGTATATGCGCGCGCGGCGGCGCAATCATTTCATCTCCTTCATATCCGTGACCTCGCTCGTCGGCATCGCGCTCGGGGTCATGGCGCTCATCACCGTCTTGTCGGTGATGAACGGTTTCCAGAGGACCCTGCGCAACCGGATATTGGGCGTGATCTCCGACGTGACGATCAGCGGCCCCGGCCATCGCCTGACCGGCTGGCAGGAAGCGGCCCGGATCGCGTTGCGGGAGAAGGGCGTGGTCGCGGCCGCCCCGTACGTGCGCGGCGAGGGGCTGCTCGTCCACGGGCGCTATTCGAGCGGCGCCCTGGTGCGCGGGGTGATTCCGACCAAGGAAAAGGCGGTATCGGATATCGCCGCGCACATGGTGCAGGGCCGCATGACCGACCTGCGTCCCGGGCGGTTTGGGATCGTGCTCGGCCGTTATCTCGCCTGGCGCCTCGGGGCCACCCTGGGTTCGCGGGTATTGCTGGTGGCGCCCGGCGGCATGGTGACGCCGGCGGGCTTCCTGCCGCGGCTGCGAAGCTTCCGGGTGGTGGGGATCTTCGACGTGGGGATGTACGAGTACGACGCCGGTCTCGTCCTGATCAATATGAAGGACGCCCAGGCGCTGTACCGGATGGGCCGCGACGTGAGCGGCGTGCGCCTGAAGCTTGCCGACATCGACAAGGCGCCCATGGTGCGCCAAGCCCTGCAGGCGCGGCTCCCCAGTTATTACGAGGTGCGCGATTGGAGCCAGGAGCACGCGAACTTCTTCCGGGCGCTGAAGATCGAGAAGACCGTGATGTTCGTGATCCTGCTGCTCATCGTGGCGGTGGCCGCCTTCAACATCGTGGCGACCCTCGTCATGGTCGTGACCGACAAGCGCGCCGACATCGCGATCTTGCGCACGCTCGGGGCGAGTCCGGCCAGCGTGCTCGTCATCTTTCTCGTCCAGGGGACCCTGATAGGCCTGATGGGGACCGCGATCGGTGTGGCCGCCGGCGTGCTCTTGTCGCTGAACGTGACGACCATCGTGCCGTTCATCGAGCACGTCTTCCATACCCATTTCCTCTCGGCGAACGTGTACTACATCAGCGAACTGCCCTCGCACCTGCGCTGGCAGGACGTGGTCCATGTCGCCGCCGCCTCCTTCGTCATGAGCTTTCTTGCGACCGTGTACCCCGCGTGGCGGGCGGCCAAGACCCAACCGGCCGAGGCCTTGCGCTACGAATGAACGATGTGATCCGCGCCGAGGCGGTGGCCAAGACGTTTACCGAGGATTCGCTGTCGGTGGAGGTCTTGCGGCGCATCGATCTCGTCGTGGGGCCGGCCGACCGGATCGCCATCGTGGGCGCATCGGGGGCCGGCAAGAGCACGCTGCTCCATCTCCTCGCGGGCCTCGACCAGCCGACCTCCGGCCGCATATTCGTCGATGGGCAGGACATGGCGCGGTTGAGCGAGGCCGAACGCGGACGGGTCCGCAATCGGGCGCTCGGCTTCGTCTACCAGTTCCATCATCTCCTTCACGAATTCACGGCACTGGAAAACGTGGCGATGCCGCTTTTGATCCGGCGCGAGCCGCCGCGGGCGGCGACCCAGCGGGCGCAGGCGATATTGAAGCGCGTGGGGCTGGCCGACCGCGCCCGCCACAAGCCCGCCGAGCTGTCGGGCGGCGAGCGCCAGCGGGTCGCCATCGCCCGCGCCGTTGTCCACGAACCGCGTTGCGTCCTGGCCGACGAACCCACCGGCAACCTCGATGCGCGCAATGCCGCCGAGGTCTTTGCCCTGTTGCAGGAACTGAACGCGTCGCTCGGAACGAGTCTCGTGCTCGTGACCCACGACCACGATCTGGCCCGTTCGCTGGGGCGGGTCGGCGTCATAAGCGACGGCTGTCTGTCGGTGACGGGCGCGCCGGCGCTTTCCAGGCCGGGAAGGCCTTGCTAGAGTAATGACGATCAGAGAAGGGTGGGCGCGGTGCTGGAACTCATAAAGGCGGGCGGCTTCGTCATGTGGCCGCTGTTGTTGTGTTCTGTGGCGGCGGTGGCGATCATAGGGGAGCGGCTCGTCGCCTTGCGCCGCGCCCGGGTCGCGCCTCCGGCCGCGGCGGCCGCGGCGCGCGAATGGGGCATGCGCGGCGACATAACGCCGGAGCAGCTGAAGGCCCTGGAGGAGGGGTCGGCCCTGGGCCAGGTGCTGGCGGTGGGGCTGCTCAACCGGCGCCATCCGCGGGCGGTCGTGCGCGAGGCCATCGAGGACGCCGGCCGCCATGTGGCCTCGGAACTCGACCGCTACCTGGATGCCTTGGGGACGATCGCGGCCATCGCCCCGTTTCTCGGGCTCCTTGGGACCGTGCTCGGCATGATCCGCATGTTTTCGGGGCTCGGGGAGGCGGGCGTCGGGAATCCCGCGGTGCTTGCGACCGGCATCGCCCAGGCGCTCACGACCACGGCCACCGGTCTTGGCGTCGCCATACCGAGCCTTATCTTCTACCGCTACCTCCGTTCCCGGGTAAACACGCTGCTCGTCGATATGGAGCGCGAGGCCGTGCGGCTCGTGGAGATCCTGAAAGGCGAGCGCGAGGCCCACTGATGCGGTTTCGCAAACGGGTGACGGATGAGCCGGAGATCAATCTCGTGCCGATGATCGACGTGTTGCTCATGACGCTCATCTTCCTCGTTCTGACGACGAGTTTCTCGCACGAATCGTCCCTGAAGGTGCAGCTCCCCGAGGCGCACCCCAAGCAGCCGGTCAAGGCCCGGGGGATCCATATCGTGATCGATGCAGCCGGCGCATTCGCCGTGGATGGAACGCTCGTGGCCGGTAGCGAACGATCTATCATGCGGGCGCTCGCGGCCCACGCGCACGGCCCCGACACACCGGTCATCCTGTACGCCGATCGCAACGCCCCTTATCGCGCGATCGTGCACGCCCTCGACGCGGCGCGGCGGCTTGGTCTCGGCCGGATCGTGTTCGCGACCAAGGTGCGCAAGGCATCGTGACAAAACTGGACGAAGGCCTTTATCGGAGGCTTCTGCGCTATACCTGGCCTTATCGGGGCGCGTTCCTGCTCGCGGTGGTCGGCATGGTGGTGGGGTCGGCCACGGAGCCGGTATTCGCGGCCCTCATGCGCCCGCTCCTAAACGGCGGCTTCGTCCATAGGAACCCGACGAGCATGCGGCTTATGCCGCTTGCGGTCGTCGGGCTGTTCCTTGTGCGCGGCGTGGCGTCGTTCACGGCCAATTACCTGATGAACTGGGTCGGCCGGAGGGTCGTTTTCGACGTCCGGGGCGAGATGTTTGCACACCTCCTCTATCTGCCGACGACGTTCTTCGACGCCCATTCCTCCGGGGTTCTCATCGCCAAGCTGATCTACGATGTGGAGCAGTTGGCGAGCGCCGCGACCCGGGCCTTGTCCACGCTGGTGAAGGATAACGTGACGGTCCTGGGCCTTCTCGGGTGGATGTTCTATTTGGATTGGAAGCTCACGATTGCCATATTGGTCGCGGCGCCGGTGATCACGCTGGTGAACCGCCGCATGGGGAAGCGTTTCCGGCGCACCAGCCGGTCGATCCAGGAATCCATGGGCGCGATCTCGCACGTCGTTCAGGAGGCGGCGGACGGACATCGCGTGATCAAGACTTTCGGGGGCCAGGACGAGGCCCTGCGGGGCTTCATGCAGGCCAACGAGGCCAACCGGCGCGAGAACATGCGCCGGACGCGGGTCGCGGCCTCGGGCGTGCCGGTCGTGCAGTTGATGGCGGCATCGGCCTTGGCGTGGGTGGTGTACTCGGCGATGCGCGAGCCGCACGCGACCGTGGGGGCCTTCATGTCCTATGTGACGGCCATGATGATGTTGCTGGCGCCCATCAAGCGGCTGACGCAAGTCAACGAGACCCTGCAGACCGGGATGGCCGCGTCGCAGAGCGTGTTTTCGTTCATCGACCAGCCGCCGGAGGTCGAGACCGGACGGCGCGCGCTCAGCGGCGTGCGTGGCGACGTCGAGTACCGCGACGTCTCGTTCCGCTACACCGCGGACGGCCGGCGGGCCGTCAACGGGGTCTCGTTCGCGTTGCGCGCCGGGCAGACCTTGGCCCTGGTCGGCACCTCGGGCAGCGGCAAGACGACCATAGCGAACCTCCTGCCCCGGTTCTACAACCCGGAGTCGGGCACCATTACGCTCGACGGCGTCGATACCCGCGAGCTCGCGCTCGCGGACCTGCGGGCCCATATCGCCCTGGTCAGCCAGGAGACGGTACTGTTCGATACGACCATCCGCGAGAACATCCTCTATGGCCACAAGGGCGCGACCGACGAGGCGCGGCTCATGGAGATCGTGGAGGCCGCCCATGTCGCGGAATTTCTGAAAGACCTCCCCAACGGTCTGGAGACCCTCGTGGGCGAGCGCGGGGTCCGATTGTCGGGCGGCCAGCGCCAGCGCATCGCCATCGCCCGGGCATTGTTGAAGGACGCCCCGGTCCTGATCCTGGACGAGGCGACCGCGGCCTTGGACACCGAGTCGGAACGGCATGTGCAGGCGGCCATGACCCAGCTCATGCGAAATCGCACGACGCTGGTTATCGCCCACCGGTTATCGACGATAGAGCACGCCGACTGCATCCTCGTGATGAGCAAGGGGCGGGTCGTGGAGCGCGGGACCCATGCCGAGCTCCTGGCCCTGAACAAGATGTATGCGCGGCTGCACCACATGCAGTTCCATGGCTGACCGCGCCTATGAGGGGCGCAGGTTCGCCGGGTTCGCGGCCGACGTCCGGGATCGGCTGGGGGGAAACGGGGCGCGCGCGAATGCCCGCCTGGGGTTTTTGCGCCGCTCGCCGGGGCGCGGCCGCTCCGTCTGGATCAAGTGTGATGCCCGGGAGGTGAGCGGGCGGCTCGGCGCCGAGATCGCGCACGCGGTGCGCGAGCGGCGCGCGGATCTGCCGATCGTGGTGACCTTCGAGCGGGAACACCCGGCGGTCCTGGCGCGCCTCGGGAATATCCCGAACCTCGGCTACGGCTATGGGCCGGCGGATCGCAAGGCGGCCATGCGGCGGGTCCTGGAGCGGCTGCGGCCGGCCATCGTGATCGCGCTCGGCGACGCCTTGCGCGATCGCCTGGCGGCGGGCCTGCGCGACGGCGGGCTCGCGTGCTGCGTCGTCCACGGGCGGCCGCCGCCGGGCCCTGCCGATTGCCTCGGTTTCCCGCATACGGCCAGCGAACTCGAGGCCTGGCGCGGCCGTGCCCACCGGCACGCCCCGCTCCTTTCGCTGCTTGTGACAGCCCAGGTGGAGCCGGTCTTTCAGGGACTGGCCGGCGCCCATGCGCGGGCCCTGTTCTGGGTGGCCGATGCACCGCCGGCGGCCGCCGCGCGAATCGCGCAGACGTGGCGCGCCAGCCCGGGGGCGGCGCGCGACATCCTGTTTCTCGGCGCGCCGGCGCCCGGCGCGAGCCGTCTCAGCGCATGGGACAAGGCCCGCCGGCCCTTGGCCCCCGGCAGCGTGGTTTGGGTTGACGAGGAGCGGTTCTGGCCAGCGCTCGCCGCGAGTTGCACGGCCATCCACCTTACCGCGCCTTCCGAACCCTTGCTGTGGGCGGCGCTCGGCGGCGGCCGGGTGGTGAGCGCCGATCGCGTGGCCGGCCTCGATCTCGCCGGGCAGGCGCCCGTGGCCGAGGTCGCCGCCGGCGGGCTCGTCCCCTACTGGGAGGGGCTGCTCGAAAACCCCGGGACGGCGCGCCGCGCGGCCGACGACCTGCGCCGGTATTTCTGGCAGGAGCGGCGGTGCGCGGCGCAGGCCGCGGAGTCCCTGGTGGAGCG
>DAIDMD010000018.1 GCA_027449165.1 Acidiferrobacter sp. | reverse complement strand
ATTGCGATCGACACGCGGCACCCAACCGATCTCGCAACGCCAGAGACTGTCGCCCGCTTCGTCGATGCCCTGTTCGCCCGTGGCAACCTGCCCAACTCGGTTGGCCAGCGCATCTTCAACCTCCGCACTGCTTTCCGCATCATGGAACCCGCGGTGCCGCTCGACTGGATCACCCGGCCGGGCGGGGTCTCGATCAACGAGCTCTACCCGCAGGAATTCCACCACGAGGACACGCTCGATCCGCGTGAACTCACGGCGCTCGGCCTTGAACTGCTGCGCCGTGCGCGTGTCGCGCCGATCCTCAACGACACCGCGAGGCGTCGCGCACGGAACGGCCTGTTCTGCGCGCTGGTCGCGGCCTTTCCGGGGCGGATCGGCACGTTGACGGTGATGCGGTTCGGACGCTCGGTCATCGACCAGGGCGAGCGTGTGCTGCTTCGCTTTGCGGCGAAGGAGGTAAAGAACGGGCGGCGTCTCGAATGTGAATTGCCGTCGCACCTGCTCCCGCAGTTTCGGTACTACGTCGACGAGATCCTGCCCTCGATGGGCGGAGCCCAGCCCGGGTCCTCGTTCTGGCGAAACGTCGACGGCTCACCGTTCGAGTATGCCGGGATCATGGGGATGTTCCGCCGCCTGACCGCCCGGGAACTTGGGCAAGCATTCGGCCCCCACGCCGCGCGCAGCGGAATGTCGACCGCGCTGGCCGCGATCGCGCCCGACCGGCCCGGCCTCGCGGCTTCCATGCTCGGGTCGTCGGAGCAGGTCGTCGAGCGGCATTATCTCAAGGCGACCATGCTTGAGGCCTCACGTCAGGCCAACGCGGCGCTGGAGGCCGAGCGGGAGGAGCTCAGGCTGCGTGCCCGCACCCTGCTCGCGCGGAGGAGGGGAGCTGGCATATAACCACCATAAAATATCAATATAATCATATATTTATATAGATATATGTCTGCATTTATGCTATATTATTCATGCAGACATCCTTGCATCGCAACCCTGACGCACCCGCGTGGACCATACCACGCGGGGCGGTTCCGTCTGCCTGGCCGGCCCGATCATCCATGCCGGCGCGTCTCGGGCTGATGCTTTCTGGAAACTGAACATGATTACAACAACGCTTATCCAGGCGCTGCGTGCTGATGCGCGCGCGAAGCTGGAACTCGTCCACACGCTGGACGATCTCTACAAGGCGACCGCGATGCTTGCCGAGCTCATCGGCCTCATGCGCACGGCGCCTGAAGACCGCCCCCATGCCGCAGCGGGAGATGATCCCGATCGGCTCCTGGCCGGCGACCTTTTGATGCTGGACACGGCGCGCGCGGATCTCGTCGCGCGTCTCGATGCCCATGGCCGCGCCCTCACGGCCGGCCTGTTCGGCGCCCATCAGGCGGCCGACCAGACCTGACCAGAACCCCACCCTGCACAACGCGGGGTGGGGTTTTGGCGTTTCAGTAAATGGTTGAGTTTAAACGCGAGCCGCCAAGTTGGGCGTTGGCATATCGGCCATGGCAGAAGAGCAGAGGCCATAGATTATCAGCACTCCATGAACAAAGTTCATGGCGGTATGCATGGTAGGTCCGCAAGTGACATCGTAATCCCGTCGAGGCCGGGATGGGCCGAAAGGCGCCTGACCGCTTCAAGATTAGAACTCAAGATAGCGGACATTTGCCCGGTGTCGAACCGGCCGTTCCACATTCTTGCTTCCCCGAACAAGC
>DAIDMD010000017.1 GCA_027449165.1 Acidiferrobacter sp. | reverse complement strand
CAGGGTGCCGGCGTAACCCGCCAGCGTTTGCGCGACTTCAGATTCGCCCCAGGCCGGCTGGAGCCGCCGCAAGGCCGCGCGCGCCGCCTCGTGCCGCCCGTGGCGGGCCAGCCAACGGGGTGATTCCGGGATGCGCCGCCGCAGCCACAGCAAGACCAGCGCCGGGAATATGGCCGCGCCGAGCATAAAGCGCCAGGAGTCCGGTCCGACGGCAAGTAGCGCAAGCCCCAGCAGCGTGGAGGCAAGGGCGCCCAGGTACCAGGCAACATTGATACCGGCAAAGCCGCGTCCGCGGCGGCCTTCCGGGCTGTATTCGGCGACCACCGTGGCCACCAGGGGATAGTCCATGCCCACCGCCAGTCCGACCACGAAGCGGCCGAGCCAAAGGGTTGCGAGATTGGGACTCGCCGCGCTGACGAGGGCGCCGAGCGCATACAAGACCACATTGGGAAGGAGCAGGGCGCGGCGCCCGAACCGATCGACCAGGCCGCCGCCCGCGAGACCGCCCAGGAGAGATCCGATGAGGGCCGCGGCCATGAGGTTGCCGACGGCGCCGGCCCCAAGCCGCCACTCGGCCCGCAGGGGCAGCAAGGCGATCGCCATGATGCTGAGGTCGAAGCCGTCGAGAAACATCCCGAGGCTGGCCGCGCGCACCGCTTGCTTCGCGAGTTTGTCGGACGGGCCGCCGCCGGGCGTCTTGCCATGGTCTACGGACCCCACTTCGTTACCCGGATTGCCCACCGGTCCCCCTTAGCACACGACCCATGTCCCGCTCTGCCTACGCTGGCACTACCTACTGCCGGGCAAACAGCAACCTCGCCATTCCGGGCTTCCTGTCTAACGCCTCGACTTGCCTCGGGGGGTTCTGCCCTTGCCGCGCGATTCGACCCGCGCCCGATCCGCGACCGCCGCCAGACCGCTCAGGATCACCGGGGGCCGATTCGGAAACTCCGCAACGAGCCGCAAACTGCCTCCCAGGGCCTCGATGTATCCCCGCAACGTGGAAATCAGCAGGTCACTACGCTTCTCAAGGCGCGACACGCCTTCCTGACCGATCCCGAGATCCTCGGCTACTCGCTCCTGCGTCCGTGTCAGGGCGCACCGCAGATCACGAAGCGACTGCTCTTCGGCAATGAGTTCAGTCGTGCGCGCCACCACCTTCCGGCGGCGCACGGGGCTGAGGGACGCCATTTTCTGTTCCAGGGTCTTCGCCATCGCTCTATTTCCTTGCTTTAACCGAGCCGCGCGACATGCTCATCAAAACGTATGTCCGCCTTCCGGATCAATTGCTGGTAAAATCTCTTTTCGCTGCCACCGGACTTATCCCCGCCCACCAGCAGGATCGCCTGCCGCTTCGGATCAAAAGCAAAGGCCACACGCCGTCCGCCGCCATGAACCGCAGTTCCTTCATGCGATCCTTTCAACGTATCCACACGCGACCGACCCAATGTCGGTCCAAATTGCTGCAGCAACCCCATGAGTGCCAATACCTCGTCCTGCACGACTTCCGGCATCTCGTTCAATTCCGCATCAAATGCGTCATGGAGCATGACGGTCCATATCATGAATACGAAGTATGCCCGAAAACACATATGTGTTCAAGGACATTCTGTCGCTTACGATCCCGATAGGTAACCCCATCTCCTGGCCCTTGCCACTTCTTGCATTGTTCTTGAGCTGAGGTCTTCCCTACACCGGTATTGCACGATTGCCGAGGGGGCTCATCTGAATACGGTTCCTTGATATCTTCCGCGGCCTGAAGGCCGGAGATTCCTACGGCGCTCAAGCGGGGTCCGGAAGACTCTTTTTAAGACTTCGGCCAAGTGCTGCCGCTGGCACCTCTAGCGTCGGCCATCCAATCGACTGAGCGGCATTTCATCATACGGGGGTGGCGAGTCATGATCGCAATGATCGTTAAGCTCCCAGTCATGGTGGGCACGCGTCAAGCGGTCCCGCTCGCCCGCGTCAATCAGCCGTACCCGTATTCGGGGCGTATTCTCTCGCGGCTGCCGCCCTTCCTCGCTCATGGCGCTCTTTAGCGCAGGGGCCAACCGAAAAGTCCGCGTTCCTTGCCTTTTCTGTCACATCAAGGACTTGGTGTCATGAATGACGGAGTCCTGGTCTGGACGCCGCGCGTCCGGCGTCTGGCCTGCGGCCCGCTCCGGCGGTATCCTAGTGCCATGCGACATGGCACTGCGCCGTCCGTCGCCGGATCGGGCCGTTCGCGGTTCCCGGCGCGCGGCTTTTTGCGGCGAGCATTCGCCCGGGTACGAGCATGAGAATGACCTTCAAAGCGTTAATGGCGGCGTTGAAGAAGCAGTGGATAGCAGAGCGCACGCGTTGCCAGAGTTGCGGCATGCCGGTGATCTACGACAAGAAGTACCGGCCAGGTAGCCATTATTGCAGCTATTGCCATGACGGGCACGCCTTCGTAAAGGAGATGGGTCTTGCCGAGATGCGGGCGCGGGTGAAGGGGTTGCTGGAGACCCGCAAGGCCTCGGCGCTCGTCCGCTTCTATATGCACTGGCGCCTGGCGACCCTGAGGCGTTGGCGCAAATCGGCCGGATTGCGCTGACGCGCCCCGATCCGGGCGGCCGGACGCGCATCGCGCCTTTGGCGCGATGGCCCTTTATGGTATCCTGGGCGACTTAATCTTGAACGCCCCATTAAGAGGTCCTAAGGCCGCCGCGCGGCCCAAACCCGATGGATCAATTCGCCAAAGAAACTATCCCCGTCAATCTCGAAGAGGAGATGCGCCAGTCCTACCTGGATTACGCCATGAGCGTGATCGTGGGGCGCGCCCTCCCGGACGTGCGGGACGGCCTGAAGCCCGTCCACCGGCGCGTACTCTTTGCCATGCAGGAACTCGGCAACGAGTGGAACCGCCCCTACAAGAAGTCGGCGCGCGTGGTGGGCGACGTCATCGGTAAATACCACCCTCACGGCGACACGGCGGTCTACGACACGATCGTGCGCATGGCCCAGACCTTCTCGATGCGCTCCCCGCTGATCGACGGACAGGGGAACTTCGGGTCGGTGGCCGGCGATGCGCCGGCGGCGATGCGTTACACCGAGATCCGCATGGCACGCATCGCCCACGAGCTTCTGGCCGATCTCGACAAGGAGACGGTCGACTTCACGCCGAACTACGATGGGTCCGAGCACGAGCCCTCGGTGCTGCCGACCGGCATACCGAACCTGCTCGTGAACGGCTCATCGGGGATCGCGGTGGGGATGGCGACCAATATTCCGCCGCACAACCTCTCCGAGGTCATAAACGCCCTGCTGGCGCTGATCGCCGATCCCGACCTTTCGGTCGATGACCTGATGGCCTATATCCCGGGCCCGGATTTCCCGACGGCGGCGATCATCAACGGCAACGCCGGCATCCGCGAGGCCTACGCGACCGGGCGCGGCAAGATCTACGTGCGCTCGCGCGTGGCGATCGAGGAGGAGCGACCCGGGCACCGTCAGGCCCTGATCGTCACCGAGCTGCCCTATCAGGTGAACAAGGCCCGTCTTCTCGAGAAGATCGCCGAACTCGTCAAGGAGGGGCGGGTGGACGGCATCGCCGAGCTGCGCGACGAGTCCGACAAGTCCGGGATGCGCATGGTAATCGAATTAAAGCGCGGCGAGAACGCCGAAGTCATCCTGAACAACCTCTATCAGCAGACCGCCCTGCAGACCGTATTCGGCATCAACATGGTCGCCCTCGAGGAGGGGCAGCCGCGGCTTTTGAGCCTCCCGCAGATCCTGAAGGCCTTCCTGAGCCACCGCCGCGAGGTCGTCACGCGGCGTACCCTCTACGAGCTGCGCAAATCGCGCGAACGCGCCCATATCCTGGAGGGTCTGGCGGTGGCGCTCGAGAATATCGACGCCGTCATCGCCCTGATCAAGGCCGCGCCGGACCCGGCGGGCGCCCGCCAGGGTCTTTTGAGCCGCCCCTGGCCGGCGCGGTTCGTCGCGGATCTGCTGCGCCACGCGAGCGTGCACTCGCGTCTGGAGGGGCTGCCCCCCGGCGTCGGCCTGCGCGATGACCGTTACATGCTCACCGAGGCCCAGGCCCAGGCCATCCTCGATCTGCGGCTCCACCGCCTGACGGGTCTCGAACAGGATAAGATCCGCGAGGAGTACCAGGAGATCCTGGGCAAGATCGAGGGTCTGTCCGAGATCCTCGCCGGGCGCCTGGATCTCAGCCGCGAGGATCTGATCGCCCAGGAGACGGTAGTCGTCACCTTGTCGCACGCGGGCTACGCCAAATGCCAGCCGCTCGCCGACTACCGGGCCCAGCGGCGCGGCGGCAAGGGGCGCAGCTTCGGGCGGATGCGCGAGGAGGACTTCGTGGACCGGCTGGTGGTCGCCAACACCCACGACACGGTGTTGTGCTTTTCGAACCGCGGCAAGGCCTATTGGCTCAAGGTCTACGACCTGCCGCAGACCGGACACGGGGCCCAGGGGCGTCCGATCGTGAACTTCCTGCCGCTCGGAGAGGGCGAGAAGCTGACCGCGATCCTGCCGCTCGCGGCGTTCGAGGAAGGAAAGTCGGTGTTCATGGCGACCTCGGACGGGACCGTGAAGAAGACACCGCTTGCGGACTTCTCGCGCCCGCGCACGAGCGGGATCGTGGCCATAGATCTCGCCCCGGGCGATGTCCTGGTGGGGGCGGGTATCGCCGACGGCAATAGTGATATCCTTCTTTTCAGCAACGGTGGCAAGGCCGCGCGGTTCCGGGAGACGGATGTGCGGTCCATGGGCCGCAACGCCCGGGGCGTGCGCGGTTTGAGCCTGCGCGAGGGCCAGCGAGTCGTCTCGCTGATGATCCTGGACCCCAAGGCGGGGGATCAGGCAGTGCTGATCGCAAGCGAGAATGGCTATGGCAAGCGCACGCCCTTTTCCCAGTTTCCGTGCCACAACCGGGGCGGCCAGGGTGTCATCTCGATGCAGGTGACCGAGCGCAACGGGCCGATCGTGGGGGCGGTCCCGGCGGGCGACGAGGACGAGGTCATGATGATCACCGACGCCGGGAGCCTGATCCGCATGCGGGCCCGGGAGATATCCCTGCAAAGCCGCAACACGCAGGGTGTGCGCTTGATGGGGCTGGACGCCAACGAGCGTCTGGTGGGCTTGGAGAAGATCGAGGAGGCCTCGCCGCTTGGCAACGGGGAGGCCGCGACCGGGACGCAGGTGACCGACGCGGGGGACGACGATGGCGCGAATCTTTAATTTCGGGGCGGGGCCCGCGGTGATGCCGCAGGCGGTTTTGCGCAAGGCGCAAGAGGAACTCGTGGACTGGCATGGCAGCGGCATGTCGGTCATGGAGATGAGCCACCGGGGCAAGGAATTCCTGGACATCGCCGCGCGCGCCGAGTCGGGCCTGCGCGCGCTCATGGGCATCCCGGATTCCTACAAGGTCCTGTTCCTTCAAGGGGGCGCGTCCTTGCAGTTCGCCATGGTGCCCATCAATCTGTTGCGCGGCAAACGGCGCGCCGACTACATCCATACCGGCGAATGGTCCAAGAAGGCCATTGCCCAGGCGAAGCGCTTTTGCGAGGTGAATATCGCGGCGACCGCCGAGGCCAGCGGTTTTACCGACATCCCCGCAGTGGCGGACTGGCGTCTCGATCCGCAGGCCGCCTACCTCCATTACACGCCCAACGAGACCATAGGCGGGGTCGAGTTCCCGTTCGTGCCCGACTCGGGCGGCGTGCCGCTCGTGGCCGACATGTCCTCGACCATCCTGTCGCGGCCGGTCGACGTGAGCCGTTTCGGGCTGATCTACGCGGGCGCGCAAAAGAACATCGGGCCGTCCGGCCTTACGGTGGTGATCGTGCGCGAGGACCTCGTGGGGCAGGTGCTGCCCGGCATGCCGACCATGCTCGATTACCAGATCCACGTCGAGAACGATTCGATGTACAACACCCCGCCGACCTTCCCCATCTACATGGCGGGTCTGGTCTTCGACTGGCTGAAAGACCAGGGCGGGCTGGCCGGCATGGCGCGGATCAACGAGCGCAAGGCCCGGGTCCTGTACGACGCCATCGAGGGTTCGGGCGGCTTTTACGTCTGCCCGGTGGCGAAGACCTGCCGGTCGTGGATGAACGTCCCGTTTACCCTGAAGGACGCCCGGCTCGACGAGCCATTCCTGAAGGAATCCAAGGCCGCGGGCCTGCTCCAGTTGAAGGGGCACCGCTCGGTGGGCGGCATGCGCGCGAGCCTCTACAACGCGATGCCGGAGGAGGGGGTCGCGGCCCTGGTCGACTTCATGCGGGATTTCGCGCGGAGACACGGTTGATGTACAAGGTTCAGACGCTGAACCAGATTTCGCCGCTGGGCCTTGCGCGTTTCGACGCCGGGCGTTTCCAGGTGGGGCCTGACGTCGGCGATCCGGACGCCATCATGCTGCGCTCGTTCAAGATGCATGACATGCCCTTGCCGGCACGGCTCAAGGCCGTGGGACGCGCGGGGGCGGGGGTGAACAACATCCCGGTCGCGGCCTTGAGCGGGCGCGGAATACCGGTCTTCAACGCCCCCGGGGCCAATGCCAACGCCGTCAAGGAACTGGTGGTGGCCGGGCTTTTGATCGCCGCGCGCAACCTGCGCGGGGCGTGGGAGTTCGCCGCCAGCCTTAAGGGGACCGATGCCGAGATCAGCCGCGCCGTGGAGGCCGGCAAGAAGGCCTACGCGGGCTTCGAGCTGCCGGGCCGGGTTCTGGGGGTCGTGGGTCTCGGGGCGATCGGCCGCCTGGTCGCCCATGCCGGGTTGTCGCTCGGCATGAAGGTCGTCGGTTTCGATCCGGAGATCACCGTGGAGGGGGCCTGGCAGCTCTCGGCGGACGTCCGGAAGGCGGGCAGTATCGCCGAGCTGCTGCGCCAGGCGGACTTCGTGAGCTTCCATGTCCCGCTGGTGGACGCGACGCGCCATATGATCAACGCCGAGACCGTGGGGCTGCTCAAGCCCGAGGCCACCGTCCTCAATTTCGCGCGCGAGGGGGTCGTGGACGACGACGCGATCGTCTCCGCCCTGGACGCCGGGCGCCTGCATGCCTATCTCTGCGACTTTCCGACCAATCGCCTGAAGAACCACCCGAAGATCGTGGCCTTGCCGCATCTTGGCGCCTCGACCCAGGAGGCCGAGGATAATTGCGCGGTCATGGTGGCCGACGAGTTGAGCGACTTCCTGGAGAACGGAAACATCCGCAATTCGGTAAACTTCCCCGAGGTGGTCGTGCCGCGGGAAGGGGTATGCCGCCTGGTGGTGGCCAACGCCAATGTCCCCAACATGGTCGGCCAGATATCGACCGCCATGGCCCGCGCCGGGCTCAATATCCATAATCTCGTCAACAAGTCGCGCGGCGACCTGGCCTACACGCTCGTCGATCTTGATAGCATCCTGCCCGATGCCGTGTATAACGAGATCGCGGCCATACCGGGCGTGATGTCGGCCCGCAAGATCCCGGCCTGACCCCATGTCCAAGCGTTCCGACGATCCGGAGTGGCGGCTCGATGAGTACCGCGCCCGCATAGACGCCCTGGACGAACAGATTCAGGAGCTGTTGGCCGAACGCGCCCGTGCCGCCCAGGAGATCGCCCAGATCAAGCAGTCCCGCGGCGGCGAAACTGTGTTCTACCGTCCGGAGCGGGAGCGGCAGGTGCTCGCGAAGGTCCGGGCGCGCCACCAGGGGCCGTTGCCCGAAGAGGATGTCCTGCGGATCTTCCGGGAGATCATGGGCGCCTGCCTGGCCCTCGAGCACACCCTGACGGTCGCGTATTTCGGGCCCGAGGGCAGCTTTACCGAGGGCGCGCTGCGCAAGCACTTCGGCGGCACGGCCGAGGCGTTGCCGGTTGCGACCATCGCCGAGGTGTTCCGCGCGGTCACGGCCAAGACCGCGGATTTCGGTGTCGTGCCGGTCGAGAATTCGGCGGAGGGGATCGTCGGTCACACCCACGATCTGCTCATGCGTTCGCCGCTTGTGATCGTAGGCGAGGTCGTGCTGCGGGTCCACCATCAGCTGCTGTCGCGCTCGGCCACGCTCGGCGAGATCAAGCAGGTCGCGGCCCACCCCCAGGCCCTGGCCCAATGCCGCGAATGGATAGACCACCACCTGCGCGATTGCGAGCAGGTGGCGGTTTCGAACAACGCCGAGGCGGCCCGGCGCGCGGTGGACGAACCCCGGCTCGCGGCGATCGCCTCGCGCGAGGCGGCGGCCCACTGGGGGCTGCCGATCCTGGCATCGAACATCGAGGACGCCCCGGACAACGCCACGCGGTTTTTCGTGATCGGACGCAACCCGGTGGGTCCGAGCGGACAGGACAAGACCAGCCTATTGCTGACGGCGCCCCATACCCCCGGTTCGCTGCATGCGCTGATCGAGCCGTTCGCGCGGCGCGGGATCAGTCTTTTGCGCATCGAGTCGCGCCCGGCGCGGCGCGGCCTGTGGGAGTATGTGTTCTTCGTGGATGTCGCCGGCCATGAAAAGGATCCGGCGATCCAGGAGGCGCTGGCCGAACTCGAGCGCGGCGGGGGTGTCGTGCGCCGCCTCGGATCCTATCCCCAGGCGATCTAGCCCCGCGACCCGACTACGACGAGAGTGATGGCGATGGCGTGTGATCCCCTGATTTTGGCGGTCCCCGGTGTCCGGGGTCTCGTGCCCTACCAGCCGGGCAAGCCGATAGAGGAGCTGGAGCGGGAATTGGGCGTGACCGGGGCGATAAAGCTCGCCTCGAACGAGAATCCCTACGGCCCGGGACCCAAGGCGCGCTCGGCGGCCAATGCCGCGCTCGCCCAGATGGAGCGCTACCCGGACGGCGGCGGCTTCGTCCTGAAGCGGGTGCTGGCGGAGCGGCTCGGGGTGTCGGAGCGGCAGATCACGCTCGGCAACGGGTCCAACGATGTCCTGGAGCTCGTGGCGCGCACCTTCCTGAGCCCGGGCGAGACCGCCCTGTGCGATCAGTATGCGTTTGCCGCCTACCCCATCAGCGTGCGCGGGATCGGGGCCCATATGATCCAGGTGCCGGCGCGCGCTTACGCCCATGACCTCGAGGCGATGGCCAAGGCCTTGAGTCCGAGCGTGCGTATGGTGTTTCTCGCCAACCCCAATAACCCGACCGGGACGTGGTTTGGCAAGGACGCGCTTTTGGCGTTCCTGGGGGCCGTGCCGGCGTCGACGATCGTGGTTCTGGACGAGGCGTATTTCGAATACGTGGCCGATCCGGATTACCCGGACGGCTGCACCCTGCTGGCCGGGCATCCGAACCTCGTCGTCGTGCGGACCTTCTCCAAGGTCCACGGGCTGGCCGGTCTGCGGGTCGGCTACGCCGTGTCGGATCCGGCGCTCGCCGAGCTCATGAACCGCCTGCGCCAGCCCTTCAATGTGAATCTCGTGGCCCAGGCCGCGGCGGTCGCCGCGCTGTCGGACGAGGGCTACGTGGAGCGGATGCGCGCGGTGAACATGAGCGAGCGCGCCTCGCTGGCCCACGCCTTGAGCGGCATGGGTCTTGTGGTCCTTCCATCGGTGGGGAATTTCCTGTGCGTCGAGGTGGGCGATGCCGCGCGCCTCTATGAGGCGTTGTTGCGTCAGGGCGTCATCGTCCGGCCGCTCAAGCCCTATGGCATGACTGCGCATCTGCGTATCACAGTCGGGCGGCCCGAGGAGAACGCACGCCTCCTGCGCGCCCTTGCCGAT
>DAIDMD010000016.1 GCA_027449165.1 Acidiferrobacter sp. | reverse complement strand
AAGTTGAGTTCGGGCCCCCCGAGCCAGGCCTCGACCTTGGCCGCCGTTTGCGGAAGGATGGGTTTTAGGTAGGCGATCAGCACGCGGAACAGGTTCAGGGCCTGGGTGCAGACCGCCTGGAGCTCGCCGCGGCGCTCCGGCGCCCGGGCGATCTCCCAGGGTCGGGTCTCGTCCACGTAGCGGTTGGCGCGGTCGGCGAGGTCCATGACGGTCTTGACCGCGCGGCTGTATTCGCAGGTCTCGTAACAGGCCTCCAGGGTCTCGCCGGCCTTCAGGAACTCGCCATAGAGGGCGGCGTCCGGCAGGGCGTCGCCTAAGGCGTTGTCGAGATGTTTGGCGAGCAGCTGCGCCGAGCGGCTGGCGATGTTGACGAGCTTGCCGACGAGGTCGGCATTGATCCGGGCGCGGAAGTCGTCGAGATTGAGATCGATGTCCTCGATCGCGCTGTTCAATTTGGCCGCGAAGTAGTAGCGCAGGTATTCGGCCGGCAGACAGTCGAGGTAGCGGCGGGCGGTAATGAAGGTTCCGCGCGACTTCGACATCTTCTTGCCGTTGATCGTGAGGAAGCCGTGGACATGGATGGCGGCGGGCCGCGCGAAGCCGGCGGCCTTCAGCATCGCCGGCCAGAAGAGGCCGTGGAAGTTCAGGATATCCTTGCCGATGAAGTGGTGGATGGTGTACTGCGACCACTGCGTCCGAACATCTTCGATGGCGAGGTTCCGGCCTTCGAGCCGGGACCGGAGCTGCCAGAAGGTCGCGATGTAGCCGACCGGCGCATCGAGCCAGACGTAGAAATACTTGTCCCGCGTACCCGGGATCTCGAATCCGAAGTAGGGCGCATCGCGGCTGATGTCCCAGTCGCTCAGCCCCTCGGTCAGCCACTCGGCCAGTTTGTTGGCCGCCTCTTTGGGCAGGGCGCCGCTGTTCGTGAAGGTCTTCAGGTCATCTGCGAAGTCGCCGAGCTTGAAGAAGTAATGCTCGGAGCGCTTGGTGACAGGCGTGGCCCCGCTCAGGGCCGAGACCGGATGAATGAGGTCGGCGGGCGTGTAGGTCGCGCCGCACACCTCGCAGGAATCCCCGTACTGGTCGGGGGCGTGGCAGCGCGGACACTCGCCGCGGATGAACCGGTCGGGAAGGAACATCCGCTTGGTCGGATCGAAGGCCTGTTCGATCGTGCGCGCCGCGATATGGCCGGCGTCTTTCAGGGCGGTGTAGAAGTGCTCGGAGAGGATGCGGTTCTCGTCGCTGTGGGTCGAGCCGAAGAGGTCGAAGGAGATGCCAAAGTCGGTAAAATCGCGCAGGTGTTCGTGGGCGACCCGGCTGATCAGGCGCTCCGGGGGGATGCCCTCGGCCTGCGCCTTCAGCATGATCGGCGTGCCGTGGGTGTCGTCGGCGCACAGGTAATAGCACACGCGGCCGCGCAGCCGCTGGTAGCGGACGTAGATGTCGGTCTGGATGTATTCGACCAGGTGGCCGAGGTGGATAGGCCCGTTGGCGTACGGCAACGCGCTCGTCACCAGGATTTTGCGGTCGTTCGGCATGCGATTTTCCCTCAGGAAGCCGAAAGGTAGCAGGTTGGGGGGGCGCGGCCAAGGCCGGGCGCGGCGGCCGGGGATGCCGGTCCCGGCGGTCCGTCCCCGCGCGCGCAAGCGGCCCGGGACCGGTTTCGGTTTCGGGCGACAAGGTGTACGATGCCGACCCTAAACCCAGTGGTGCGGTAGGGCTTTCGAGGAGAAGGACGACATGGCGGAAATCTCCCAGCTTCAGGTGGAAACGGCCTTGAAAGAGGTCATTGACCCGTCTTTGGAGCAGGATCTGGTCACCGCGAAGGCGGTCAAGGGGATCAAGATCGACGGCGACGCCGTTTCGGTCGAGATCGTTCTGGGCTATCCGGCCAAGGGCGTGAAAGACGCGCTGGCGGGCCGTCTGCGGGACAAGGTGCTGGCGGTCAAGGGGGTCAAGACCGCGAATGTGACGGTCGATTCCCGGATCGCGACCCACGGCGTCCAGAAGGGGGTCAAGCCCATCCCCGGGGTCAAGAACATCATCGCGGTCGCCTCCGGCAAGGGCGGCGTCGGCAAATCCACCACGGCCGTCAATCTCGCGCTGGCCCTGTCGGCCGAGGGTGCGCAAGTCGGCATCCTGGACGCGGATATCTATGGTCCGAGCCAGCCGCGCATGCTCGGTTCGCGGGCCAAGCCCGAGTCCAAGGACGGGCGCCGCATGGAGCCGGTCCCGAGCTATCACCTCCAGTCGATGTCGATAGGCTACCTGATCGACGAAGAGACGCCGATGATCTGGCGCGGGCCCATGGTCACCCAGGCCCTCGAGCAGCTGCTGCGCGACACCAACTGGCAGGACCTCGATTACCTCGTGGTCGATCTGCCTCCGGGCACGGGCGACATCCAGCTGACGCTCGCCCAGAAGGTGCCGGTGACCGGCGCCGTGATCGTCACGACGCCCCAGGATATCGCCCTGCTGGACGCCCGCAAGGGGCTTAAGATGTTCGAGAAGGTCGAGATCCCGGTGATCGGCATCATCGAGAACATGAGCACCCACATCTGCAGCCAGTGCGGCCACGAGGAGCATATATTCGGAGCCGGCGGCGGACTCAAGATGGCCGAGCAGTACGACGTCGATTTCCTGGGGTCCTTGCCGCTCGACCTGCGTATCCGCGCCGACACCGACGGCGGGCGGCCGACCGTCGTGGCCGACCCCGAGGGGCGGATCGCGGAGATCTACCGCGAGATCGCGCGGCGGGTCGCGGGGCGGCTTGCGCTCATGAAAAAGGACTTCTCGGCGAGTTTCCCGAACATCGTCATTCAGAATACCTGACGGCGTCAGGGTCCTTGGGGGAGGCCGGCGCGGTCCGGGACGCATATGAGCATAAAATCGGATAAGTGGATCCGGCGTATGGCGCGGGATCACGGCATGATCGAGCCGTTCGAGCCGGGCCAGGTCAAGTCGCGCGCCGGCGAGCGCCTCGTCTCCTTCGGCACGTCGAGCTACGGCTACGATATCCGCTGCTCCAACGAGTTCAAGATCTTCACGAACATCAATTCCGCGATCGTCGACCCCAAGAACTTCGACGCCAACAGCTTCGTCGATTTTCGGGGCGACGTCTGCATCATACCGCCCAATTCCTTCGCGCTGGCGCGCACGGTCGAGTATTTCCGCATCCCCCGCAACGTGCTGACGATCTGCCTCGGCAAATGCGTGACGGGGGACACGCGGGTGCTCGACGCCGATACCGGCGACTATCTGCCGATCGCGAACTGGACGTCCGCGCGGCGCACCGCGGCCTTAGGGCCCGGGGGTTTGCGTAAGGCCCGGGTATCGGCGCTTGCGGCCCACGGGACCAAGCCGGTCTGGCGGCTTACCACAGAAAGCGGTCTTGCGCTGACCGCGACCGCCAACCATCCGCTGCTCACGCCCAAGGGATGGGCCGCCCTTTCGGATCTCGCCGTCGGCGACCGCATCGCGGCCGCCGCCTCGGCGCCGTTTTTCGGGGCGGAGCCGCTGTCTGCGCCCGGCCGGCTCGGGCGCTGGGTTCGGGACCAGATGGACGGCGGTGGGATCGACGGGATCCCGAGGGCGGTGTTCCGGGCCCCGCGCGCCGACATAGCGGCCTTTCTGGAGGCGGTTTGGGGCGGCCGCGCCGCCGAGGGTCTATGTGCCGCGCGGTCGGTATTAGACGATATCCGTCACCTGGCCACACGCCTCGGGTATGCCTGCCGCATGGTCGAAGAGGGCCGCGCCGCCCGTCTGTTGCTGCGCGGGGAGGCCTTGGAACATCGTGGCAACGGCACAGACGGGATCAGCGCCCGAGCCTCGACCGAATGGGACCGGGTCAGCGCCATCCGCGCGGCCGGGGAGGCCCCGGTCTACGACATCGAGGTCCCGGGACCGCACAACTTCCTGGCCAACGGACTCATCGTCCACAATTCCACCTACGCGCGCTGCGGCATCATCGTCAACGTGACGCCCTTCGAGCCGGAGTGGGAGGGTCATGTCACACTCGAATTCTCGAACACCTCGCCTTTGCCCGCGAAGATCTACGCGAACGAGGGCGTGGCGCAAGTGATCTTCTTCGAGGCCGACGAGCCCTGCGAGACCTCCTACAAGGATCGCGGCGGAAAGTATCAAGGCCAGAAGGGTGTGACCCTCCCCAAAACCTGAGTGGATGGGCGCCGCTCTTAGAGGGACGGGCCGAACCGCGGTTTCGGGGCCGCGCCCGGCAATCCGGATGGAGGGGTCGTGAGTCTTACGCGAAGGGAATTCTTGCAGTCGGCAGCGCTTGGCGTCGGGGCCCTCGCGGCGCCCATGCCGGGCGAGGCCCGGGTCAGGACGAGCCTGCATGTCGCCTACGCGGGCTCCATGGGGGCGGTCATGCACGGCGGTGTGGCGCCGGCCGTGGCCCGCGAGTTGTCCCTGCGCGTCGAAGGCCGGGCGCAGGGGGCGCTGGGACTGGCCCATATGATCGTGGGCGGCATCATCCACCCGGATGTTTTCCTATCGATCACCCGCGGCCCCATGGACATCGTGCTGGGCGCCGGAAAGGCCCGCGAGGCCTTCGCGATCGCCAGTACCGAGCTCGTGATCGCCTATGGCGCGCAGACGCCCGTCAGCCGGGCCTTTCGCGGGGCGGATCGGCCCGGGCAGAGGGCGTGGTGGCAGATCCTGGAGAAGCCCGGTGTCCGGTTCGGGCGCACCGACCCCCTGACGGACCCGCAGGGTCTCAACGTCGTCTTCATGATGAGGCTAGCCGCGCGCTACTATCGCCAGCCCGGCCTCGCCCGCCGGATCCTGGGTCCCGTCGTCAACGATCGGCAGATCTTCCCGGAGCCCGAGGTGATGGCGCGCCTCCAGGGCGGGCAGCTCGAGGCGAGTTCGGCCTACAAGACCCAGCCGGCGGCCTTGGGCCTGCCGTATCTCTCCTTGCCGCCTGCCATCAATCTCGGCGATGCCGCTTATGAGAAGGCCTACGACGCGGTGTCGTTGCGGCTAAAGGGCCGGGTCTACAGACCGTCGCCGCTCGTCTTCTACGCGGCGGCCCTGGAGACCAGCAGGAACCGGACGGCGGCCGATCGCTTCATCGCCTGGCTGCGCGCCCCGGAGGGTCAGGCGATTCTGCGCCGCTACCACTACGATGGCCCGAAGGGGGCGCCGCCGTTGCGCGCCTAGGGGCCGCACACGGCCGGCTGCGCGGCCCGATAGCATCAGGGTTGGACATAGGCCCAGCCCTGGCGCTCGCGGCGCACGATCTCGGCTACGGTCGAGCGGACATAACGCACGAACGGCAACAGGGCCGCAGCCTTGAGCCCCGCCCTTCGCACGGCCGCCTTGCCGGCCTCGACCACGACCCCCGAGGCATGGAGCGCTTCCAGGTTGCGGGCCACCGGCGAGTTCCTGAGGAGCATGCCGATCGCGCGGCCGAGGACCACGATCTCGATGCGCCGGCCCGGCGTACCGGTCGCCTGCTCCAGATTGCGGGCATTGTGGACCGCGATCTTCCAGGAGGCGGGGGACTTGGCGCTGATCTGAAAGACCACCCCCGTCGTCGTCGCCGCCCGGCCCGGCGCCGGACAGGCCAAAAGGACGACGAGGGTGCCGGCCAGCAGGGCCGGTATCTTCACGGCCCCTACCAGCTGCCCCGGGCGCCGGCCCAGAGGATGGAGTCGAGGTCGTTGCGAACGCGCAGGGCCTGGGTCCGCAGTTTGCCCTTGAGGTGCGCGCCCCTGATGATCATGTTGAGATTCAGCATCTCGAGCCACACGCGGCCGCCGGCCTCGACCATTGTGATCCGGCAGGGCAGGTAGGCGGCAAAGGCCGGGTCGGCATCCACCATGAGATGGGCTATGGGGGGGCTGCAAAACTCGTAGACGGTCAGGATGCCCGATTTTATGCCCATGTTCTTCAGCTGCTTCGAGAGCGGCAGGTCGCCCACGTATTTCATGTTGACGGTGTCGGCCTCGATCTTCATCGCCTGCACCGCGTCTTTCGGAGAGACGCCCTTGGCCAACGGCACCTTGATCACCGTCTTGTCGAGATCGATGTGCGGTCCTTGGATCGCGTTCAGCGGGTTATGCGCGTAGCAGGTGCCGACGGCCCCCAGTGCGAACGCGGCTCCGATGAGAAATCGGCGCATGATGATGGTTCTCCTCGTTATCGGTTGTCGGGTCATCCTACAGCCCTACAGGATGGCGCCAAATCGCCGAGATGACAACCCCGAAGGCGGCCCGGTCGGGGAAATTGTTCGGGAATAATCGCTGACCCTGATCCGTCTACCAGGCCGCGAGCATGGGCCGCACCGCCCGTACAAGCTCGCGAAAACGCGACTGGATCCGCTCGAGCGCGGACTGGGTCGTTCCCTCGAAGCGCAGAACGAGTATGGGGGTCGTATTGGAGGCGCGGATCAGCCCGAAGCCGTCCGGGAAGTCGACGCGCAGCCCGTCTATGGTCGTCACTTTGGCGTCCGGGAAGCGCGCGGCCCGGATCAGGAGATCCACGAGCGCGTGCGGGCTTTCGGCGACCGGGATCTGGATCTCCGGGGTATTGACGGTATTGGGGAGCGCCGCAAACAGCGCGGCGGGGGAGACGGGGCTCTTTGCGAGCAGCTCCAGAAGACGCGCGCCGGCGTAGAGGCCGTCGTCGAATCCGGTCCAGCGCTCCTTGAAAAATAGGTGGCCGCTCATCTCGCCCGCGAGCAGCACGTCGCCCTGGCGGATCCGGGCCTTGATGACGGAGTGCCCGTTCTTCCACATGAGCGGACGGCCGCCGGCCTCCCGGATCGCCTCGTCCAGGGCCCGCGAACATTTCACGTCGTAGAGGATCTGGCCGCCCGGGTGGCGCGACAACACGTCGCGGGCGAACAGGATGAGCTGCCGGTCCGGCCAGATGATGTCGCCGTCGGGCGCCACCACCGCCAGCCGGTCGCCGTCACCGTCGAACGCGAGCCCCACATCGGCGCCGTCGGCGACCACGCGCTTTTGGAGATCTTTCAGGTTTTCCGGTTGGCTCGGATCCGGATGATGGTTGGGGAAGCGCCCATCGATGTCCCCGAACAGGGTGGTCACCGAACAGCCGAGCGCGCGGAACAAGGCGGGGGCGATCTCCCCGGTCGCGCCGTTGCCGCAGTCGAGAACGACCTTCAGCGGGCGGGCGAGCCGCACATCGCCCAGGATCCGGTCGAGATAGGTCTGCCGGATGTCGGCGGCGCGGCTTTTGCCGGGACCCGTGCGCAGCCGGTTCTCGGCGAGCCTTTGGTAGAGGGCCGTGATCTGCGGGCCGGACAGGGTCTCTTCGCCCAGAAGGATCTTCAGGCCGTTGTACTGGGGCGGGTTGTGGCTGCCGGTGAGCATGACGCCCGATCCGGTCTCGAACGCCAAGGTCGCGAAATACAGCAGCGGGGTCGGGACCAGCCCGATATTGATGACGTCGCAGCCGCTCGCGGTCAGTCCGGCGCTCAAGGCCTCGAGCAGGCCGGGTCCGGAGAGCCGCCCGTCGCGGGCGATCACCACGGTCGCGCGCCCGCGGTCGCGCGCCTCGCTGCCGATCGCCTGTCCGATGGCCCGCACATGCTCGGGCTTCAGTTCGACATCGACTACGCCGCGAATGTCGTAGGATTTGAAAATGCCCGGCGGCGGAAGATCGGCGCGCCCTGAGCGCGGGGCGGAAGGCGTGTCGGTCATGGGGGTCTCCTGTGATGGCCCGCGCGGGCCTGTGGTTAACGGATGCCCGAGTGGCCGAAACCGGCCGCGCCGCGCTCGGTCGCCTCGGGAAATTGTTCGACGACGCGAAAGTGCGCCGCGACGACGGGGACGATCAGAAGCTGCGCGACGCGGTCTCCTGGGGCGATCGCGAACGGCTCGGTGCCGCGGTTCCAGCACGAGAGCGTGATCTCGCCCTGATAGTCGGAATCGATCAGGCCCACCGTGTTCCCGAGGACCAGACCCTTGTGGCCGAGACCGGAGCGCGGGAGGATCAGGGCGGCGAACGAGCGGTCGGCGAGGTGGATGGCAAGTCCTGCCGGCACCAGCCGGCAGTCCGACGGCGCAAGCGTCAAGGTCTCCGGCACGCAGGCGCGCAGGTCCACGGCCGCGGAGCCCGGGGTCGCGTAGGTGGGCAGGGGGAACTCCCGGCCGTATCGGGGATCGAGGATCTTCAGGTCGACGACAGGGCCGGTCATGACGGCGCGTTCCTCCGCAGGCGTGTGATGATCTCCCGAACGAGCCCCCGCGCGATCTCGGTCTTCGGCGCGTCGGCCCAGGCGACGGTCCGGTCCTTGTCGATCAGGATGACGCGGTTACGGTCTTCCCCAAAGCCCACGCCGGCCTCGCCGATCGGATTGGCGACGATGAGATCGACGCCCTTGCCCTCGAGCTTGGCGCGCGCATGGGCCTCCAGATCCTCGGTCTCGGCGGCGAATCCCACGGTAAACGGCGGGTGCGCCAGCCGCGCCACCTCGGCCAGGATGTCGGGGTTGCGCACGAAGGTGACCGTCAGGGTGTCGGCCTCCTTCTTCAGCTTGCGCGGGGAAACGGCCTCGGGCCGGTAGTCGGCGACGGCCGCGGCGCCGACGAACAGGCGCATTGTGTCGCGGTAGGCGAGTACCGCGTCGCGCATCTCGATTGCGCTTATTACCATGGTCCTCTGGACGCGGGGCGGGGCCGCAAGCGTCGTGGGACCCGACACCAGGACCACCGAAGCGCCCTCGTCGGCGAGCGCCGCGGCCAGGGCATATCCCATCTTGCCGGAGCTGCGGTTGGTGAACCCGCGCGCCGGGTCCAGGGCCTCATAGGTAGCGCCCGCGGTCACCACCGCCAGCAGGCCGCGCAGGGCCCCCGCCTCCCCCCAGAGGCGTTCGAGGAAGGCTGCGATCTCGGCGGGTTCGCTCATGCGCCCCGGCCCGCTCTCGCCGCACGCCTGTAAGCCCTCGCCCGGACCGACGAACAGCACCCCGCGCGCCAGAAGCGCCGCATGATTGGCCCGCGTCGCCGGGTTTTGCCACATCGCGCGGTTCATCGCCGGGGCCACGCACACCGGGGCCTCGGTGGCCAGGCACACGGTGGTGAGGAGATCATCCGCGGCCCCGGCCGCAAGCCGCGCCATGAGGTGGGCGGTCGCCGGCGCGATCACCACGATATCGGCCCAGCGGGCGAGGTCGATATGGGGCATCCCGTGGCCCGCGTCATCGGCCACATCGGCGCCCACGGCGGCCAGGGCCTCCGCGGTCACGAATCGCGCGCCGCCGCGGGAGAGCACGACCCGCACCTCGGCGCCTCCGGAGCGCAGGCGGCGCACCAGCTCCGGCGTCTTGTAGGCGGCAATGCCGCCGGTAATGCCGAGCACCACACGGCGGCCCTGCAGCGAGGGCATGTCCTGCATGTCGTTTCCCCGATCCCTTTGCTCTGCCGGTGATTTCCCGGACGGCGCCCGGCGCTTCCTGCTGCTATCGTAGCGGCAAGGAGCCCCCCATGACCATTTCCGCCTGGCCGGTAGACGAACGCCCGCGTGAGCGCCTCTTGCGACACGGCCCCGAGGCCCTGTCGGACGCCGAACTCCTGGCCATTGTCCTAAGAACCGGGGTAAGCGGCAAGACCGCCGTGGATCTCGCCCGCGCGCTGCTCGCGCGGTTCGGCGGATTGCGCGGCCTGTTGACCGTCGAACAGCGGGTGTTTTGCGAGGCCCCGGGTCTCGGACCCGCCAAGTATGCGCTGGTGCGCGCGGTACTGGAGATGGGGCGGCGCCACCTCGGGGAGACCCTGCGGCGCGAGACGGTCCTGTCGTCGTCGCTGGTGACGCGCCGCTACCTGACCGCGGCCTTCCGCGATCGGCCCCGGGAGGTCTTCGCCTGCCTCTTTCTCGACGTTCGTCACCGGCTCCTCGTGGAGGAGATCCTGTTCGAAGGGACGATCGACGCGGCGGTGGTATACCCGCGCGAGGTCGTCAAGCGCGCGCTCTTCCACAACGCCGCGGCCGCCATCCTCGTCCACAACCACCCCTCGGGACACGCCGAGCCCAGTCTCGCCGACCGGGATCTCACCGCCCGGCTGGCCGAGGCGCTGGCGCTGATCGGGGTTCGGGTCGTCGATCACCTCGTGGTGGGCGATGGGCATATCGTCTCCTTCAAGGAGCGCGGCTGGCTCTAGACCCCCGGGCGCGGGCCGGTTCGGGCCCGTCCCCGGCCGGCTTCGGCCTGCCCCGGTCCCGGGGGATGCGCGCAGGCTCGCGCGCGGTGCGTGCCCGGGGGATTGGCAGGAGCCGCGGGCTGTGGCAGAATCGCGCGATTCATTTGGGGGTCACCATGTCCAAGGTATGCCAGGTCAGCGGCAAGCGGCCTATGAGCGGCAACAATGTGTCGCACGCCAACAACAAGACGCGCCGGCGGTTTCTGCCCAACCTGCATTACCGCAGGCTGTGGGTCGAGAGCGAGAGGCGCTGGGTGCGGCTCAGGTTGTCCCATCACGCGCTGCGGACCATCGACAAGAAGGGCATCGATGTCGTCCTGGCCGAGATGCGGGCCGGCGGCGAGTCGGTTTAGGAGGCGGATATGCGCGACAAGATCAAGCTCGTGTCGAGCGCCGACACCGGCCATTTTTACACGACGACGAAAAACAAGCGGACGATGACCGATAAGTTCGAGATCAAGAAGTTCGATCCCGTTGCCCGCAAACACGTACTGTACCGCGAGGCGAAGATCAAGTAAGCCTCGCCCCTGCGGATCCTGCGGCGCCGGTTAGGAGGCAGCCGCTGGACGACACCGCGTAACGACCCCCCTTCGGCGGCGCCCGCCCCTCCTGCATTGCAGAGAGGACGGGCGCCCTTGTCCCTGCGCCCGCCGCCCGGTATATTAGTCGGAGCCCTCTGTTGAGAGGTCCATTGCTGCAGATGGCGGCCGGGGCCGCCCGAGGTTGCCATGTACCCCCTTACCCAACAAGTGTTGCGCACCGATGTCGCCGGCATGCCGCTTGAGTGGATCGACTATCGCGAGGCGGTGCGCATCTGTCATCTTGGACAGGTGGCGTATACCTGCGGCATTCTGCTGTACCGGATCCATGGCGGCTACAATGCCGCCACCGGCCGGCGCAGCGTCATCGAGGTCAACTCCATCCTGGCCACCTACGGGGAGAACGGCCAGTTGGCTCGGCAGCGGGACCGCTACGTACCGCCGCTCAGCAACCCGGCCTTGTTCGCCCGCGATGCGCGGCTGTGCCTGTACTGCGGCGAGCATTTCCCGGTTCGCGATCTCTCGCGCGACCATGTGACGCCGTTGAGTCGCGGCGGAGGGGACATCTGGAACAACGTGGTGACGGCCTGCAAGCGCTGCAACAACCACAAGGCCGGGCGGACGCCCGAGGAGGCCGGGATGGCCTTGTTGGCGGTCCCCTTCATCCCGACGCACGCCGAGTACATCTATTTGCAGGGCCGGCGGGTGCTGGCCGATCAGATGGCGTTCCTGGAGGCCCATTTCCCGCGCACGAGCCCGCTGCACGAGCGGCTGGCGCGCGGCCTGCCGATCGCCGGATAGGGTCTCGGCCGGGCCGCGGCGGGGGGTTCCCGGCGGCACGCCGCCGTCCCCCTCCCGAGGGGCTGTTTGGCCCCCCTAGGCCGTGATCGAGGTCGCCGCGTAGGTGCGGATGGCGGCCGAGAAATCGTGCAAGGCCTGTATCCCCGTCGCCTCCGCCTGGCGGCACCATTCCTGAAGGGCCTCGAGGAGCTGTTCCTGGGTGGTGGCCGACCGCCGCCACACGTCCTGGAGCCGCTCCTTCATGGTGTAGACCGTCTGTAGTGTGCTGTTTGCGGCGAGGATCTCCTGCAGCTGCCGGTGTCCGGCCTCGCCTATGAGGGTCTTTTCGCGCACCATGAGGCGCCGGGCGTCCTTCAGGAGCTTGGCGGTCTGGCGATTGGCCGCCGCGGCCTTCTGGACCTCCTCGTCGTGGACTTTATGGAGGACCTCGCGGGCAAAGCGCGCCATGATCTGGAAGCGATGGTGTATGACCGCCTTGACGGTGTCGAGGTCGCAGGTCTCCTTGGGCGCGGCGTAGGTGGGTACCGGCGCGACCTTCTTGACGACGGCAAGACCCAGGGTCTCAAGGGCCCGTATGTAGCCCCAGCCGATGTCGAACTCCCAGGGCTTGCAGGAGAATTTGGCGGAGCTCGCGTAGGTGTGATGGTTGTTGTGGAGCTCTTCGCCGCCGATAAGGATGCCGATCGGCACGATATTCGTTGCCGCGTCCGGGCATTCGAAGTTGCGGTAGCAGTAGTAATGGCCCACGCCATTTACCACGCCCGCCGCGAAAAACGGTATCCAGACCATCTGGACGGCCCAGATGGTGAGACCGATCGCGCCGAAGCACAGCACGTCGATGGCCAGGGTGATGACGATGCCGGTCGCGCTGTATCGCGAGTACAGGTGCCGCTCCAGCCAGTCGTCCGGGGTGTTGTGCCCGAACTTGGCGAGCGTCTCGGCGTTCTTGGCCTCCGCGCGATAGAGCTCGGCGCCTTGCCACAGGACCTTCTTCAGGCCGAGCACCTGCGGGCTGTGCGGGTCGTCTTCGGTTTCACAGCGCGCGTGATGCTTGCGATGGATCGCGACCCAGTCCTTGGTCACCATGCCCGTCGTCAGCCACAGCCAGAGACGGAAGAAGTGGGCGACCGCCGGATGCAGGTCGAGCGCCCGATGCGTCTGGTGGCGGTGCAGATAGATCGTGACCGATACGATGGTGATGTGCGTCAACGCGAGCGTCACCAGCACATAGCCCCACCATGGCAAGACGATAAGACCCTGAAACATGCTTTCTTCCTCTAGATGATTTGGGACGCCCGCACCCGCTCGGTCCGGGCGGCATCACGCCTCTTTGGCGTTGTCGACCGCCCAGTCGCGCATCTTGGTTCCCCAGTCGTGGGCGGTCGCGGCATCGAGATCGATCGTAAAATATTTGGCCCCGTCACGTATAATGACCCGCAGGAGACGGGCCCCGGTCTCATGGAAGACCTGGCGCAGCTCTATCACTTGCCCCGATGGCGCGGTAATCTGATCCATGTCAAGGCATTGTAGCACGAAGTAGGCCTTATGAACGCAACCCCCAAGACCCCCTTGCTGACGGTCGATATCATCATTCGCCCGGACGGACGTCCGGAAGGGGTGGTTTTGATCGAACGGCGCTACCCGCCCCTCGGGTGGGCCTTGCCGGGGGGGTTCGTCGACCGAGGCGAACGGGTGGAGGATGCCGCGCGCCGCGAGGCCCGGGAGGAGACCGGCCTGACCGTCACGCTCGAGGTCCTGCTCGGCTGTTATTCCGATCCGCGCCGCGATCCGCGCGGCCACACCGTGTCGCTTGTCTATGTCGCGCGGGCCTCGGGGGCGCCGCGTGCCGGGGACGATGCCCGAACGTGCCTTATCGCCGACATCCGCGACATCACGGTGCCGCTCGTTTTCGATCACCCGCGGATACTGGAGGACTACCGGCGGTTTTGGGAGTCCGGCGAGCGCCCGGCGCCCGCACGGTAAGGGCCGCGATGCCATAGGGGTCCGCGTCCGAGGCCTCGGGCGTGGTCCCGATCGCCGTAAGCGCGCCGTTGTGCCGATTCAGGCGGTAGCGGCTGATCGTGCTGCTGCCGTAATTGACCGCGAAGACGAACCGTGCGGCGCGGTCGAGGGTCAGCGAGAACGGGTAGCCGCCGGTCGGCACGCGCCCGGTGTGCGTGATCCGGCCGTTGGCCTGGTCGATCCTAAAGACCGAGATGTCGTTGGCGCTGGTGTTCGCAACGAACAGATAGCGACCGCTCGGGTCTATGACGAGCGAGTCCGGGTGGTGGTCGAAGGGTTCGGTCACCCGGTCCTTCAGGGTCAGCCGGCCGTCGGGGCCGATCGCAAGGACCAGCAGGACGTTCGCCCGGAAGTCCGCGACATACAGAAAACGCCCGTCGGGTCCGACCGACATGCCGTAGGGACCATCGCCCGGCGGCTCATGAAACACCCCGAGCGGCGTAAGGCGGCCGTGGCCGGGCGTGCGCCGGTACATGCCGATCGTCGCGTTTCCGAAGTTCGCGACATAGGCGTAACGCCCGTTCGGCGTGAGTGCCATGGCGTAAGGGGTGGCGCCCGGCACCTCGCGGGCGCGCCCGATCCGCACCAGTGCGCCGGCCCGGGGGCGCAGCCGAAAGATGCCTATGGTGCTGTCGCCGCTATTGGCGACATACAGAAAGCGGCCGCTCGGGCTTGCGGTCAGGCTGAACGGATTGGCGCGCGGCCCCTCGAGGCGCACCCCGGCGGGGGTGAGCCGCCCGTCGGTGCGGTCCACGCGATAGGCGCTGACGGCGTGCGCGAGGCTGTCGGCGGTGACCACATAGCCCAGCGTGTCGGCGACAATGGATTCGGGTCCCCCGGGCGTCCGTATCGTCTGGATGGCCGCCAGGCGCCCCCCATCCCGCTCGGCGTAGACCCCGATCGTGCTGTTATTGTAATTGGCGACGTAGACGAAGGTGTGCGCCTGCGCAAGCCCGCTTGCGAGACCCAGGGCGAGACCTGCGGCGGCACCAATCCCTCGCCGGCCGGCAAGGGTCGATGCGCGTCCCGGCTTAGACACGGATATAGGTCCAGCCGCGGTGCTGGAGACGCACGATCTCGGCGATGGCCGAGGGGACGACGACCGCCTGCGGCAAGAGGTGCGGCTCGATGCCCTTGCGGCGCTCGAGCCGGTTGATCGTATCCTGGCAGGCGGCGAATATCAGATTCGGGTATCGGGCCTTCAGCGCCGCGATGCGCGCCGGGTACGGCGACAGATGACGGCGCAGGAGGGTGAGCCCCGGGCCATCGGCCAGGATCTCGACCTTGGCGTGTTTGTGATCGGCACGGTAACGGGCGAGGAGGTGTTGGGCCTCCTCGAGGACCTGGCGCATATGGGCGCGATCACCATTGTCCAGGTGGAACAAGACCTTGGTCGTGGGGCCGGCGGCCGAGGCGATCATGGTCGTCGGGTGCGGAACGGCCGGCGCCCAGAGGGCGCGCAGCGACCAGCCGAGCATCATCCCAAGCAGCAGGACGATGGGCGCAAGCAGCGGCGCCAGACGCGCAGCCAGGTGCCTGCGCGGCCGTTCGCGACGGTCCGCCGCCGACGGCGGGGCGTCGTAGGCAAGCCGCACCAGATCCGAGATCTTGCGCAATTCGCAGACCTTGCGGTTCAGATCCTGGTCGCCGTTTATGAGTGGGTAGACGCGGCCCTTTTCGTCGCCGTCGATCTGGTTGTCGACGAAGGCGTTGAGAAACTCATCCGAGAGCCGCGGTCCTTCCGGTTCACTCATTTTACCCTCCGCATCCTTGGTATTTGGGTAGTGGCCGCCATCTCCGGCAGCAACATGGCCTTCAAGGCCGCCCGGGCCCGGCACAGCCGGCTCATGACCGTCCCGCCCGGTATCCCGAGTATCGACGAAACCTCATTATAAGAGAAGCCTTCTAGATCAACCAGGGTCACGACCTGCCGTTGCCCCTGGGGGAGCCGGGCGATCGCCGCGCGGACCCGGACGGCGAGTTCCGAGCGCATGTGCTCGGTCTCCAGGCAATGGTCGCACGGGATCTCCATCTCGTCGATGTCCTCGACCGCCCGCTCGCGCCGGTGATAGTCGCGAAAGCAGTTGGTCATGATGCTGAAAAGCCAGGCGTCCTCGGCCCCGGGGTCGCGCAGCTGATCGTATTTCTGCCAGGCCTTGGTGAGCGTTTCCTGGACCAGGTCGTCGGCCAGGGAGGGGTTGTGGGTCCAGGCGTAGGCGATGCGATAGAGGCGCGGGCGATTGGCCTCCAGGGTTTTCTTGAACTCCCGCGAACGGCACAACAGCCGGCTTATCCGCATAATGATCTCCTCGGGTGGTGGGACGATGCCCTATCGTTATTTATTCCGAAACGGGGGGCAGTTTATGCCCGCCGCGACCGCAGGGGAAGCACTCCTGCCGGGTCCGTCAGTACCGGGCGAGTTCGCCGCGCGACCATCGTTCCAGCACGTAGGGATAGAGCTCGTGCTCGAGGGCGAGGACGCGCGAGGCGAGCGCCTCGGCCGTCTCCCCGGGCACGATGGTAAGACCGGCCTGGGCGATGATGGGGCCGCCGTCGAGGGCATCGGTCACGAGGTGTACGGTCGCCCCGTGGGTGCGCACCCCGGCCTCGAGGGCGCGGCGGTGGGTGTCGAGCCCCGGAAACGCGGGCAAAAGCGAGGGGTGGATGTTCACCAGCCGGCCCCGATAGCGGCCGACGAAGTCCGTTCCGAGGACCCTGAGGAAGCCGGCGAGGGCGATGACGTCCGGCGCCAGGCGGTCGAGCGCCCCCGCCAGGGCCTTTTCGAAGAGCGCGCGCGTCGCAAACGCGCGGTGGTCGACCAGGCGGACCGGCAGGCCCCGGGCGCGGGCATAGTCGACGGCCGGCGCCGCGGGATTATTGCTGACGACCCCGGTGATCTCGTAGCCGCATTCCGCGGCCTTCTCGTGCAGTGCCCGCAGATTGCTGCCGCGCCCGGAGACGACGACCGCGACCTTCAGCCGAGGCCTCAGGCCCACGCGAATTCGCCGGGGCCCGCGTCGACGCGGCCGGCGACGAACGGGTCCTCGCCTTGGTCGCGGAGGATGGCCTCGGCCGCCGGGACGTCGGCGGCGTCGACGATGACGACCATCCCGATGCCGCAGTTGAAGGTCCGGTACATCTCTTCCTCGGGGATATTCCCACCGTCCTGAAGCCACGTGAAGATCGGCGGCCGCGTCCACGACGATCGGTCGATCACCGCGCGCAACGGACCGGGAATCACGCGCGGCACGTTCCCGGGGAGCCCGCCGCCCGTGATGTGGGCCATGGCGTGGACGTCGAGCGCGGCATGGAGCGCCAGCAGGCTTTTCACATAGATACGCGTGGGTGTCAGCAGGATGTCGGCCAGGCGGCGGCCCGCGAGCGGGGCGTCGAGGTCGCTTTGGCGCCTGGCGATGACCGCCCGCGCCAGGGAGTAGCCGTTGGAGTGCAGCCCGGAGGAGGGCAGGCCGATGATGACATCGCCCTCCTTGACGCGGCTGCCGTCGATCAGCCGCTCGCGCTCCACCGCGCCCACGCAGAAACCGGCCAGATCGTAGTCCTGGTCGCGGTACATACCGGGCATCTCCGCGGTTTCGCCGCCCACCAGGGCCGCGCCGGCAAGCTCGCAACCGCGCCCGATCCCGGCGATAATGCGTTCGGCCTTCTTCGTATCGAGCCGGCCCGAGGCGAAGTAGTCGAGAAAAAAGAGCGGCTCGGCCCCCTGAACCACGATGTCGTTGGCGCACATGGCGACGAGGTCTATGCCGATGTCGTCGTGCCGGTCGAGCGCGATGGCGAGCAGGAGCTTGGTGCCCACGCCGTCGGTGCCCGAGACCAGGATCGGGTCGCGATAGCGGCCCGCTAGGGAGAAAAGCGCCCCGAAGCCGCCGAGGCCCGCAAGGACCTCGGGCCGCGCGGTCCGCGCCGCAATCGGCTTTAAGGCCTCGACCAGGGCATCGCCGGCCTCGATGTCGACGCCGGCGGCGCGATAGCTCAAAGGGGGTGGCGTCTTGGATTTTGTCACGAGCGGGCTCCGGGTTGGACGGTATGTTAGGGCCTGGGGTCCCGCAAGTAAATCTTGACTTCGGTCCGGCCCGGACGGTAAACGGGCATGCCCGCGCGCCGCGCGGGCCGCGATGCGAGGAGCGCCTGTGTGAAGAGATTGCAGCACCTGCCCAATATGATCACCATGGCGCGGATGGCGCTGGTACCGCTTTTGATCCTGGTCCTGAAGGATCATCGCTACCTCGACGCCCTGTGGGTCTTTCTGGTGGCCGGGGTGTCGGACGGGCTCGACGGCTACATCGCCAAGCGGTTCGGTTTCGTAAGCCAATTAGGGGCCATCCTCGACCCCCTGGCGGACAAGATCCTGCTGGTGAGCGCCTACATCATGTTGGCGGTGCTGGCCCTTGTGCCGTTCTGGCTGGTGCTGGTGGTGACCTTCCGGGACGTGCTCATCGTGGGCGGCTACCTGGTCTATACCTCGTTGTACGGCCCGGTGTCGATGCGGCCGAGCCGCGTGAGCAAGTTCAACACCTTCACGCAGATCCTGCTCGTGGTCTTCGTTCTTGGCGAGCGCGCCTTCGCGTTTCATGTCGCACACCTCCAGGGGGCGTTCGTCTTCGCGGTCCTTGTCACGACGATCGCAAGCGGCGGCCACTATCTCTGGGCCTGGGGGATCGTGCGAGACATCGAGGCGGGTCCCCGTGCCAGACGGGGCTGAACGCCGGATTCCGGGCCTCGCGGCCGCCTTGGGCGCGCCGGCCCGCGGCCGCGTGAGGGCCTGCGATCGCCGGGGCGCGTGGTCGGGATGATGCGCCAGTTGCCGCTCGACCTGTCGGTGCGCGACCGCCCCTCATTCGAGAACTTTTGGGCGGCCGAGAACGGCGCGGCGCTCGAGGCCGCGCGCAAGTTGGCCGAGGGGCGTCCGGGGCCCTTGTATCTCTTCGGCCCCGAGGCCTGCGGGAAGACCCATCTCCTGGCGGCCGTGGCGCGTCAGGTCCAGGAGACGGGGGGCGCGTGCGCCTTCCTGTCTTTCGCCCACACGCCCTCGGCGGCCTGGGAGGGTCTGGCCGATCTGCCGCCCGACTGCACGGTCTGCGTGGATGACATGGACGCCCTGGCCGGTCAGGGCGAGGGCGAGCGGCGCTTATTCGTGCTTTTCGAGGCGCTGGCCCCGGCGCGGCGCCTCGTGCTCGCGGGGCGCAGCAATCCGGCCGGACTCCCGGTCGCGCGCGAGGATCTGCGGACCCGGCTGGCTAGCGGCCCCATCGTGGCGATGCGCCGATTATCCGATGAGGCCAAGGTCCAGGCCCTGCGGCACCGCGCCGGATTGCGGGGGTTGCGCCTGAGCGATGCCGCGGGCGCCTATCTGCTGACCCATGGGCCGCGCGATCCCCGGGCCCTCTTCGCGCTGCTGGAGGCGCTCGATCGCGAGACCCTGGCCGATGGCCGGCAGCTCACCGTTCCTTACCTGCGCGGCATCCTGGCGCGGCCCTAGGGCCGGGGCGGGGCCTGCATGGCCGCCGGGGCGAGCCTCTGGGCGATTCGGGCCACCCGCTCGCCGAGTCCGAGACACAAGGTCTTCTCCTCGGCGGTCACGGGCTGATCGTTGCCGAAGCCGGCCACATGGCTGGCCCCGTAAGGCGTGCCTCCGGAGGTCGTTGTCGTAAGTTCGGGGTGCGTATACGGGATGCCGACCAGAAGCATGCCGTGATGCCAAAGCGGCAGACTCATCGACAGGAGCGTCGCCTCCTGTCCGCCGTGCAGCGTGCCAGTCGACGTGAAGACCCCCGCGGGCTTGCCGGCGAGCGCCCCGGCGAGCCACAGCGGTGTCGTAGTCTCCAGGAAATGCTTGAGCGGGGCCGCCATATGGCCGAAGCGGGTGGGGCTGCCGAGGACGAGCCCATCGCATGCGCGCAGATCGTCGAGGTCGGCGTACGGCGGGCCGGTGTCGGGGACGGCCGGCGCGCTCGCCTCGGAGACCGCGGACACCTCGGGGACGGTGCGGACCACGGCCTCGCATCCCGGGACCGAGGCCACCCCGCGCGCCACCAGGTCGGCCATGCGCCGTACGCTGCCATGGCGGCTGTAATAGAGGACCAGGATCCTGGTCATGAGTCGTCGCCGTGCGTGGCGGCGCGGGCGACGAGGTCCGCGAACGCCGCTGCGTCCATGAGGCCGTGGGCGGCCACGAGTTCGGCGATCGGCCGGCCGGTCATTTCCGACTCCTGGGCGACGCGCGCGGCCGCGCTATACCCGATCGCCCGGTTCAGCAATGTGGCAAGGCCCACGCTCGTATGGGCGTAGGCGAGGCAGCGGTCACGGTCGGCGACGATGCCTGGGAGCGCCCGCGCGGTCACGGCCGCGATCGCGTGGGTCAGCCAATCCATCATGTCGAACAGCGCCGATCCGAGCGCCGGCATCATCACGTTCAACTCGAGTTGGCCGGCCTGGGTCATGGCCGCCACCGCCGCGTCCTGCCCTATGACCTGATGGCAGACCTGGTTCAACATTTCGAGCATGACCGGGTTCACCTTGCCGGGCATGATGCTCGAACCCGGCTGGACCGCCGGCAGCCGGATCTCGCCAAGACCGGTCCTGGGCCCCGAGGCCAGAAGGCGCAGGTCGTTGGCGATGCGCGTGAGTTCGAGCGCAAGCCCGCGAACCGCGGCCGACAGCTGCATGATGTCGGCCATCGACTGCATCTGGGCGCTCAGATCGTGCGCCGGACGCAGGGCCTCGCCGGTGAGCGCGGCCAGTTCGGCGCAGATCTGCTTGGCATAATGGGGCGGGGTGTTGAGGCCGGTGCCGACCGCACTGCCGCCGATCCCGAGGTCGCCCAGGTCGATGGCCGCATCTTGTATCCGCCGCGCGCAGCGCTGGAGGGTCCAGGCGTAGGCCGAGAATTCGCGGCCCAGGGTCGTCGGCACCGCGTCTTGCAGATGGGTGCGTCCGCTCTTGACGGTTTCCCGTTCCCGGACGCCGAGCGCCGCGAAGGCCCGCGCCATGTCGTGGGTGGCCCCGGCAAGGCGGCCAAGCTTGGCAAGCGCCGCCAGGCGGATCGCCGTCGGGATCGTGTCGTTCGTGCTCTGCCCCATGTTGACGTGGTCGTTCGGATGCACAGGGCGGTAGACGCCGCGTTCGCCGCCGAGCGCCACGTTCGCGAGGTTGGCGATGACCTCGTTCGTGTTCATGTTGTGGCTGGTCCCGGCCCCGGCCTGGAACCGGTCGACCACGAACTCGCCATGGTACTGTCCGTCGACGATCGCCCCCGCGGCGCGTTCGATCTCCTGGGCAAGCGGCGCCTCGAGCCAGTCCGCGCGGGCATTCACCCGTGCCGCCGCGATCTTGATCCGGGCATGGGCTATGATGAAGTCGCGGTCCGGCCCGCGACCCGAGATCGGAAAGTTGGCCACCGCCCGCGCCGTCTGGATGCCGTACCAGGCATCGGCCGGTACCGGATATTCGCCAAGGCTGTCTTTTTCTATGCGTGTCGTCATGCTGTGCGGGAAACGCCGGCAAGAGGTCCGCATCGGGCTACTGGGACCGTCTTGGGAGACGGCCGGCGTGCCGTGCCAGCGTTTCCGCGTCCTCCTCGTCAGAATTTGGGTGTCCCCTCTCGGGGCGGGGCCGTCCGGGTCCGTTCCAGGGCCTCTGGGTTGGGCCCGCGGGCGGCTTTACGGTCCGGTGGCCGCGCCCGGCCCTGATCCGGTCCCCGGGACGGCCCAGTATAACCGAGTCGACCCCCGGGCCGAACCTTGTCTGCGGCCGGGGGAGCCGGTATCGTCCGGTCCTATGAGACCTGCCCCCGCCCCGCGCATAAGCGCCGCCGATGGCCGCCGCTTCCTCCGCTTCGCCCTGTCGTTGGCGGATCTGGCCCGGCGGCTGCTGGCGGACACCGCCCTCGGCGAGTCCGATATCGCGATCAAGGCCGACGGGTCGTATGTGAGCACCGCCGACCGGCGCATAGAGGCGGCCTGGCGGGAGGCCATCGCCGCGGATTTCGGCGATCACGACCTGGTCGGCGAGGAGTATCCGCCGGAGGCCCGCGGCAGCGCCTGGGAATGGGTCCTGGACCCGATCGACGGTACCGATAATTTCGTGCACGGCGTGCCGACCTTCGGGACCTTGATCGCCCTGCGCCACGAAGGCCTCCCGGTGCTTGGGGTCATAGATCACCCGCGGCTCGATCTGCGGGTCAGCGCGGCCTGCGGGCTGGGGGCCTCCTGCAACGGACGGGACATGCGGATCGCCGGCCGGTCCGAGCGCGGGACCCCGATGGTCGTGGCGACGGCCCCCGAGAACTTCGCCAAGGGCGGCCGGCCCGAACTCTTTTGCCGGCTGGCTGGGGCCTTCCCCAACCTGCGCGTGTATCGGGACTGTTATGCCCATAGCGCGGTGCTGCAAGGCGCGGCGGCGGTGGCCGTCGATTGGCATGCGCGGCTCTGGGACGTGTGTGCGGCATGGGCGATCGCGCTCGAGGCGGGGGGCGCGTTCGTGGCCCTCGATGGGCCGCCCGGGCGCTACCAGGTCGTTTTCGGGAGGCCGGCGGCCGTAGCCGCCGTCCAGGATTTGCTGGGGGTTGGCGAGGAGGGGTCATGAAGGCGGAATTTTGGCATACGCGGTGGCACGAGAACCGGATCGGCTTCCATCAGGCCGAGATCAACCGGTTCCTGCGTCGCCATATCCAGGTCCTCGGCACCGAAGGTCCGGTATTCGTGCCTTTGTGCGGCAAGAGCCGGGACATGAGCTGGTTGGCCGAGCAGGGCCGCGAGGTCATAGGCATCGAATTGAGCCCGCTCGCCGTGGAGGCGTTTTTTCGCGAACAAGAGATTCCGGTCGACCGGGTCGGGCGCGGCGAGTTCCTCGAGTACCAGAGCGCCGGCGTCACTATCCTGCTCGGCGATTACTTCCGGTTGACTGCGGCCCTGCTTGGGCCGGTCGGGGCGGTCTACGATCGTGCGGCGCTGATCGCCATGCCGCCTGGGATGCGGCGCGCCTACGCCGATCAGATGGCGAGCCTGGTGGGCCGCGGGACCCCGGTCCTCCTGGTCGCTCCCTTTTCCCTCAAAGATCCGCAGAGCGGCCCGCCGTTCGCCGTGCCGCAGTCGGAGATCCGGGAGATCTTCGGGGGGCATTTCTCGATCGAGATCGTGGAGTCCGAGCGCCGGACGGCGGACGACGATCCGCAGCTTGCCGAGCAGGGCCTGGCGTGGCGCGAGGAGACGGTGTACCGGCTGTGCCGGCTCTAGGGCGCGGCCGGATGGCCGCGGACGGTGGTGCGCGGCATGGAAGGATGGCGGGGGCGCTATGGGTCCACTCGAGAACATTGACGGGGACCGTTTCGATGCGAGCTTTGCCGAGACGGTCCGAGACCGGGCGATTCGGGCCCTGGAGGGCGGAAAGGTTCTGTTCTTTCCACGCCTTTCCTTCGCGTTGAATGCCGACGAGCAGGGGTTCCTCGACCCGCGCTGCTCGGATGGCCGCGCCAAGAACGTCAGCTACGACCCGTCGTCCCAGGTCCTGAAGGGGACGGCCCTGGCGGGCCCGGAGCGCGAGCGCCTGCGGGGAATGGTGGCCCGGTTCGCGCAGAGCGCCCGCACCCTGGTCGGCGGTCTCCTGCCGGCCTACGAGGCCCATGTGCGCATGGGGCGGACCAGTTACCGGCCGATCGAGGTCAAGGACCGCCCGTCATCCTACCGCAAGGACGATAGCCGGCTACATGTGGATGCCTTTCCCTCGCGCCCCAACGGGGGAGGGCGCATATTGCGCGTCTTCAGCAATGTCAACCCCGACCGCCGTGCCCGGCTCTGGCGCATCGGCGAGCCCTTCGAGGCCTGCGCGCGGCGCTTTCTGCCGGCGATCCGCCCGCCCCTGCCCGGACAGGGCTGGTTGTTGCGCGCCTGCCGGCTGACCCGCGGCTACCGGACCGCCTACGATCATTACATGCTGGCCTTGCACGACGCCATGAAGGCCGACAGCCGTTATCAGCACCAGTGTCCCCAATACGAGGTGGCCTTCCCGGCCGGCACGACCTGGATGGTCTTCACCGATCAGGTGGCGCACGCGGCGATGGCCGGCCAATACCTGCTCGAACAGACCTTCCATGTGCCCGTGAATACCCTGAACGACCCGGCGAGTGCGCCGCTTTCCGTGCTGGAGGGGCTTCTGGGGCGGCCGCTCGCGGCCGCTTGAGACCCTCAGAAGCGCTCGATCCGGGCCTCGTAGGGGTATAGGAGCAGGCGGTAGAGGGTACCGCCGAACTGGATATGGGTGGCCTCCGGCCGCCCGATGGCCAAGGTATGCCCGCCGTGCGCCGAGAGCGCCGCGGTGCCAAAGCGGCGGGCGGCGATGAGTGCGTCTAGGACGTCGGCCAGATCCTCGCGTGCCACCGAGCAGGTGTTATCCACGATCCGGCAGGCGCGCCCGCTGTGGGTCCGGCCTTCGACGATGATGGCGTCGGGTCGCACGGAGTCGGGGCCCGGACAGCGCGCATTGGGATCGATGTAGCTTTCCATGGCCCATTCTACCGCCGGCCGCGCGTGCTGTCAGGCGCCTTGCGCTCAGAAGCTATTGACCACCGCGGAGACGCCGGGCACGGCGCATACCACCTTTTCGACGACGTTGCGCAGGTCCAGGACCGAGTTGGGGCAGCCGGCGCAGGCGCCCTTCATGCGCACGCGGACGACCGCGCCCTCGATCGCCACGAGTTCGATATCGCCCCCGTCGCGCTGGAGGATCCGGCGCACGTCCGCGACGGCGCGTTCGACGGCGCCGCGGTCGGGGGGGCCGGCATGGCCGGCCGGGGCCGGCGCCGTTCGGTCGCGCGCAATGACCGCCTGCGCGCGCGCGATCCGGTATGCCATGTCCGGATCCGTCTCCTCGAGCGCGTCGAGTTCCTGTTCCGTGTAGAACCGAATGGTTTTCTTGGGGTCTATCTCGCTCATGACGCCGTATCCCGCCGCGCCCGGCCGCGGCATAGGCCGTTTATAAGGACCGAACGGCCGCGCTTGCGCCGCACCCCGGGGCGGGGCGCAAGCCGTGCAGAGGACGCTGCCATGCTCTGGACCATCCTGGTCATTCTACTCGTGCTGTGGCTTGTAGGCATCGTGAGTGCGCGCACGCTCGGCGGCTTCATTCACATTTTGCTTGTGATTGCCCTGGTGCTTTTGGTCGTGAACCTGATCCAAGGGCATGTCCTGTGAGCCGGATTGCCGGGGCCCGGTTCGCCTCCTAGAATGGCCGCGTTTTCCGGACCCCGGGGATCCCCGGGGCGCCGCGCCGCCGACACGCAATCTCGGACAAGAACCATCAGACAAGGAGTCGCTTTATGCCGGATATCAGCGCTATACGCAAGGATGTGGTATCGATCGTCGCGACCTGCGGGAAGCTTTCGGGGCCGATCCCGCCGGATAAGGACCTCTATCGCGATCTCGGCGTGGAGTCGGTCAATGCGATCAGTATTTTGTTGGCGCTCGAGGGCCGGTTCGGCGGGGCCATAGACGACACGCGGTTCGTGGAGGCGCGCACCGTAAACGGCCTCGTGGATCTCGTCGCCGAGGCCGGGCAGGGGGCGGGCGCGGCCGGCGCTTAAGGCGCGGGCGGGCGCGGCTTTTGCCCCCGTGCCGTTTATTGACTTTGGGGATTTTCGTTCTAAGGTCAAAGGAACGGTCAAGCGGGGGCTAGGTCTTGATGTGCGGCCCTTAAAGCCCCGCCGATAGCTTAGGGGTGAGTGTGAGTGCAACTACGGCGGTGTTGACGGCGCGCAACGGTGGCCGGGTTCTCGTGGTGGACGATTCCGCGGTCATCCGTCAGGCCATCAGCAAGATGCTGACGGTCGACTTCGACGTCGCGGTGGCCGGGGACGGCGAGGCCGGTTGGGAGGCGCTGACGAAGGCCCCCGATGTCGGTGTGCTGATCACCGACATCGAGATGCCGCGGCTCGACGGCTACGCCTTCATCTGCCGGGTACGCGCCAGCGACGACCCGCGCATCCGCGAACTCCCGATCATTGTGATCACCGGCGCCGACGACGACGAGACCAAGACCCGCGCGTTCGCCTGCGGGGCCACCGATTTCATCACCAAGCCCCTCAATCTGGCGCAACTCCAGGCCTGCACCCAGGCCTATATGCGTTTCGAGAGGCCGGTCTCCGAGGAGGCCGCGAGCCACGAGGGTCTGCTCGGCCGGCGCGCCTTCGAGGAGCAGGGCGAGGCGCTCTGGCGCGGGGCGTCGGCGCAGCACCCGCTGACTTTGTTGCTCGCGACCCTCGACCGGGTGCGCGTCCTGTACCGGGAATACGGCGACGAACAGATCGAGACCATCGTACGGCATGTCGCCACCGTGCTGCGGGACGAGGCGGGGGAGGAGGCGGCGGCGGTCGGGCGGCTTACCGGGGTCGAGTTCGGCATACTCGTGAACGGTGCATCGAAGGGCCAGGCCCTCGCCCTGGGGCAACGCCTGGTGGGCGCCTTTGCCCATCACCCGGCCCATGACGGCAAGGTTCTCAGCATCAGCGTGGGGGTGGCATCGTCGGAGGAGGGGGCCGGGACCTTCGAGGCGCTGCGCCAAATGGCCGAAGAGCGTCTGAAACGCGCGGTCGCCCTGGGAGGCAACCGGGCGAGCGGTTCGGCCCTGAGCGATACCCTGGGCGGGGCCGAGGAGTTGGTGCTGGACGGCGTCGCGCCCCCCGGGTCGGCAGAGTCCGAGGCGGAGGCCGGGTCGGAGGTCACCTTCGAACCGGAATTCCTGCCGGAGCCGGCGGTCGTCGGGGTCTTCGCCGGGGCCGAGCCCGCCGCCGGCCCCCGCCAGACCTTGATGGGGCTCGACCGGGCGTTTTGTTATGTGGCCGATGGCCGCGGGGCGGAACTCGAACCCTTCCTGGACCTCCTGACATCGGAGGTGACGGTATTGCTCGACTTTCTGAACACGCGCCGCCGCCTCGGTCTGGACACCGCGATCGCCGCCTTGCGCAAATCGCTTCGGCCCGGCACCGAAATCCAATAACCAACCTCTCTTCCCGAACCCGGTTCGCCGATCCCGCGTCCGACCCGGATGGCGGGCGCCCGTACGGTCGGCCCCGGGGAACCTCCGGCACCAGGGGTGGTCCGACCGTTTAAGACAGACAGCCGCCCATTCGGCAAGCCATCAAGGAGATCGATCGTATGTTCCGGCGTCTTTGTGCCGGTGCCGTGGCCGTGGTCCTTCCCCGAGGGCCGGTGCCGTGGTCCCTGTCCCCGCGGCGGCGTCCGGGCGGGCCCGTGTCGGGCGGAGGTCGTGTCGAGAACGCGGCGGCGGTGCGGGCGCCGTGCTAAAGGGCGGTCGCCTTGAAGCGGCGCTGCGTCCTACGCGCCGCGCATGACGGCGGGGTCGTGTCGGCGGCTCGCCGTGGCCGCAGGTCTCCTGTTCGCGGCCGGCTTGGGGTCGGCCTATGGCGCCAAGGGCATCCCGAAGCCCGGTTGGGAGGCCGCGCTCGGGGCCGGTCTCTCGTCGTCTTCCGGGGTTGCGCTCACCACCAGCCTCAATTCCACGGATCGCATCCGCGACAACGTCGGCTTATGGGGCTACGGCGCCAACCTGAGCTACAACTACTTTTCCTACAACGGCATAGTCGGCGTCAACCGGTTTGTGACCACCCTCGAGGCGCGGCGCACCCTGAAGTCGGCCCCGGTGAGCTTCGTCGTCGGGAGCGTGCGCTACGACCACAACCTGTTCGATGGTTACGACCACTATTTCGTCGAGATGTTGAACGCGGGCCAGAGGGTGGTCGCTACCCGGACCATGCATCTCAATCTCGAGGCCGGCATCGGCGCCCGGCAGAACTACTATCCGGGAGGGCGCCCGCCGGAGGATGAACCGGCGGCCGATGCGGTCCTGGTCTATGTGTGGCATATTCGTCCGGGGACCCGTTTCAGCGAGCGCTTAAGCACCATGGGCGCGCGCAGCGGGACCCTGGTCGAATCGATGACCGGGGTGACGACCACGCTCATGTTCCACTTGGCGCTCAAGTTCTCCGAAGAGGTCGTCCACTACACCAGCCTGCCGTCCACGGCCCTCGTCCATTACGCGCACACCACGACCTTCACCACCCTGAACCTGGTCTACCACCTGGGCTAGGCGTCGCTCCCGGGGGGTTCGAGAGCGGCGTCGCCGAGGCAGCGTTTGCCGGCCGCGCGGGGTGGTCATGGCGATGGCCGTCTCCCTAATAAAACGGCGCGGGAGGAGATGGCCGGATCAGGGGCGGGGCCGATTATAGGTTTCGTGGACGGCGAGGGTGATCCACAGGCCGGAGGCCGCCACCAGGGCTGCCGTCAGCCAGATCGCCGGTTCCAGTTGCCGGGTGAGCTGCGCAACGAGGCCCAGCACGATGCCGCCTATGGCGTAACCGGTGTCGCGCCAATAGCGGTAGACCCCGAGGATGCGGCCACGCTCCAGAGATGGCGCCCGATCCGACATGGCCGCAATGAGATTCGGATACAAGAGCGCCATCCCGATACCCATGACGGCGGCCGCGCCGAGCCAGCTTGCGAACGACTGTACGGACGCGACCCCCGCCAGCGCGAGCGCCAGCAGTGCGAAGCCCGCCACTACCGGGATCTTGCGGCCGATGCGGTCGGCCAGATGTCCGGTAACGAGTTGCGAGAGTCCCCAGATCGTCGCATAGAGGCCGGTGATCCAACCGATCCGCACGAGCCCGAGCCCGTGGGTCTTGAAAAAGATCGGCAACAACACCCAGACGAGGGTATCGGCGATCTTGTTGACGACCCCGCCCTGGCAAATGGCGCGATAGGTCGGATCGCGAAAGGAGACGATCTTGAAGCTTGTCCAAAGCGGTGTGGGCCGGGTGCCTAGGCGGGCGGCGGGTGTTTGGGCGTGTTCGGCCCGCACCCACCGAATCGTGTCCTCGACGCGCGTCAGCAGCAGCAAGGCGCAGGCGATCGTCGCCAGACCAAAGACCAGCAGCGTGAGGCGCGGCCCATAGGAAAAGGCGCCATAGCTCGTGATCAGGCCGGCGACGCCGACGCCGATATAGCCCAGCGCTTCGTTGATCCCGACGGCCAGGCCCCGCTGGTCGCTGGCGGCCAGATCGATCTGGCTTGTGACCGTCATCGTCCAGGTGAAGGCCTGGTTAACCCCAAGAAAGACATTGGCGGCGATCACCCACCACCAGTTCGGCGCGAAGTTGATCAGGATCGGGATTGGAATACCGGCAAGCCAACCGTAGAGCAACACCCGTTTACGGCCAATTTTGTCGGACAGGCCGCCCGCCACGAAATTCAAGGCGCCCTTGACCAGACCAAAAGAGACGACAAACGACGCCAAAAAAAGGAAGGCGTGGGCCTTCACTCCGAACTGGTGGCTCATCGCCGGCAGGACGTTACGCTCCATACCGATAATGAGACCCACAAAAAACACCTGGACGGTCTGGAGACTGAACTGGCCGATGTTGACGCCGATACCGCGGTGGGCGTGTGCGGCGCCGGTCATGCCTTGGCCCGTGGGCGCAGGGGGGTCGCCCGGGTGAGTTCGGCGCGGTGCCGGGAGGAGACTTCCATCTGGTCGAGGATGATCCGGCGGATCAGCTCGCAGGTCTCCAGAACGCTTGGATCGGTCAGCCGATAATGGCAGAAGGTTCCGCGCTTTTCGCAGTGGACCAGCCCTCGGGCCTTCAGGATGTTGACGTGCTGGGAGACGTTGGCCTTGGAAAGCCCGGTCTTGTCGACGAGTTCGCCCGCAGTGTATTCGCCGCCCCCCAATAGATGGATGATTTCCAGGCGCTTGGGGTGTGCCAATGCCGCGAAGACCTCGGCGAAGAGCGCAAACCGGACCGGCTCGCCGTTCATGCCGTGCGTCCCAGATTGGCGGCGACAATACGGTCCATGTCGGCCGGCCGTACCGGCGTCTCCCCGACGAGCCTTTCGATGAAGTCCTTGCGCCCCAAATTCAAATATGGGTCGAAGCGTTTCTCGAAACCGAGGGTCGACGACGGTTTGCCCGAAAGCCCTGCTCCGCAAACGCTGCCGGCGGCGTGTCCGGGAAAGATCTCGAGGTCGTCGGGAAGAGGCAGGATCCTTTCATGGACGCTGTCGTAGAGGCATGCGGCCATCTCCGCCGGCGTACCGCCCAGGTCCGGACGGCCGACCCCGCCGACGAAAAGGGTGTCCCCGGTCAGGACGAACCAGGGGTCGGGACTGCGGCGCAGGTCGGCGACCAGTAGGCAGACGCTGTCTTGGGTATGGCCCGGGGTGTGGACAACGCGCGTGACGACGTTGCCGGTCTCCAGAACGTCGCCGTCTCGCAGGCTGTGGATCGGGAAACCCACTGCATCACGATCGCTTTCGTGAAGACAATAAGAACCGCCCGCCTTGGCGGCCAATGCCCGGCCCCCGGAAAGGTGATCGGCATGGACATGGGTGTCGATGACATAGGCGATACGCACCAGACTCTTGCGGGCCTCGTCCATAAACCAGTCTTCATCGTTCGCCACGACATCCACGGCCACCGCCAAGCCCTTGCTGCCGCAGCCGTACAGGTATGAAAGCGTACCATCGGCGCCTAGGCGCTGTCTGAAGAACATGCGGTCTCCTAGTACATGAGTTTATAGATTCATTAACTAATGTAGGGCGCCTTGGCGGCGTTTGTCAACGGGCCTCGGCCGCCGCACTCGGGGGCGGCGCGAGGCGCCGAAATCCCGCGCATGTGGCGGCTGCGGGCCGGGCCGGCCATTCAGAGGCCGGGGTCTCCCGTGCAGCGGGTCAGGGCCGGGCGCGATCGTACTGGGCGGGCCAGGCGTCCTCGCTATGCAGGGCACGCGCGGCGCGCAGCGGCCAGTACGGGTCGCGCAGGAGTTCGCGACCCAAAAACACGCAATCGGCAAGGCCGGTGCGCACGATCTGTTCGGCCTGGAGCGGTTCGGTTATGAGGCCGACCGCGCCGACCGCGATACCCGCGTCGGTGCGTACGCGGGTGGCGAACGGGGTTTGATAGCCCGGTCCCGCGGGTATCGGGGCGTCCGGGACCATGCCTCCGCTGGAGCAATCGATGAGGTCGACGCCGCGTCTCTTCAGTTCCCGGGCGAGGACCACGGACTGCTCGATGTCCCAGGCGCCGCCGACCCAGTCGGTGGCGGATATGCGGACGAACAAGGGCTTGGCCTCGGGCCAGACCTTGCGCACCGCCTCGGTCGCCTCGAGCGGCAGCCGCAGCCGATTCTCGAGGCTTCCTCCGTAACGGTCGTTGCGCCGGTTGGCGAGCGGGGACAGGAACTCGTGCAGCAGGTAGCCGTGCGCCATGTGGATCTCCAGGACATCGAACCCGGCCTCGTCGGCCCGCCGCGCCGCGTCGGCGAAGTCGGCGACCACGCGCCGCATGTCCTCGTCCCGGCAGGCCCGCGGCTCCGGATAGCCGGGCGCGAACGGCACCGCACTCGGCGCAAGCACCTGCCAGCCGCCCTCGGCGCCCGAGAGCGGCTGGCCGCCGCGCCACGGGGCGTCGGTGGAGGCCTTGCGCCCGGCATGGGCGATCTGGATGCCGGCGGCCGCGCCCTGGGACTTGATGAAGTGAACGATGGGCCTCAGCGCCTCGCGGTGATCGTCGTTCCACAGGCCCTGATCGCCCGGACTGATGCGGCCCTCCGGGGCCACCGCCGTGGCCTCCATCATGACCAGACCGGCGCCGCCGACCGCCCGGCTTCCGAGGTGGACGAGGTGCCAGGCGGTCGGGAAGCCGTCGACGCTCGAGTATTGGCACATGGGCGACATAAAGATGCGGTTGCGAAACGTCAGCGAACGCAGACGCAATGGCGAGAACAATATGCTCATGCGGCCTCCTGGGTACTTTGTTTAATCAACCATTATCAAGCCGATTCGGCGGGAAATGCCAGGACTTCGTGGATGTGGGCGGCCTTCATGGCCACCATCAGGACCCGGTCGAGGCCGAGCGCGCAACCCGCGCATTCGGGCAGATCGCCTTCGGCGAGCGCCGCGAGCAGGCGCCGGTCCGGGGCGACGGCCGGCAGCGACCGTTCGCGTCTCTTGCGCTCCTCGCCGGCGAATCGTTCGGCGTATTCCGCGTGGCGCGCCGCCTCGTAGAATCCGTTGGCGAGTTCCAGCGCTCCGCAGTAGATCTCGAAGCGGTCGGCGAGCCCGCCGGGATTGATGCGGGCCAGCGCCGCTTGGCTTGCCGGGTAGTCCGTTACCACGGTCAGGCCTCCGGCCGGAAAGCCAGGCGCGACCGCATGGCTCATGAGCAGATCCAGGAGCTCGTCGCGATCGTCCAGGGCCAACCCCCGTACCGACGGCAGACGGGCGCACGCGATCGCCCGCAGGCGCTCGGTCCGATCCTCGATGGGGTCGACGCTCAGGGCGTCGCGAAACGCTTGGCGAAAAGTCACGATACGTGCCGATCCCCGCAAGGGTGGAACGAGTTCGGCGACCAGCGCGCAGGCCTCTTCGATGAGGCGCCGATGGTCGTAGCCCAGGCCATACCATTCGATCAGCGTGAATTCCGGGTTGTGGAACCGCCCGGCCTCGCCCTGGCGAAACGCCTTCGTAATCTGAAAGATCGAGCCGCTACCGGCCATGATCAGGCGCTTCATGGCGTACTCGGGGGAGGTCTGGAGGTACAGGGTGCCGGAGACCGGGTCGCCCACGGTAAACTGGGCCAGTTGCGCGTCGGCGGCACCGGCCCGTCCCAGCACCGGTGTCTCCACCTCCAGATAGCCGCGGTCCCCGAAGAACGCCCGCGCCCGGGCCAACAGCGCGGCGCGGCGGCGCAGGGCCTCGAGGGGCGCCCGCGGCCGCCAGTCGCCCTCGCGTCCGGGCTCGCCGCTATTCCTTGGCGCGGGCAATGTATTCGCCGGTCTGGGTGTTGACCTTCAGGCTGTCGCCGATGTTGATGAACAAGGGCACGCGCACCACCGCGCCGGTTTCGAGGGTCGCCGGTTTTCCGCCGCCGCCGCTCGTGTCGCCGCGCACGCCCGGGTCGGTGTCCGTGACCCTGAGGACGACATGGACCGGCGGCTCGACGCTTAAGGGTACGCCGTTCCATAGCGTCACGAGACACAAGGCCTGTTCCTTCAGCCACTTGGCGGCGTCGCCTACGGCGGTCTTGTCGGCCCCCAATTGTTCGTAGGTCTCCGGCGACATGAAATACCAGAATTCGCCGTCGCTATACAGGTACTGCATCTCGACGTCGACGACATCGGCGCCTTCCACCGTATCGCCCGATTTGAACGTCCGCTCGACGACCCGCCCGGTCTTCAGGTTGCGGATCTTGACGCGGTTGAAGGCCTGGCCCTTGCCGGGTTTCACGAACTCGTTCTCGATGATGGAGCAGGGGTCGGCGTCCAGCATGATCTTGAGGCCGTTCTTGAATTCGTTGGTGCTATAGGTGGTCATGACGATCTCGGGGTTGGGGTGGAATCTGGCCGGTGCCGCTTGCCTTTTACGAGCCGAACACGGACAGTGCGCGCTTATGATACATCGAACCGATCCCGCGCGGCAGGCGCCCTGGCGGGCGGAGCTCGCCGCGGCCGTGAACGACCCCGGGGAGCTTTTGCGGGTCCTGGGCCTGCCCGAGGACCTGCTCGCATCCGCGCGCCGGGCCCACGAGCGCTTCCCGGTGCGTGTCCCCCCCGCTTATCTTGCGCGCATTGTCCGCGGCGACCCCGGGGACCCCTTGCTGCGCCAGGTCTTGCCGCTCGACCTGGAGGAGGCCGCCCATCCCGGTTTCTCGAAGGATCCGGTCGGCGATCTCGCGGCCCAGGTGGCGCCCGGGGTCCTGCACAAATACGAAGGCCGCGTGCTGCTGACCGCGACCGGGGCCTGCGCCGTCCATTGCCGGTATTGCTTTCGGCGCCATTTCCCGTACGCCGAGGCCAACGCGTCGCGGGATCGCTGGCGCTCGGCGCTCGCCCATCTCGCCGCCGATGCCTCGCTGCGCGAGGTGATCCTGAGCGGGGGCGACCCGCTTACCTTGAGCGACGACCGGCTCGCCGACCTGGTGGAGGCCCTGCGCGACGTGCCGCACATCAAGCGGCTGCGGCTGCATACCCGCGTCCCGGTGGTGATTCCAAGCCGTGTGGACGACGCGCTTTTGGGCTGGCTTGCCGAGACGCCGCTTGCGGTCGTCATGGTGCTGCACACCAACCATGCCCAGGAGATCGACGAGGCGGTGGTGCGCGCCTGCGCGCGCCTGCGCAAGGCGCAGGTCACGCTCCTGAACCAGGCGGTCTTGCTGGCCGGCGTCAACGACGACGCCGATGCGCTGGCGGCGTTGAGCGAGCGCCTGTTCGAGGCCGGTGTGCTGCCCTATTACCTCCACATGCTCGATCGGGTGGAGGGGGCCGCGCATTTCGCGGTCGACGAGGCCCGCGCCGCGGGTCTCATGGAGACGTTGCGCGATCGGCTCCCGGGGTATCTCGTTCCTCGGCTCGTGCGCGAGGAGGCGGGTGCCGCCGCCAAGGTCCCCGTGGCCGCGGTTGGCGCGGGCGCCGGTTGCCGTTAAAGTAGCCGATTGCGGCAGGGGCGAGGCACGGGGCAGTGGCGATCGGCGATTGGAATTTTTGGAATCCGGGACTTGCGGGCCTGAGCGTCGGCCTAGCGCTGGCCACCGCATTCTTTCTCGGCATGATTCACGGGGTGACGCCCGACGAGCACACCTGGCCTATCACGTTCAACTACGCGATCGGATCCTACTCGATCCGCGGGGGACTTAAGGCCGGCCTCTTGTTCTCGCTCACCTTCACCATCCAGCGCGCGATCGCCTCGGAGCTCGCCTACTTCGCCATGACGGATTTTTTGGTGGGGGCCCGCTGGAATTTCGCCGTCTACGTCGTCGTGGGTCTGGTCATGATGGCCTCGGGGTTTTTCATATTGCGCAAGGGACGGATCCCGCATCTCTTCCACAGCCATGCGCTCGAACGCGGGGGCGACGAGCGCGAACCCGCGGCCATGCCGACCTACATGCCGCTCGTCCATGGTTTTCTCGCCGGCTGGGGGACGGGGGCCTTTGCGATCATCGTGTACACGGTCCTGGCGCCGGCCATGCACAGCGCCTATCTGGGGTTTCTGCCGGGCCTGCTTTTTGGTCTCGGGACGACCGTTACGCAGATGCTCCTGGGCGCCCTGTTCGGCGGCTGGATGGCGCGGCGCAAGCTCGACGACCGGGCACGGGTCTACGTGGCGCGCAAGATGGCCGGACGGACCTTGAGCGGCGGGGGCGCGAGTTTCGTGCTGGTCGGCGCCCTGGGGCTTGCCGATCCCGGCCTGGCCTCGGTGTCCTGGGCGACCGGCCTGCGCATCCACAATCTGGCGCATGTGGACGTGGGCCTCCTGCTCGTCGTGGTCCTGCTCGTGCCGATAGCGGGCTACGCGTTCTGGAAGTCCGTGCGCGAGGCGCGCGAGCGGTTTCCTGCAACGCCCTGACCGCCGCCGGGGCCCGGCGCGCCCCATGGGCGGGTCCTGCGCGAGGGTGCCGCCCGATGCCGGGCGATCCTTGTGCGCGGATCGGCGGCGAGCCCCGGGGCGCCCGGGATCTTGCGGAGGCTGGTACCGTATGGAGTGCATCCGATTGACGGTTCGAGGGCTTGTGCAGGGCGTCGGTTTCCGTGCCTTCGTGCGCGCCGTAGCGCGCGACCTGGGCGTCACGGGGTGGGTCCGCAACCGTGCGGACGGATCCGTGGAGGTCATGGCCTGCGGGCCGGAGGCATCGCTCCGGGCCTTGACCGCGGTGGTCGCCAAGGGCCCGGCCCTTGCGCGCGTGACGGGCGTGGAGAAGGGGCCCGCGGCGCCTAGTCCGCACGCGCCCGAGGGCTTTGTTGTGCGCTACGACGAGGACTGATGGTCCTTCGATGCCGGGTCCGGTCCGGTCGCGGCAGGGGCGTGCCAGGCGGCGGATCCCCGGGTACCCCTGCGCGGCGGGTACGGCAATCCCCTATTGATGGAACCAGCGGGCGTGGAACACGCGGTAGACGCGGTCCGGGTAGTAGGGCAGGCCGTTGCTGCCGTTGTAGGCGGCGAGCGCCGTGAAGAGGTCGCCGCGGTGGCGGTTTAGGTAGTGCCGGAGGATGCGGCAGCCTAGGCGCAGGTTGGTGCGCATCCGAAAGAGATTGGCCGTGGGTTCGCCGAGCCGCTTCCTCCAGAACGGCATCACTTGCATGAGGCCTTGCGCCCCCTTCGGCGAGATCGCATAGGGATTGAAGGCGCTCTCCACCTCGATGACCGCCAGCACGATGCGCGGCCGCAGCCCTTCGCGCAGCGCCGCGTAGCGGACGTCCTCGAGCAGGCGCAGCCGGAAACGGCGCCCCGGGACGAGGACCGAAAGGCGTTGCGACATGTCGGCGAGCCAGACCTCGGCGGCGAAGCGATTGGGGAAGGCATCGCGGTGGACAGGGATATGTCCCCAAGGTCCCGGACTGGCGGCGGCATGCGCGGTCGTCGCCATCGCCCAGAGGGCGAGCCCCAGGGCGTTAAGGCGCCAGGCGTTTGGCAAGCAGGGCGCGCGCATCCGCGATTGGCCAGTGTTCGGGCTCGGCGTCCGTGCGCCCTTTGTATTCGATCGTCCCGGTCTTGAGGCCGCGCTCGCCGATCACGAGCCGGTGGGGTATGCCGATCAGGTCCATGTCCCCGAACAGTACCCCCGGGCGTTCGTCGCGGTCGTCTAGCAGGACGTCGACCCCGTCGGCCCGCAGGTCGTCATAGAGCCGTTGCGCGGCCTGCGCCACCTCCGGGGATTTATGAAGGCCGATCGGAACGACGGCAACCGTGAACGGTGCGATCGGCGCCGGCCATATGATGCCGCGTTCGTCATGGTTCTGCTCGATGGCGGCGGCCACGACCCGCGAGACGCCGATACCGTAACAGCCCATGACGAAAGGCTGGGAGCGGCCGGCCTCGTCCAGGAAGCCCGCCGCCATCTTGCCGCTGTACTTCGTGCCCAACTGGAAGATGTGGCCGACCTCGATACCGCGGCCGCGCTCGAGGGCGGCCCCGCATTGCGGGCAGGGGTCGCCGGCTATGACCTCGCGCAGATCGAACGCCGGCGGTTCCGGGAAGTCGCGTCCCCAGTTCGCCCCCGTGAGGTGCCGGCCCGCGTGGTTGGCGCCGCACACGAAGTCGGCGAGGGCGAGGGCCTCGGGGTCGGCATAGCTCGGGATGGTGAGTCCCAGGGGTCCGGCGGTGCCCGGCACGCCGCCCGCGGCGTGAATCTCCGCGGCGCTCGCGAAGCTTACGGGGTTCAGGGCCCCTGGCACCTTGGCGGCCTTGACCGGGTGAATCTCGCGGTCACCCCGCACGAACAGGGCGATCGGGCCGTGGACGCCCTTGATGAACAGCGTCTTCAGGATGCGCGCGGGCGGGACGGAGAGGGCCCGCGCCACCTCCTCCACGGTATGGGCGGCGCCGGTGTCCGCCTCCGCAAGCGCGGCCGTAGCCGGGCCCCGCGACGGCCCGGGGCCGCTTTGGGCCAGCTCGACATTGGCGGCGTAGTCGCAGGCCGGGCAGGTGATGATCGCGTCCTCGCCGGTATCGGCCAGCACATGGAACTCGTGGGAGGCATCTCCGCCTATGCTGCCGGTGTCGGCGCGCACCGCCTTGAAACGCAGGCCAAGGCGCGTGAAGATGCGCCGATAGGTCTCGTACATGACCTCATAGGTGGCCTTCAGGGATGCCTGGTCGGCATGGAAGGAGTAGGCGTCCTTCATCAGGAATTCCCGCGCGCGCATCACCCCGAACCGCGGTCGGACCTCATCGCGAAACTTGGTCTGGATCTGGTAGAAGTTCATGGGCAGCTGGCGGTAGCTGCGGATCTCGCGCCGGGCCAGATCGGTGATCACCTCTTCATGGGTCGGACCGAAGCAGAATGCGCGCTCATGGCGATCGGAGAGCCGCAAGAGCTCAGGCCCGTAGTGTTGCCAGCGTCCGGATTCCTGCCAGAGCTCGGCGGGTTGGACCGCCGGCATCAGTACCTCCTGCGCCCCCGCCCGGTTCATCTCCGCGCGGACCACGGCCTCGACCTTGCGCAGCACGCGCAGGCCCATGGGGAGCCAGGTGTAGAGCCCCGAGGCGAGCTTGCGGATCATGCCCGCCCGCAACATGAGCCGGTGGCTCACGATCTCGGCGTCCGCCGGGGTTTCCTTCAGGGTGGCAAGCAGTAGCGCCTGTGTACGCATGGGTCTACGAATGTCCTTTCAATAGGTCGGGTTATGGGTCGCGCCGCCGCGGCGGATGACGGGCCCCTGCGATCTCGCGCACCGCTTGTCGTAATGATATACGAATACCGGACAAACGAGCGGGGTCTTGCGGGGCGCAGGGCTTGGACCGCGTCCATCGGCAAGGCAAATCCCCGTCCCCGGGGGCCTCAAGGGGCGCGGGCGGGCCACAGATGGGCCGCCCCGCGCACGCCGGAGGCCGCGCCATGGCGGGCGGGTAGGACGGGTGTGGCGAAGTCGTCGGTGAACGCCCCCTGCGCCAGGGCCGCCGGCGCCTGGGTGTAGAGGGCCGGGATCGCGCTCAGGCCGCCGCCCAACACGATCGCGTCCGGGTCCAGAATGTTGACCACGGTGGCAAGCGCCCGGCCCAGGCGCGCGCAATAAAGGTCGAGCGCCGCCCGTGCGATCGGGTCATGTCCGGTGCGCGCTACGATCTCGTGGGCGGCCAGACCCTCTTGTCCGCCCAGGGCGCGGTAGCTGGCGGCGAACCCTGGGCCCGAGAGCAGGGTCTCGACGCACCCCCGGCGCCCGCAATAGCAGGCCGGGCCGTCCGCCTCCAGGACATTGTGGCCCCACTCGCCGGCGATGTGCTGGTGTCCGGGCCATAGCGCGCCGTCGAAGACCAAGCCCCCGCCGACCCCGGTACCGAGGATGACCGCGAAGACGCAGCGCATGGACTGACCCGCCCCGTCGCGGGCCTCGCTCAAGGCCAGGCAATTGGCGTCGTTCTCGAGACGGACCGGCCGGTTAAGGCGCGACGCCAAGTCCTCGCGCAGCGGGCGGCCGTTAAGGCAGACGGTATTGGAGTTCTTGAGCGCCCCGGTCGTGCGCGAGATCGCGCCGGGGCTTCCGACGCCGACCGTGCAGGCGCCCCCGGCGGCCGTCTCGAGCCCCGCGGCCACATCCGCTATCGCATCGAGGATCGCCTCGTAGCCCTGGGAGGCCGGAGTGGGTATTCGCTTGCGGGCGATTTCCCGGCCCGACCCATCGATCACGATCCCTTCGATCTTGGTGCCGCCGAGATCGATCCCTATGCGCACAGGCCGTCGAGCCAGCGGGTGTAGAGGACGTCTGCGACCTTGTGCAGGGCCGCGACCCGGGCAGCCACGTCTTCGCGCATCACGGATGCGGTCTGGACCGAGGGCGAGGCCGTGAGCGCCCGGCCGTCCGGACCGCCCGCCCACGCGTCGATCATCGTCGCGGTCATTTCGATGTGGCACTGCAAGGCCAGGGTCCGGCCGATGACGAAACCCTGGTGGCGACAGAAGCGGCCCGTGAGGATGAGCGAGGCGCCCTTAGGGATTGTGAAGGTCTCGCCGTGCCAGTGGAAGACCTCGAAGCGGTCGGGGAGGCCCGCCAGCCACCGCTCGCCCGCCGCCCCCGGCACGCGTTCGACCGGCCCCCACCCGATCTCCTTCACGGGGTTGGGTCCGACTTCCCCGCCCAGGGCCTTGCTGATCAGCTGACCCCCCAGGCAATGGCCCAAAAGCGGTTGCCCCGCTTGCTGGGCCTCGCGGATCAGCGCCAGGGACTGCGGGATCCAGGGCAAGGGGTCGTTTACGCTCATCGGCCCGCCCATGAAGACGAGCCCCGAATAGTCGCGGGCCGTCGCCGGCAGCGCATCGCCCTGATCGACGCGGATCAGGGTGTAGGGCAGGCCGCGACGCTTGAGGACATCGGCCAGATAGCCCGGGCCCTCGCCCGGGGCGCGTCGAAAGATCGCAAGAGGTTTCATCAGAAGGACCTAGACTCGTTGGTTTCCGGCGCCCCGGTCCCGGCGCCCGCCGGGCGGGCCGGCGGCGCGCAGACGACCGGCTCGCACCTGCGGCCTATTATAGCGGCCCGCGCGGGCGCGCCCTAGTCGGCCACGACGGCGGGGGTCGATTCCCCGCCCAGCCGATGGCCTTCGACGAGCAGGACGAGCGGGAGCATGGCAACGAAGCTCATCGTGATGAACAGGAATGCGGCGTCGAAGGCGACCATCTGCGATTGCCGCGCCAGGGTGCCGGCCAATACCTGGGCGCCGAGCGGTGTCTGCGGGAGCAGGTGCAGCGGCGCCAGATAGGCGGCCGCGGCCTCGCCGAACGCCGTGATATGTCCGCCTATCGCGTTCCAGGCGAACTGGCCGCGGCGGATAAACACGGTCGTGACCAGCGAGATCCCGATGGACGAGCCGACCGTCCGCATGAGGCTGAACAGTCCCGCGGCCTCGGGCGCCGACTCGCGGGGGAGGCTCGAGAAGGCCACCGTGGACAGCGGCACATAGATCATGCCCAGGCCCAGGCCCTGAACGAGCACGGGCCAGATGACGTCCCATTCGTTGATGTGCAGGTCATAACGCGTCATGGCCCAGGTCCCGAACCCGCTCAGGGCGATCCCGATGGTAATCAGGATGCGCGGACTCATGCGCGTGATGAGGCGCCCGACGACCAACATGCTGACGGCGCTCACGATGCCGCGCGGCGCCATGGCGAGACCGGTTGTGAGGGTGGGGTAATGGAGAAGCTCCTCGAGGAATAGCGGCTGCATCACCATGGACCCATACATGCCGAGCCCGAAGATCGCGAGCAAAAGGCTTGCCACGGTGAAGTTCCGGTCGGCGAGGATGCGCAGGTCGAAGAGCCGGGCCCCGTGCCGCCCGAGGCTGTGGACGGCAAAGGCCCCGAGGCCCGCGAGCGCGATCACCGCCGCGAGCTGGATACGGGTGGATCCGAGCCAACCGTATTCGTTTCCGCGGTCCAACAGGAACTGGAGGGCGCCAATGCACAGGGCGAGGTAGGCAAGCCCCCACCAGTCCATGTCGCGATCCCGGCGCGGCGTGTCGGGCACGGACGTGAGCGCCAGGACGTAGGACAGGATACCGACCGGCAGATTGATGAAAAAGGTCCATCGCCAGCTCAAGACCTCGGTCAGATAGCCGCCGAGCGTCGGTCCGAGGATCGGGCCGATCATCACCCCGATGCCCCAAATCGCCATCGCCCGCCCGCGTTCCTCGATCGGGTAGACGCTGACCAGGATGGCCTGCGAGAGCGGGACCAGGGAGGCCCCGAAGGCCCCCTGCAACAGCCGGAAGAGGACGATCTGGTCGAGCGAGGCTGCCAGCCCGCAGAGCGCCGAGAACAGCACAAACCCGAAGATGCTGATGAGGAGGTAACGCCGCCGGCCGAGCCGGTCCGTGAAGAATCCGGTAAGCGGCATGAAGATGGCGGAGGCCACGAGGTAGCTCGTCAGCACCCAGGTGATCTGGTCGGGCGTGGTCTCCAGCTGGCCTTCCATGTGCGGGAGGGCCACGTTCACGATGGTGGTGTCTAGCACCTGCATCACGGTCGTCGCCATGACCGCGATCGTGATCAGCAGTCGTTGCCGGGGGCTCACGGCCCGGGTTCAGAAGGCGGGTTTTCGATACATACGAGGATGCTGCAGGTCACCTGGTCGAGGAGCGTGACGCCCACCGACCCGCGCCACCATCGGGCGAACGCCGATTGCGTATGATGGCCAAGCACGACGAGGTCCACGTCGAGGGTCTTCGCGGCGCGCACGATCTCGTCTATGGGCTCGCCCAATGCCACATGCCCTTGCGCCTTCACGCCGCGCCCGATCAGCTTGGCGACGCCCTCGTTCAGGATCTCCTCGATGTGCCGAGTCTGTTCCACGAACGGCGCGTCGGTCGAGAGGGATTCGCCGACGACCGCGGCCGCAGTCGTGCGGACCACCGCGAGGAGATGCACGAACGCGCCGCAGGCGGATGCCAGCTCGGCCCCCTGCGCGAGCGCCGTCCGGCTCTCGCGCGTGCCGTCGTAGCATAGGAGCATCTTACGGAAGACCATAGGCGCCCCCTTCAGTGCGTACGGGTCTTGCGGAAGAAGACCGTAACGTCCGCGCTCGTCCCGATCCTGAGGGGCCAGCGGGGGTTCGGGTCCAGGATCAATATCCGCACCGGCACGCGTTGGGTGACCTTGACCCAATTTCCCGTGGCGTTCTCGGGCGGGAGGAGCGAGAAGGCCGTCCCGCTCCCGCCACTGATGCCGATCACTTTACCCCGGAACAGGTGATTTGGGTACATGTCGACATGGATGTGGGCGCGGTCGCCCAGGGCGATATGGCTGAGCGAGGTCTCCTTGAAGTTGGCCGTCACCCAGTACGAGTGGGTCGCGATCAGGGCGAACAGGGGCTGGCCGGCCTGGACGTAGGCGCCGGGCCTCAGCTTCATTTCGCTCAGGTAGCCATCGGTCGGGGCGCGGACGAGGCAGTGCGCGAGGTTCAGCTGGGCGCGGGCGAGCGCCGCCCGGGCCGCGGCCAGGGCCGCGCGGTCGGCCTTGACCGTGGTTTGCGCCGTTTCGGAGGCCTGCGACGACAAGAATCGGTGCGCGGCCATGCGCTGGGTGCGGCCGCTTATGGCCTCGGCGTTGGCGAGCAGGGCCTGGCGTTCCTGGACCGCGGCGCGCGCCGCCTCGACGGCGATCTTGTAGGGATGCGGGTCGATCTCGAAGAGGCGCTGATGGGCGCGAACCGGCCGGTTGTCGTGGACGAAGACCTGCGCCACCGGCCCCGCGACCTGCGCGGCCATGGACACCACGTGGGCGCCCACATAGGCGTCATCCGTGCTGACGTAATCCTGGAGGCTGCGCCAGTAGACATACAGCCCGTAGGCGGCCAGGACGGCGATGAAGGCGAGCAAGGCCTTTTGGCGGAGCAAGGCGCGGGCCATCTGCGACAGTCGGGACATGGTTGGCGGAACCTACATGAAGTCTAGAGGGACAGGAGGCGATCACGAATCTTTTTGAGGGCCGCGGTACTCGCGGCCACTTCTTCCGGAGTGAGGTTCGCCAGGAGTTCGCGGTTCAGATCCTCGGCGATCTCGCCGATGGGCCGCATCAGGGCCCGACCGCCCTCGCACAGATGGACGGTCTTGCTGCGGCGGTCGTGGGGCGACTCTCGCCGCTCGACCAGACCGTCGGCGGTCAGCCGATCGAGCAGGCCCACGACGGTCGGTGCCTCGACTCCAAGCCGCGCCGCCAGTTCGGCCTGTGTGCAGTCTTCGCTGCAGGCGACGTGGACCAGCATGCGCCACTTGGCCTGGCTTAGGCCAAGTGGCCGCAGACGCCGGTCGAGTTCGGTGCGCCACAGCCGTGCCGTCTCGTGGAGTATCCCCGCAAACGATTCCTGAGGAAGCCCCATACCCCACTCCTTCTTGACCTAATCGTTAGGAGGCTAACAGATGGGATGGGTGCGCGCAAGATCCCGAAAGGTCAGGTGGCCGTCTTGTCCTTCTTGATGAGGGCGTAGGCCGAGTGGTTGTGGATCGATTCGAAGTTTTCCGACTCCACGGTGTAGGCGTCGACCCTCGGGTCGTCGTTCAGGGCGCCGGCAACCTCGCGGACCATGTCCTCCACGAATCGCGGGTTGTCGTACGCGCGCTCGGTCACGAACTTTTCATCGGGGCGCTTCAGGAGCCCGTAGAGTTCGCAGCTCGCCTTTTTTTCCACGAGATCGATCAGGTCCTCGACCCAGACGAACTGGTTGGTGCGCACCGTCAGGGTCACATGCGATCGCTGGTTGTGCGCCCCGCGCTCCGAGATCTCCTTCGAGCACGGACACAGACTCGTCACCGGGACCACCACCCGGATCGTGGTTACGCTGTGGCCGTTGCGGATCTCGCCGAGGAAGCTCACTTCGTAATCCATGAGGCTGCGCACACCCGAGACCGGGGCGGTCTTGGTCACGAAATAGGGGAAGCTCATCTCGATATGGCCGGCGTCGGCCTCCAGGCGCGACACCATCTCGGCCAGCATGTCCTGGAAGGACTCGACCGATATCTCGGTCTCGTAATGGTTCAGGATCTCCACGAAACGCGACATGTGCGTGCCCTTGAAGTTGTGGGGCAGCTCGACATACATGTTGAAGATCGCAATGGTGTGTTGTTCGCCCTGGCTCCGGTCCTTGACCCGCACCGGGTGGCGGATATCCTTGATGCCGACCTTGTCTATGGCGATCTGACGGGAGTCGGCGCTGTTTTGCACATCGGCGATCCGGTCGGTTCGTGCGCCGGGGGGTGCAGCGGTCATAACGGGGCCCTAATCCTGAGTAATTTAGTCAACGAATCGGTATTTTAGGCCGATTCGGAGGCCCGGGCAAGCTTGGGCATGGCGTTTTGCACCTGACGGATGATGCCGGGCGTATCGAGGCCGCAGTCGGCCAGCATCTGGGCGGGGGCCCCATGCTCGATATAGCTGTCCGGCAGCCCCAGATTCAGGACCCGCACCGGTAGCTGGAGCTGGCCCACGAGTTCGCCCACGCCGCTGCCCGCGCCCCCGGCGACGGCATTCTCCTCGATCGTGACGAAGAGCTCGTGGGAGCGTGCGAGCCGGATCAGCAGCGCCTCGTCCAAGGGCTTCACGAAACGCATGTTGACCACCGTGGCGTTCAGGGCCTCGCCGGCGGCGAGGGCGGGGCCAAGGAGCGTGCCGAAGGCGAGCAGGGCGACACGTGCCCCGTGACGGCGGACCTCGGCCTTACCGATCGGCAGCGCGGTCATGGCTCGTTCGACCGCCGCGCCCGGCCCGCACCCGCGCGGGTAACGGACCGCGGTCGGCCCGTCGTGCTGGTAGGCCGTGTAGAGCATCTGCCGGCATTCGTTTTCATCGCTCGGGGCCATGATGACGAAGTGCGGCAGGCAGCGCATGAAACTCAAATCGAAGCTTCCGGCATGGGTCGGCCCGTCGGCGCCCACGAGACCGCCCCGGTCTATGGCCAACATGACCGGGAGATTTTGCAAACTGATGTCGTGCACGACCTGGTCGTAGCCGCGCTGCAGGAAGGTCGAATAGATCGCGACCACGGGCTTTAGGCCTTCGCAGGCCAGCCCCGCAGCGAACGTCAGGGCGTGCTGTTCCGCGATCCCGACGTCGAAATACCGGTCGGGGAAGCGTTCGGAGAATTCCACGAGCCCCGACCCTTCGCGCATCGCCGGCGTGATGCCGATCAATTTCGGGTCCTCCGCCGCCATGTCGCACAGCCATTCCCCAAAGATCTGGGTGTAGGTCTTGCCCGAGGCCTTGACCTCCATCTTGCCGGTTTGGGGGTCGAAGGGCGTGACGCCATGGTAGACGCAAGGGTCGCCCTCGGCCGGCCGGTAGCCCTTGCCCTTGCGGGTCACGACATGCAGGAAACGCGGACCCTTCAGGTCGCGCATGTTCCGAAGCGTGGGAATGAGGCTCGCCAGGTCATGCCCGTCGATCGGGCCGATGTAGTTGAAGCCGAGCTCCTCGAACAGGGTTCCGGGCATGATGATGCCCTTCATGTGCTCCTCGATGCGCTTGGCGAACTGGAATACCGGCCGCACCGTGCTGAGGACCGTCTTGCTGCCGCTGCGCACGCTCGTGTAGGCGCGTCCCGAAAGGATGCGCGCCAAATAGCTCGACAGCGCCCCCACATTGGGCGATATCGACATGTCATTGTCGTTCAAGACCACGAGCAGGTCGGCGTCCAAGCTGCCGGCGTTGTTCAGCGCCTCGAAGGCCATGCCCGCGGTGAGCGCGCCGTCGCCGATGACCGCCACGACCTCGCGCGCCTGCCGCGCCCGTTTGGCCGCCACCGCCATGCCGAGCGCCGCGCTGATCGAGGTGCTGGAGTGGCCGACGCCGAAGGTGTCATAAGGGCTCTCGGAGCGTTTGGGAAAGCCGGAGAGACCCCCGGCCTTGCGCAGCGTCGCCATGCGGTCGCGCCGGCCGGTCAAAATCTTGTGCGGGTAGGTTTGATGGCCGACGTCCCACACGAGACGATCTTCGGGGGTGTTGAACACGTAATGGAGCGCGATGGTCAGTTCGACGGTGCCAAGCCCAGCTGCAAGATGGCCGCCGGTTTGGCTCACGCTCGTGATGAGATAGTCCCGCAATTCGTCGGCAAGTCGCGGGAGCGCGTTCTCGGGCAGCCGCCGGAGGTCCGCGGGTGAATCGATAGAACGCAGCAGCGTGTGCCCGGTCTTCGTCATTGTCTAGTGATCCCGTTCGACGGCGTAGTGGGCGATGGTCGCAAGGAGCCGACCATTATCTCCCAAAAAGCGCAGACTGGCGAGGGCGTTGTCATAGAGGGCGCGTGCGCGCCCCCGCGCCTGGGCGACGCCGAGGACCGACGCGAAGGTCGCCTTGCCGGCTGCGGCATCCGCCCCCACGGTCTTGCCGACCACGAGCGCCACGCCTTCGACGTCGAGCAGGTCGTCTGCGATCTGGAAGGCGAGCCCCAAGGCCCGGCCGTAGTCGTCCAGGGCTGAGGGGATCTCGGGGCTTGCGGCCAGCGCGCCCAGGCGCACGGCAGCGTGTATAAGGGCGCCGGTCTTGCGGCTATGCCGTTCCTCCAGGATCTCGACGGTGGCCTCGGGCCCGGCCTTGAGGTCAAGGGCCTGGCCGCCGGCCATGCCGAGCGATCCAGAGGCCAGGGCGAGCTCCTCGACCATGCGGATCCGGGCATGCGCCGACAAGGGTTGCGCCGCCGCGAGGACCGCGAAGGCCTGGGTCTGCAGGGCGTCCCCCGCGAGCAGGGCCGTGGCCTCGCCGAATGCCTTGTGGCAACTGGGTTGCCCGCGGCGCATGTCATCGTCGTCCATGCATGGGAGGTCGTCGTGCACGAGGGAGTAGGCGTGGATCAGCTCGACCGCCGCGGCGGGGGGATCGAGTGCCTCGGCCGGCGCCCCCAGGGCCTCGCCGGTGGCGTAGACCAGGCAGGCCCGCAGCCTCTTGCCGCCCCCGAGGGTGGCGTAACGCATCGCCTCGTGCAGGTCGGTCGGCCGGGTCCGTGGCGGCGGCAGGACGCGCGCCAGCACCTCCTCCACGCGCGCGCGGTAGCGCTTCAGATCATCGTTTGACACCGCGCTCACTCGTCCTGTTCGCCGGCTTTGAAGGGTTCCACGCGGTAGCTTCCGTTTTCGGACACGAGCCGCTCTACGCGTTGCTCGGCGTTTTTCAGGCCCGCCTCGCACAGCCGAGAGAGCTCCATTCCCCGCTGGAAGGTGGACAGGGCCTCCTCCAACGATTGCTGGCCGTTTTCCATTTGCTGCACGATCTGTTCGAGCTCGGCCAACGCGGCCTCGAAGTTGGGAAGCGGTGTGTTTTCCGTCACAGGTCATCCTCGTCTGTGGTCTGTCACCCTACTGCAACGTCCCGAAACCGTCAATTGCGCGCCGCCGGCCGCGGTCGGGGTTTTCGACGATCGGCAGTTCGGTATAATCCCCGCAATGGCAGACGGACGAACCCCCGACAAGTGGCAGGCGCGGCGCCTGTTGCGCGCGCTCCCCTGGACGACCGCGCTCTGGCTCGTTCTGGCGGCGGCGCTTTTGTTCGGCATCGATTTCGCGGCCCAGCATTATAAGCTGCCGCCCGAAGAAGTGAGCGTCCTGCGCGTACTGGTGGTGGCGCTTGCCGGGCTGCGCGTCATCCGCGGTATCGAAGGCGCGATGACCCGGCACAGGGCCCGCAGACTCGAGCAGATCGGGCGCGCCGGACAGGCCTATCAGTTGGCCTGGCAGGACTCGGTCACCGGCATCTATCTCATCCGCCTGCTGCTCTATGCAGGCCTTGTGCTGCTCGTCATTTTCGTGGTCGGCGGTACGTTCAGCGGCATCGTGGTCGGGGGCACCATGCTCTCGGTCGTGCTCGGGGTCGCGGGCCAGTCGTTTTTCGGGAACTTCTTCGGCGGCCTTGCGGTGGCGCTTTTCAAGCCCTTCGACGTCGGCGACCATGTGCAGATCGTCGCCTGGCAGTTTCCGATGATGCCGGAGACCTATCCGCACCAATTGCGCGCCCAGGGCTATCGGGGCGTGGTGCGCGACATCAATCTCTTCTACTCGGAGTTGCGCTTGGACGACGGGCAGCTCTTTTGCGTTCCCAACGGGATCGTCATAACCGGCGGCCTCATACGGTCCCTTCCGAACGACTGGGCGCGCATCGTCTTTCGGTTCGACGTGGCGGTTCCGGCCAATCCGGCCGAGACGACCCACAAGCTCGAGGAGGCCGCGCACCGCCACTTCCGGCCGCGCCCGGAGGATCCGGTCCCGCCACCGGAGTCCCCCGAGGCGGACGGGGCGGGCACGGCGGTCGCGCCGCCGTTTGGCTGGGACCCGCCATCGGTCCTGATCGTCGACATCTCGCTTACCGCGCTCAGCCTTGAGGTGCGCGCCTCCGTTCCCCAATATTTGCGGGAGCGCGCCAAGGCGGATTTCTTCACCGACATCCTGCCCATCGTGTATCCTGCGAAGTCCGTCTGACGCGCCTGCCGGTGGCGGGTCGGCGCGCCAGGTTCGGTAGGCGCAACTCAAAGGATTTTCAAGGAGTGTCATGTCATGAATTTGGATCGAGTGGGCCCGGGCGATAAGGCCCCGGCGATCGTCAATGTCATCATCGAGATCCCCGCGCACGGGCCGCCCGTGAAGTACGAGATGGACAAGGAGACGGGCGCCATGTTCGTCGACCGGTTCATGAACACCGCCATGTACTATCCTTGCAATTACGGTTACGTCCCCCATACCCTGTCGGACGACGGGGATCCCGTGGATGTCCTGGTGCTGACCCCGGTCCCGCTCATCAGCGGCTCGGTGATCAGTTGCCGGCCGGTGGCCATGCTGAAGATGACCGACGAGGCGGGGCTTGATATGAAGGTCCTCGCGGTCCCTGCGGACAAGCTCTGCGCCTCCTACCGGCACTTTCAGACCCTCGCGGATATTCCGAAGAACCTGCTCGACCAGATCAGCCATTTCTTCGCCCACTACAAGGACCTCGAGGATGGCAAGTGGGTGCGCATCGAGGGGTGGGTCGACGGCGAGCCGGTGCACGCCGAGATCGTAAACGGCGTGGAGCGCTACCGGAAGTCGCGTCACAAGCCCCGTTTCTAGGGGCCGGCGCCCTGCGCCTATCCCGGTCCCGCGGAATTGTGCCCAACGAGCCCCCGGCCCTGCCGGAACATGACGATGGGCAGTCGGCGGCGATCGATCCGGTAGGAGGGCCCGGTGACCCGGCGGTCGAGCGTCTCCCGAAAGATCGCTACGAAATTGCCTGGACGCCGTAACGAGCCCTCGGGCGCCACCCCCGACAGGCCGTCGACCGTTTTTGGAGGCGATATACGGAAACTCGCGCGCCCTGTCAGTCCGATTTCGATCCCCGGCTGGGGAACCGCGCTCGTGGCATGGTGGCCGGGTCGCCGCCTTCGGCCCCATTTCGGCTGTCTGGGACAATGCGGGAGCGGGGTTACGCGGGCCGCTGGCGCGACTGCCATTCGCTAAGTTCGGACGGACGCAGCCCGTAGCGTGCCAGCACACCCTCGTGCAGCCATCGGAGCTCCTCGATCACCAGGGCCTCGACGTTGTCTTTGTCGGCGCCAAGGTCATGTTGCGACAGACATTCCGCGATGACATCCAGCGGCGCCCGCTCGGGCTGGCGGACGACTTCGCGCACTGACCGCTTGATCACCTCGCGCCAGGCCAGCCGCAGCGGGTCAGGCTCGGCGAGACCCTGCTTGAGGGCAAGGTACTCCTGGGTCGAGCGCTCGTAAGCCCAGACATACAGGTCGCGCAACAGCTCGATCCTGGTCAGTTCGTAGACCCCGAGCACGGCGCGGCTGTACGCCTGTTCCGGCACGTCGAGAAAGGTCAGCGGACACAGATTGGCGCGAATCAGCGGCAGGTTTGCCGCAAGCCGCGAGGTCCGTTTGTTGACGTCGGCAAAGGGCTGCATATCGGTCGAAGCGCTGCAGCAGATCTAGGCGCTGGCGCGAGGGTTGCCATCAACGCGAGACCTTGAACCAGTGAAGACTGGAGCTTCACTGCCTGCGGCTTTGAGCACGCTTGCGGTTCGAAAGCCGGTGAAAGAGCACCCAGCGCGGTTCGCGCAAGCATGATCGGGGCCTTGAACTCCCATGCGTCGGACCTTACATTCGCTTCATCCAGTCAACGATTGGGAGAAGAACATGAACATCGACTTGAAGAAATGGGCACCGTGGAACTGGTTCAAAAAGGAACAGGAGGCTCAGCAGGACGCAAGTAGCTTGCCCATGACGAAAGCAACTGCGCCGGCAAGCGTGCCGTCGACCGCCCTCGATCCGTTGCTGCAATTGCACCGTGAGGTGGATCGATTGTTCGATGATGCCTTCCGCGGTTTCGGACTTTCCTGGCCACGGCTGACCTGGCCAAGAGTGGCCCCCGAATGGCAGGGCCTGCTGCGTCCATCGCTCGACATCCAGGAAACCGACAAGCAGTACCGCATCACGCTGGAGGTGCCGGGCGTCGAGGGAAAGGACATCCAGCTCACTCTGGAAGACGATGTGCTCTACATCCGCGGCGAGAAGCGTCAGGAGCAAGAACACAAAGACGCCCAGTATCACCGCATTGAGCGCAGTTACGGCAGCTTCCAGCGCGCACTGAACGTGCCGGCGGATGCCGATCAGGACGCGTTCAAGGCCTCGTTCAAGAACGGCGTGCTCACCGTCACCATCGACAAGCGCGCCCAGGCCGCCAGCCCGCGCGGCCGCAGTATCCCAATCAACGGTTGAACGGAACGGCCTCGTCCGGCGGCGCCACCTCCTCGGGTGGCGCCTTGCCTTTCATGACCCTCACATCCCCGGTTGCAAGGTCGCGGCCACCTCGCGCGTCGTGTCGCCGCGCTTCACGCCGAGGCCCACGGTGTGTAAGCGCTCCAGCAACCGCACCCTGCCCGTGATCCCCTAAGTCGCCTACGCTTCGATCCATCACATTGATGGAGACGGATGTATGGCGAAGATCCGCAGTAATGAGGCTTGGCTAGAGCTCTTTGCCGAGTACGAGGCA
>DAIDMD010000015.1 GCA_027449165.1 Acidiferrobacter sp. | reverse complement strand
TCACCGACATGAGCATCGCGATCTCCAAGGATCCGCTCATCGCCGTAAAGCTCGTGCACGCGAAGTCCGGCGACCTCGTCACCGTCGACTGGATCGACAACGAGGGCATGACCGGGCACGCCCAGACCCATGTGAGTTAGGATAGGAGGGATCAGGGCCGGCGGTCGGCGCGAGATGGCCGCCCGCTGGCCCGGCCGTACAGAAAGCCCTGGGCCCAATCGATGCCGAGATCCTTGATGATGGCCGCGGTCTCGGCGGTCTCTACGCCCTCGGCAAGCGTGGTGATCTTCAACTCCTCGGCGATGCGCTGAACCCCCTGAATGATCGCGCGCACCGTGGGCTCGCGTATGCGGCCGACCAGGCTGCCCTCGAGCTTCATGTACGAGAACGGCAGATCGGCCAGGTACTGAAACGACGAGTATCCCCGCCCGAAGTCGTCCAGGGCGAGCTGCAGGCCGGCATCGACGAAGCCCATGAGCATGTCGCGGGCGTACTGGCTGTCCCCGAAGAGTTCGCGCTCGGTAAGCTCGAGCACGAGGGTTCCGTGGTCCTCTGCCTGGCGCCGGCAGGTGTCGCAATACGTGTTGATGAGGCGCAGGAGATCGTGAAGCGCCTCGGGATGGCGCAGAAGGTCGGCCGAGATATTCACGAAATGCACGAGCGGCGCACTGTCGCGCAGCGACTCCATGCACCGTTCGAGGGTCGCCCGGATGACGCTCTGGTCGATCTTGTAGGTGAGCTGGAGGTGCTGGGAGACCTCGATGAACTCCTCGGCGGCGAGCATCCTTCCGTCCGGAAGGCGCATGCGCGCGAGGGCCTCTTCGGCCACCACCCGGCCGGTTTGGAGATCGATGATGGGCTGGTAGGCGGCAACGATGCGCTGTTCGTGGAGAGCGGCCTCGAGGGCCGCCCCCATGCCAAGCAGGCGCTTTTGGACGATGGTCGCGCGCACGGCGCGGTTGCGTCCCGAACTCTTGGCGTGATAGAGCGCCGCCTCGACCGCGTTCAGGAGATCCGTGGGGCCGCCGCCGTCTTCCGGAAAGCTCGCGACCCCGAAGCTTGCCGTGATGTGAATGCGGCTCGTCTTGGAGAGAATGACCAGCCGCTCGATACGTTGGCGCAGCCGCTCGACGAGCCCGTCGACCTCGCTCGTCTCATCGAGCACGCAAAGGAATTCCGGACCCCCCCAGCGGCCTATGGTGGCATCCGGCCCCAGGATGTCGCGCAGCACCTGCGCCACCTGGCGCAGCACCCGATCGGCGAATTCGCGGCCCAGGCTGAAATTGATCAGCCTGAACCGGTCGATATCGCACAGGATGACCCCAAAGCGCTTTCCGAGCGCCATGCGCGTGGCGACCGTCTGTTGGAGCGCGGCTCGACTCGGGACGCTTATGGAATCGCCCTGGTCGGGCACTGACATGACGCAGTCCTCTCAACGCGAATTTAAGTCGCCGATGGTGTCACGGAAGCCCGCATACGTTAGTGCATACGCGGGCATCTGTCCAAGGGAAAATGGCGGCCGCCTGGCTCCCGATATCGGTCCTCCCAGCCCCGGCGCGCAAGGCAGGCGGTCCCCAGGGCCGCCGGACGATCGGCGACCGCCCTTACGGGCACTCCGATCGTCCGCGCGCGGATCGCGCGCCAGGCGGCGTTGCTCGCGCCGCCCCCGGTCGTCACGATCTGCTGCAGGCGAGGGGCGCCGTACCGGGCGAGCAGCGCGTAGCCTTGCGCCTCGATCGCCGCAAGCCCTTCGAGGAGACCCTGCAGGAACTGCCGATCGTCGGAGGGGCGCGGGGTGAGCCGCGGCATGAGCCCCGGATCGTTGACCGGAAACCGCTCGCCGGGCTTAAGGAGCGGGTAGTAGTCGAGGTGCGTGGGGGTCGCAACCGGCAGCGTGGCCGACAGGCGCGCGAGCGTGGCGCGATCGAAGTAGTGGGCGAGCACGGCGGCGCCGCTGTTCGAGGCCCCTCCCACGAGCCAGCCCTTGCCGAGGCGGTGGCTATAGATGCCGAATTCGGGGACGAAAATCGGCGCGCCGCTCGCGATCTTGAGGACCAGGGTGGACCCAAGCGAGCTCACCCCGCATCCCATCGGCAATGGCCCGAGGGCCAGGAAGGCGGCGGTGCTGTCGGTGGTGCCGGCGACGATGAGCGGCGGCGAACGCAGGCCGAGGCGGCAAGTCAGGGTCCTGCAGAGCGGCCCCAGGGGCGTGCCGGCGGGCACGACCTGCGGGAGACAGGCCGCAAGGGGCCCTCGGGACAAGGCCTCGGCCCATGTCTCGTGGAAACCGAGCTTCAAGGCGTTGTGCTCGTCCATGACCCCGTGCCGCCCCGCGAGCACGCCGGTCAGCCACGGCGCCTGAGCGGTGACGACGGCGGGCGGGCGCTGCGGATAGTGCCGGTTGAGCCACAGGAGCTTGGCCGGGCCTCCATAGGGCCCGGCCGCCGGTCCCGCGGCCAATCCGGCGGCCGCCAGGGCTTGGGCCTCGGCGCCGGCGCGGCCATCGTCGTAGGCGAGTACCGGCGTGAGCGGACGGCCATCCGGCCGGCTGCAGAAGAACGTCGTCCCTGAGGTTCCGTCGACCGCGATCGCGGCGATCTCCGCCGCGGGCAGGCGGCGGCGGGCGATGGCGATGAGCCCCAACGCCTGCCGCAGCCACGCCGAGGGATTCAGGGACTGGCCGGGGGGCCAGGGCCGCGCGACGACCCCGCGCTGCCGCCCGTGCCCGTCGAGCACCCCGACGCGGATACCCGACGTCCCGAGGTCGATTCCGAGGAACAGCCGTTCCCGGCTCACCCTTGGGCGCCGGCCTCGGGGAGCCCCGGCGGCCGAAGGCCATGGTGGGCGACGACCGTGGTATAGAGCCCGCCGCGCACGTTGAATCGCGCGGCAAGCTCCATGTAGCGCGGGGACGTCGCCGCCACCAGGTCGCCCAGGATGCGGTTGGTCACGTCCTCGTGGAACGCCCCCTCGTTGCGATACGACCAGACATAGAGTTTGAGGGACTTGAGTTCGACGCAGACCCGGTCGGGCACGTAGAGGAGGTCGAGCTCGGCGAAATCCGGCTGACCGGTCTTGGGACACAGGCAGGTGAATTCCGGGATGCGGATGCGGATCTGATAGTCGCGTTCGGGGTGCGGGTTGGCGAAGGTATCGAGTCGCTTGGTCGGTGCGGTAGGCATTTCCGTCTCTAATGTGCTAGCTTTGCAGCCCACTGTAGCCGATCACGATGGATCATGCGCTTAAAGAAAATCAAGCTCGCGGGCTTCAAGTCCTTCGTCGACCCGACCACCGTGCCGGTCGCCGCCAATCTGGTCGGCATCGTGGGCCCGAACGGTTGCGGCAAGTCCAACATCATCGACGCCGTGCGGTGGGTGATGGGCGAAAGCTCGGCCCGCCAGCTGCGCGGGGACACGCTGGCGGACGTGATCTTCAGCGGGTCGGCGAGCCGCAAGCCCGTGAGCCAGGCGTCGGTCGAACTCGTCTTCGATAATAGCGACGGCCGCGCCGGCGGCGAGTACGCGCGCTATGCGGAGATCGTCGTGCGGCGCGAGGCATCGCGCGACGGCGCATCCGATTATTTCCTGAATAAGACGCGTTGCCGAAGGAAGGACATAACCGATCTGTTCCTGGGCACCGGTCTCGGCCCGCGGGCCTACTCCATCATCGAGCAAGGCATGATCTCGCGGATCGTCGAGGCGCGGCCGGAGGATCTCCGGCTATTCCTCGAAGAGGCGGCCGGGATCTCGCGTTACAAGGAGCGGCGGCGCGAGACCGAAAACCGCCTGCGGCACGTGCGCGAGAACCTCGCACGGCTGGACGACACCCGCGGCGAAATCGACACCCAGCTGAACCGGCTGAAGCGGCAGGCGGCGGCGGCACAGAATTACAAGGTTTGGCGGGAACGCGAACGGGAGCTGCGGCTGACCTTGGCCGGGGCCCAGTTCCAGCGCCTGACGCGCGAACTCGCCGATGCCGAAACGGCGACGGCGCAGGCGGTCACCGCCGTGGAGGCCGAACTGGCCCGGCAACGGGCCCTGGAGGCCGAGACCGAGGCGCTCAGGGTGGCGCGGGACGAGACCGGCGAGGCGGTGCGGGCGGTGCGCGAACGGGCCTACGCGGCGACCGCGGAGGTCGCCCGCTGCGAGCAGGAGATCGCCCATGCCCGCGCCTTGGCCTCCGAGCGGCGCGCCGAACAGCAAAACATCGCCGCCCAGTGCGAGCGCCTGGAACGGGAGTTGGCGGCGGATCAGGCGCGGGAACAGGCGCTGTCGCGGGAATTGGCCGAGCTCGGGCCGGCCCAGGAGCAGGCGATCGCCGAGGAGCATCGCGCGATCCAGACCCAGCGGGAGGCCGAGGGGGTGCTCGATGCCTGGCGGCGGTCGTTCGAGGCCGCCGGCCTCGAGGCCCAGGGCCCGGTGCGCGCGAGCGCCGCGGCCCGCAGCGAAATGGCGCGGCTCGCATCGCGCGCCGACGACCTGACGCGCCGCTCGGCGCGCCTCGAAAGCGAGGCGCAGAGCGTGGCCGCGATCCCGGGAACCGGCCTTGCCACGCTGAGCGAGGCCGCGGATCTGGCCGATCGGGACTACGAGGACGCCAAGGAGCGGCTGACCGGCCTCGAGGAGCGCCTGGGCGGCCAGCGTCAGGCGCTGGAGATGGCGACCCACGAGGTCGCCGAGCAGGCCGGAACGGTCAAGGCCGCCGAGGCCCGGCTCGCGTCGCTGCGCAGCATGCAGGCCCAGGCGCTGCGCACCGGCCATGAAAGCCTCGGCCGGTGGATGCGCGACCAGGGGCTCTCGGGCGCGCCCCGGCTTGCGACCCGGCTCGACGTGGATCCCGGGTGGGAACGCGCGATCGAACGCTGGCTCGGGACCAAGATCGCGGCGGTGTGCGTACCCCCGGGCACGGTCACGCCCGAACGCGTCGCGCCGCTCGAAAAGACCCCGGTTGTGCTGTTCGACCCGCAGGCCGAGGACGATGGCGGCGCGGCGACGGGCCTGGGCGCCAAGGTGCGCGCCCCGTTCCCGGTCGGGGGATTGTTCGGCGGCGCCCGACCGGTCGCGTCGCTTTCCCAGGCGCTCGCCGAGCGCGCCGGTTTGTCCGTGAACGAGACGCTGGTGACCCCCGAAGGCGTGTGCGTCAGTCGGGACGTGATCAGCTTCGCCGGTGAGAACGACGAACGCGCCGGCGTGCTGGTTCGCGAACGCGAGATCGCTGAGTGGGCGCGGCGCGAAGGCGCGGCGCGGGCGGCCTTGGCAAAGGCCGAACAGGCACGCGATAGCGCGCGCGCCGAGATGCAGGCGCTGGACGGACAGCGGGCGGAGGCGCGGCGCGCTTTGGACCGGTGTGCCGACGTGCGGACCAAGGCCCACGGGGCGGTCGAACGGGCCCATGCCGAGGAGCAGAGCCGTGCGGCGCGCCACAGCCGGCTCCTGGCCGAATGGGATGAGGTCAAGAAAGAGCTTAAGGCGTGCCTGGCCGAGCGCGAGCGCGCGCAGGCCGAGGAGCACCGGGCCCGCGAGGCGGCGTCGCGCAGCGAGGCGGCCCTGGCGGCGCTCGCCAAGGAGCGTGAGACCCATCAGGCCGCGCTCGAGGCCGCCCGCGCGGGCCTGCGCGAGGCGAGCGACCGGCGTCACGGATTGGCGATGGCGCACCAGCAGGCGAGTACGGCGCGGGACGGGCTGCGCGAACGCCTGGGGCGCGCGCGCGCGGAGCTGGGCCGCCTGGGGGAACGCCGGGGAGATGTCGCCCGGCAGATCGAGGAGGCGTTGGCCCGCGAGCGGGCCCCGCGGCAGGATCTCGACCGGCTGCTCGAGGAGCGCGCCGCGGCCCAGGCGGCGCTGGCGGCCGCCGAGCAGGACCTCGACGCCAAGGAACAGGCCTTACGGCGCGCCGAGGGGCAACGGCATGCCCTGGATGCTGCGGTGCACGGGGCGCAGGAGGAGGCGAACAGGAGACGGCTCTTGGCGCACGAGATCAAGGTGCGCCGCGATGCGCTGGTCGAGACCCTGCACGCCCAGGGCGTGCCCGACGACATCGCCCGGCTTGCGCAGGACCTGAACGAGGGGATCGATGTCGAGCCGCTCGAGCGGGAACTTGCCGATCTCGGGGAGCGGATCGCCCGGCTTGGGGCGGTGAACCTCATGGCCATCGAGGAGTTCGCGGAGCAATCGCGCCGCAAGGAGTTTCTCGATGCGCAGCACGCCGATCTGAGCGAGGCCCTGGCGTTGCTGGATGAGGCGATTCGCAAGATCGACCGGGAGACGCGCAGCCGGTTCAAGGAGACCTTCGAACGGGTCAACGAGGATTTCAAGGCGTTCTTCCCCCGACTCTTCGGCGGGGGGGAGGCGCAACTGTTGCTCAGCAGCGACGACCTTCTCGAGACCGGGGTGACCGTCATGGCGCGCCCCCCGGGCAAGCGCAACAGCACCATCCAGCTCCTGTCCGGCGGGGAGAAGGCGCTCGTCGCGGTGTCGCTCGTCTTCGCCTTGTTCGCGTTAAATCCGGCCCCGTTTTGTTTTCTGGACGAGGTCGACGCGCCGCTCGATGAGGCCAACGTGGGCCGCTTCGCGCTGATACTGAAGGAGCTCGCCGCGAAGAGTCAGCTCCTTTTCATCACGCATAATAAGGTGACGATGGAGGCCGCCGACGTCCTTCTCGGCGTGACCACGGCCGAGGCCGGCGTGTCGCGGCTCGTCAGCGTCGACGTCGAAGAGGCCCTCGGCATGGTTGCCCGGCAGCCGGCGGAGGCCTAGGCCATGAGTCTTCGAGGCGCGCTCGTCATCCTCGGACTCCTCCTGATGGCCGCCGTAGCCCTCAATGCCTACGACCGAGGCCGGATCAAGCGCCGCCTGTTGGCGGTGTTCGAGTCGACCTTCAAGGGAAGGGACAAGGCCGAAGAGGCCCCGATACAGGAGGCCGAGCCCGCGTGGAGCGAGCGGCGTGTCCTGCGGCCCGAGGCCGCCAATCCCGCACCGGAGGCCACGACCGCAGACGAGGCCGACGGCGGCCCGGAAGAACCGTTCGGGACCATCGATTTCATCGTCTTTCTGCCGGGCGATGCCGTCGTCGGGCGGGACGCCGCGCTCGGGATTTACAAACAAAACGAGTACCTGATCGAAAAACCCCACCGGCTCTACGGTCAACGGGAGGGCCGCCAGTCGTGGGGCAATCTCTCCCGGGATCCGGAGGACGCCCGCTACGGGCTGCTCGCCCTGGCCCTGCAGCTCGCCGACCGGCAGGGCGCGGTCAACGAGTCCGAACTGAACGCGATCTCCCAGATCGGGCTGAAGCTCGCCGATGCCCTGGACCGTCCGACCCGGCTCAATATGACGTTCGAACAGGCCCTCGAACGGGCCGAGGCGCTCGACAAGTTCTGCGAGGCGTTCGACGTCATCGCGACGATCAATGTCCTGGCCGATTCCGCTCCGGTTTTTCGGGGATCGGCCATCGAGCGGGCGGCGCAGGAGGCGCACCTGGAGTTCGGGGTCCGGAACATCTTCCATCGCAAGAACCCGAAGGAGGGTGCCTGCCGCTTTCTCTATAGCCTCGCCAACCTCTACCAGCCGGGGTCGTTCGATCCCTTGCGCATGGACGTGTTCCAGACCCAGGGTCTGACCCTCTTCATGTCGGTCCCGTCGGTACCGGACCCCCCGGCGGCCTTCGCCGACATGGTGGGCGCGGCGCGGATCCTGGCGCGGCGCCTGGGGGGGCGGTTATTCGATGCCGACCGCAAGCCGCTCACGGAGGCGGGCCTGCACGCCATTCAGGGTCAGATCCAGGGAATCACAGAACGGATGAACCAGTACGGCATCGCACCCGGAAGCCTGAACGCGGTACGGCTCTTCCCGCTATGACCCGCGACGCCGCCGCGCGCGCCGCCGAACTGCGGGCGCTGCTCGATCATCACAACTACCGCTACTACGTCCTGGACGATCCCGAGATCAGCGACGCCGAATACGACCGGCTGTTCGCGGAGCTTGTGCAGCTCGAGCGCGAGCGGCCCGATCTTGCGACACCGGATTCGCCCACCCAGCGCGTGGGGGCCCGTCCGAGCACGGCATTCGCGCCCGTGGTCCACGGACAGCCGATGCTGTCGCTCGGTAATGTGTTTTCGGAACAGGAACTCGCGGATTTCGACCGGCGGGTGCGCGAGCGTCTTGGCCATGACCATGTGGTCTATGTCGCCGAGCCCAAGCTCGACGGGTTGGCCGTGAACCTGCGCTATGAAAACGGGGTGCTGATGCACGCCGCCACCCGGGGGGACGGCATGACCGGGGAGGACGTGACGGCCAACGTGCGCACCATCCGCGTATGTCCGTTGCGCCTGCGGACCCCAACACCCCCGCGGATCCTCGAGGTCAGAGGCGAGGTGTATCTGCCGCGCGACGGGTTTCTGCGCCTGAACGAAAGCCAGATCGCGCAGGGCGCCAAACCCTTCGCCAACCCGCGCAATGCCGCGGCCGGAAGCCTCCGGCAGCTCGATCCGGCGGTCAGCGCGCGGCGGCCGTTGCGGCTCTTCTGCTACGCGGCCGGCGAATGGCTGGGGGGCGAACCGCCGCCGGGCACGCAAGAGGCGCTCCTCACGGTCCTGGCGGACCTGGGCCTGCCGGTGAACCCCGAACGGCGCGTAGTGGTGGGCTACGAGGGCTGCCTGCGGTATTACGAGGATCTGGGACGGCGGCGCGCGCATCTGGCCTATGAGATCGACGGGGTCGTCTACAAGGTCAACGACGTACGCGAGCAGCAGATCCTGGGCGAACTGTCGCGCTCGCCGCGCTGGGCGGTCGCGCACAAGTTCCCGGCCGAGGAGGCCGTGACCCAGGTCGTGCGCATCGATGTCCAGGTCGGTCGGACCGGGGCACTGACGCCGGTGGCGGTGCTCGCCCCGGTCGCGGTCGGGGGGGTCACGGTGAGCCACGCGACCCTGCACAACCCGGACGAGCTGGCGCGCAAGGACGTGCGGGTCGGCGATTTCGTGGGCGTGCGCCGCGCCGGGGACGTGATCCCGGAGATCGTGGGTGTGGTCTTCGACCGGCGCCCCGCGGGCACCGTGCCATTCGCCTTTCCGGACCATTGCCCGGTCTGCGGGTCGCCGGTCGTACGCGACAAGGGGGTGATAGCGCGCTGCGCGGGCGGACTCATATGTCAGGCACAAAGACGCCAGACGATACGCCATTTTGCCTCGCGCCGGGCGATGGACATCGTAGGACTGGGCGACAAGCTGGTCGAGCAATTGGTCGAGAGCGGGACAGTCGAGACCGTGGCCGACCTTTATCGGCTGAAGCCGTCGGATCTGACGCGCCTCGAACGCATGGGCGAGAAGTCGGCCACCAAGGTCATCACGGCGATCGCCGCCAGCCGGCAGACGACGTTGCCGCGCTTTCTGTACGCGCTCGGGATCCCGGAGGTGGGCGAGGCGACGGCGCTCGCATTGGCCCGGCACTTCGCGAAGCTCGAAGCCCTTATGGCCGCCGACGAAGAGCAGTTGACCGAGGTCGCCGATGTGGGACCGATCGTCGCGCACGCCATCGCGACGTTTTTCTCCGAACCCCATAACCGCCAGGTGATCGCGGCCCTGAGGGCCGCGGGGGTGCAGTGGCCGGCCCTGGAGAAACCGGCCGGCGGCGCCCTGTCCGGCAAGACCGTGGTCTTGACCGGGACCTTGGAAGGCATGACGCGCGACGAGGCCCGGGCCGCGCTCGAAGGCTTGGGGGCGAAGGTGGCCACTAGCGTCTCGGCGCGCACGGATTACGTCGTGGCCGGGCGCGACCCCGGCAGTAAGGCCGCGCGCGCCCAAGAACTGGGGGTGCCCATCGTCGGCGAAGATGAGTTGCGGGCGTGGCTGGATGGACGGCGGTCGGATTTCGGCGACCGGTAATCCGGGGGCGTTGACGGCAGGGGGATGGTGCCCCTATCCTCGCGGCCGGCTGATGCACGCGAGGGTTTTTTGACGTATGAAACCGGTAACGATGGCGATGTTGGCTGGGGCGGGGGCTGCGGCCGTAACGGCGGGGGTCTTGACATGGGTCGTGCCGCACCTGCAGCGGCCGACCCCCCCGGCGCAACCCGTGAATCCGGTGGTGGCACAGGCGCCCGCGGCGCCTCGGATGGCGCCCGCGCCCCCCGCGCCGCGGCCCTTGGCGGCCCCCGTTCCCGCTGTGGCGGCCGCCCCATACCCGCCGGCGTACGCACCGCGCGCGCCCGCCCGGGCGTGGCGGTCGCCGTATGAGGGGACGGTCGTGTCGGTACGGACCGTCTATGTCGGGGATTCGGTGAGTCCGGGCGGCGTCTTGCTAGGCGGCATCGCGGGCGCGGTCATCGGGCACCAGGTGGGTAACGGGAACGGTCGCACCGCCGCCACGGTCGCCGGGGCCATCGGGGGCGCTTTGCTGGGCAACCATATCGGAGAACAGGTCACCCGGCGCAAGATGTACGACATCGTCGTGCGACGCGATACCGGCGGGCGGGTGACCCTCGAGCAGAGCCGTTATGTGCCGCCCGGTCAGCGGGTACGACTCGCCAACGGCCAGGCCATCCCGGATTAGGGGATGCCCGGGCCTGCGCCAGGCTATGGCGCAGGCCCGCTCGTTCAGCGAGGCGTACGCCGGCCTCCTGCCCGCGGCCCATCGCAGGTGTGGGCCCGGTCCCGCTCGATGGTCATCGATTCCCGCAAATCGGCCATCATGGGCCGCTTGCCGGGCCGCTGATCGAGCGAGGGGTTATTGCGACAGCGCCAAAAGTTCAACATGAAGTTTCTTGGCCAACAATTTGAATAGACACGCAATATCGGACAGCTCCGTGCCGCCCGGTCGGTCGCGCCCCGTGCCCGTCCGGGTCACGCGGCCGGCGCGTAGCGGATATCGGCCTTGCGGCGCATCGCGGCCATCATGTCGTCGACCTTCCGCTGTTCCAGCGACCGATACAGGCGAGGCTCGACGGCCGCGAAGGGCGGTGGCGTGTACGGGCGTTCGGCCTGCAACTGGATGATGTGCCATCCGAACCGCGTCTTGATCGGCACGGGCGAGACCTCGCCGGTGTGCATCGTTGTGAGCGCCCGATAGAACGACGGGAGGACGTCGGTCGCGCTGAACCACCCGAGCTCACCTCCCTCATCGGCCGACGAGCTGTCCAGGGAGTAGCGGCGCGCAAGCACCGAGAAGCGGACGCCGCTGTGCAATTTCCGGAGGATGGCCATGGCCTTGGCGCGCGTTGCCACCAGGATGTGCCGGGCCTCGTATTCCTCGTGCGGCGCCTTGAGGACCTCGCGATTATAGAGTGCCTTCAAGGTGCCGACCGTGATCCGGTGGGTTGCGAGGAAATGCTTCAACATGGCACGCGCCAGGATGTTTTCGCGGTCCTCCTTGAGCGCCACATGGACCGCGGGTATGCGTTCGAGCCCGGCCTTGCGGGCCGCCTGCGCCAGAATGACGCGGTTGATCAGCTCGTTTAGGATGATCTGACGGCTTTGCGCGTTGTTGGGCATGGCCGGCTGCTGGAGATCGCGGGCCCTCACGTAGTCGCGATAATCCCGTTCGGTGATCCGCTCGCCGTTGACGGTCGCGAGCGTGGGGCTTTTGTCGATCATCGCGTTGCGATGGCAGCCGCCAAGCAACATCGTGGCGGCCAACGTCATGGAAATCCAGATATTCGCGAAACGGGGTTGGGACATAGGTGTGATCAGATATCTCCGGGAACAAGCGCGCGGATGGATAAGGCATGGATGTCTTTACGGAGGTCCGCGAGGGCTTCGTAGACGAGGCGATGGCGTTCGAGGAGGCCGCAGCCCCGGAAGCGCTCGGCGACGATAACCACCGAGTAGTGCCCCCCGTTGCCGGCCCCGGCATGCCCTACATGCTGGAGCGAGTCGTCCGTGACCAGAAGTTCCTCGGGCGCGAACGCGTCCCTCAGGCGTTCCCCGATGGCGTCCTTCAGGCTCACGGCAACACCTGCCGAAAAGGCCGCACGACCACGTCTTCAAGGACCGCCGCCTGCACATAAGGATCTTCGGAGATCCAGGCTTGCGCCGCGGCAAGCGACGGGAATTCCGCGACAATGAGACTCGCGCTGTACCCCGCGGGCCCCGGATCGGGGCTGTCGACCGCCGGGCAGGGTCCGGCCAATACCAGCCGGCCCTCGTCTTGCAGGCCGCGCAGGCGGCTCAGGTGCTCCGGGCGCGCCGCCTCGCGACGCCCGCTGCTGTCGGGCCCGACCGTTCCCAGGATCATGTACAACATTACGCCTCTCCGCCCGGATCGCACACGCAACCGCATGGATCCCTAACGCGTATCGTATGCGCCCTTTTGGAGGGAATAAAGGGTTTTGGAAGGCGCCTGAGAATTCTTTTTGCGGCCAGCCGCGGCCCTATCCTCATGGCCGGCTTTGCTCTTGGCCAGGCGAGGAGACTGCCCGGGGGCTTGCGCCCCCCCCGGGGCCGTCAATGGCGGGTATTCTGGGCGAATGCCTGGAAGTAGTGGGTCATGACGGCGCGTACGCGCGCCGGGTAGGAGACGACCTCCATTTGCCGCATACCCTCGCGGAAGAAGTCCTTGGCGTCCCCGGGGAGCCTCTGGATGAGGTCGTCGAAGACGTCGGTCATGAGTTTCGTGTTGTGCGAGCGGGTCGCCACGATCGCCCTGTTCAGCTGCAATATCCGCCATGGACGCCGGGCATCGGATGGCTCGGGGTCGGTGGCGATCTCGCGGGCCGTCGATTCCATGATTCGCCCCATGAAGACCGCCAGGTCCGCCAGATCCGCGGGTTCGTGGAGTTCGTTGGCCATCACGGCCAAGCCGTTTACAATGGGTTCCAGGGTTCGGACCTCCCCCTTGTGGCGCATGATCCAGTCACCCACGGACACCGCGAGCAGCTCGAGCTCCGCCTTCGCCTTGGGAACGCCGAGCTGCTGGCCGGTATCGATCAGTTCGGCCAGGGACACCAGGCCCGTATCCCCGAGACGCGTCGCCTCGTCGTCGGGCAGGGGCGCATCCCGCCCATACCGGCCGTCGAGGTCAGCCAGTATGGCGAAGAATTTCTCGAGCAAGGCGATCAATGTGCCCGGGTCGCCTTCCTGACTGGCCTTGCCTTGCGGCCGCCACGCCGCAAGGAGCGTACCCTGGATCCGCGGGAGACGCTCAAGGGCTTGGCCTGGCTCGGGTATCGGGATCATGGGGCCTCGGCGACCGGAAGGTGACGAAATTGTACTACGATCTGCACACGCATACAGTCTGGTCGGACGGGGAGCTTGGACCCGCATCCCTGATCGCGCACGCCGCGCGCGCCGGCGTGCGCGTACTGGCCCTGACCGACCACGACACGATGGCGGGCATCGACGAAGCGGCCGCTGCCGCCCAGGCGGCCGGCATCCGGTTCGTTCCAGGCGTCGAGCTGTCGGTGACGTGGCAGGGGCTGACCGTGCACATAGTCGGCCTGGCGCTGGATGCCGGCGACGCGCGCTTGTGCCGGGCCCTAGAGGCCTTGCGCGAGGCGCGACTGCGGCGGGGACGGGCCATGGTATCGGCACTGGCGGCGGCGGGCCTGGGGGACGCGGGCGCGGTCCTGGAGCGTGACGGGATCGTAAGCCGGGTCCACATCGCCGATTGGCTCGTGGCCCAGGGCCATGCCCGAGACCGGACCGGAGCCTTCAAGCGTTTCCTGACACGCGGCGGGGTCGGGTACGTCGCCGGTGAATGGGCAAGCCTCGGCGAGGCCGTGGCATGGATCCATGGGGCCGGGGGTTGCGCGGTCCTGGCCCACCCCACCCGTTACCGGCTGAGCGGGGGCCGCCTCCAGCAACTGGTGCGGGCATTCGTCGAGGCGGGCGGGGCGGCCCTGGAGGTGGTGACCGCTGGCCTCGACGTAGGCGAGATCGGTCGGCTCGCGCGGCTCGCGCAGCGCCACGGGCTGTGCGCCTCGGCGGGCTCGGACTTCCACAAGGCGCTGCCATGGCGCCTGCTGCCGGGGGGGTTGCCCGGATTGCCGCCAAACTGTACCCCGGTCTGGCACAGCTGGCCCGAGGCGCTACCGCAGGAGATCGGCTGATGGCTCAGTATCTCGTGATTCATCCTCGCAATCCGCAGGCGCGGCTGGTGCGCGCGGCGGTCGACATCGTGGCCAAAGGCGGCGTAATCGTCTATCCGACGGATTCGTGCTATGCCCTCGGCTGCGCGCTCGAGAATAAAGAGGGACGTGACCGCATCCAGCGCCTGCGGGAACTCGATCCGAAACACCCGTTCACACTCGTCTGCCGGGACCTGTCCGATATTGCGACCTACGCCCAAGTCGAGAACAGCGCCTATCGCATCCTGCGGGCCCATACCCCGGGCCCCTATACCTTCGTCCTCCCGGCCACCCGGGAAGTGCCGCGACGGCTCCTGGATCCCAAGCGGCGGACCATCGGTCTGCGCGTCCCGGATCATGTCGTGGCGCAGGCCTTGTTGGCGGAGCTTGGGGCCCCGCTCATGAGCGTGACCCTGATCCTGCCCGGCGACCAGGGGCCGCTCGGCGATCCGCAGGAGGTCCGCGAGCGCCTGGAGCACGCGGTCGATGCGGTCATCGACGGAGGGCCGTGCCCGGGCGACCTGACCAGCGTATTGGTGTGGGAGGATCGGGAGTTTCGGGTGCACCGCGCCGGCATGGGCGATACGTCGATGTTCGCGCCGCAGGGAGGGGGCTGATATACTCCGGCCATGACCGCACTGAATTCCTTGCAAACCTTTTCGATATGGGCACTCCCTATATTGTTCGCCGTGACCCTGCACGAGGTGGCGCACGGCTGGATGGCGAAACGGCTCGGGGACCCGACTGCCGAACGGCTCGGGCGTCTATCGCTCAACCCGATCAAACACATCGATCCCCTGGGAACCATATTGATCCCGGGGCTCCTGATCTTGTTGAATGCGGGTTTCATATTCGGGTGGGCAAAGCCCGTACCGATCACCTGGTCGAACCTTCGGAATCCGCGGCGCGACATGGCGCTGGTGGCGCTGGCCGGTCCGGGGGCGAACCTGCTCATGGCGATCGCATGGGCGCTGGTGAGCCGCTTGGCGAACTATCTGCCATCGATGTGGGCGGCACGACCGCTTTTCTACATGGGGATCGCCGGGATCACGATCAACATCGTCCTCATGGTCCTCAATCTTCTGCCCTTGCCGCCGCTCGACGGGAGCCGTGTCGTGGCGGGCCTCCTGCCGGGCCGCCTGGCTTGGCAGTATAGCCGCATCGAACCGTATGGACTGTGGATCTTGTTGCTGCTCGTCGTCACCGGCGTGCTCGGATGGATCCTGGGCCCTCCCGTTGTGGTATTACGAAACCTCGTGTTTGCCTTGAGCAGGGTGGGGTAAATGTCGTCCGTCCTCCCGTCCGCTACGCGGGTCGTGTCCGGCATGCGCCCGACCGGCCACCTCCATCTTGGGCATTATCACGGGGTTTTGAGGAATTGGGTGCGCCTTCAAAACGAGCACGATTGCTTCTTTTTCGTCGCCGACTGGCATGCCCTGACGACCCATTACGAGGACCCGGGCATCATCGCCCAAAGCGTCCGTGACATGATCGTCGACTGGATGGCGGCCGGGATCGATCCGCAGAGCGCCACCCTGTTCGTGCAGTCCGATGTCCCGCAGCACGCCGAACTCCATCTCCTGCTGTCGATGATCACCCCGCTCGGCTGGCTCGAACGCGTCCCGACGTTCAAGGACCAGCAGGAAAAGCCGCGGGAACGCGACCTCGCAACCTACGGGTTCTTGGGATACCCGCTCCTGCAAAGCGCCGATATCCTCGCGTACCGATCGGCCTTCGTGCCGGTGGGCGAGGATCAGGTGTCTCATATCGAATTGTGCCGAGAGGTGGCGCGGCGGTTCAATCATCTCTATGGGCGTGAACCGGGCTTTCTCGAGAAGGCCGAAGAGGCCATGCGGATCATGGGCCGCAAGGCGGCCAAGGCCTACAAGGACCTGCGCGAGGCCTACCTGGAAAGGGGCGAGAAGGAGGCCTTGGAGACGGCGCGCGCGCTCGTCGACCGGCAGGCGAATATGACTCTCGGCGACAAGGAACGGCTGCTCGGCTACCTGGAAGGGCACGGCCGCTTGATCCTTACCGAGCCGCAGGCCCTGCTGACACCGCACTCGCGCATGCCCGGCCTCGACGGCCAAAAGATGTCGAAATCCTACGGAAACATCATCGGGTTGCGCGAGGAGCCCGACGAGGTGGCGAAGAAGGTGAAGACGATGCCCACCGACCCCGCCCGGAAACGACGAACGGACCCGGGGAATCCGGATCTTTGCCCGGTGTGGCCATTTCATGAGATCTATTCCCCCGAGGAAGTAAAGGTCTGGGTACAGGAGGGCTGCACGAGCGCCGGTATCGGGTGCCTGCAATGCAAACAGCCGGTCATAGACGCCATCAACGCCGAGCTGGCCCCTATTCGCGAGCGGGCCCGTGACCTGGAGCGGGACGCCGGGCGCGTCCGGACGGTCCTGGCCGAAGGCGCCCGCCGAGCCCGCGAGGCGGCCGACGAAACGCTGGCGGATGTCCGCCGCGCCATGGGTCTCGCGTGGGAGTAGGGGGGATGAGCGCGGTTCTGGTCCGCGGGGAGGAGTGGTCCAAAATCCCCGACGATCTCTATATCCCTCCGGACGCCCTCGAGGTGATTCTGGAGGAGTTCGCGGGCCCCCTCGATCTGCTGCTCTATCTGATCCGCCGGGATAACATCGACGTTCTGGACATTCCGATGGCGGAAGTAACGCGCCAGTATATGACGTATGTCGAAATCATGAAGGCCGTGAAGCTCGAGCTTGCTGCCGATTACCTGGTCATGGCCGCAGTGCTCGCGGAGATCAAGTCGCGCATGTTGCTGCCCCGGCCTGCATCGGCCGATGTCGAGGAGGCCGATCCGCGCGCGGAGCTCGTGCGGCGGCTTCTCGAATACGAGCGTTACCAGGCGGCGTGCGAGGATCTCGAGGCAAGGCCGCGGGTGGGACGCGAATTGTTTTTGCCGGAGATCCCCATGGAGGCGCGCAACCTCGAGCGTCCCGCGCCGAAGGTCACCCTCGACGATCTTTTGGGCGCGCTCCGCGCGGTCATGCAGCGCGAGGACGCCTTCGCCCATCACCGCATCATGCGGGAGCCGCTGTCGGTGAGGGAACGGATGACGCGCATCCTTGAGCAGGTGCGCTCCGACGGCTTTACGGAGTTCTCGATGTTGTTTCAGGTGGGGGAGGGGAAACGCGGTGTGGTTGTGACCTTTCTCGCGATCCTCGAGCTGGTAAGGGAGTCCCTCGTGACGCTGATCCAGAACGAACCGTTTGCCCCTATCCATGTAAAGGCTGCCGCATGAGCGAGATTCGAATTCGGGACATCGTACAGGCCGCCTTGCTGGTCGCGGGGGAGCCGCTAACATTGGAGCGCCTTGGCTCGTTATTCGCCGAGGAAGCACAGCCGGCGCGATCGGAGCTTATGGGCGCCCTTGAGGAGATCCGCGCTGCGTGCGCGGATGGGCCGCTGGAACTCCAGTGCATAGACAAGGCGTATCGACTTCAGACTCGGGCCGAGTATGCGCCATGGCTGAATCGTCTGTTCGCCGAGCGGCCGGCGCGCTACTCGCGGGCCGTCCTCGAAACGCTGGCGATTATTGCCTACCGGCAGCCGACGACGCGGGGCGAAATCGAGGCGATCCGAGGCGTGGCGGTAAGCTCGGATATCATAAAGACGCTGATATCGCGGGAATGGATTCGCCAGGTGGGCACAAAAGAGGTCCCGGGCAGACCAGCCTTGTATGGGACGACGCGAGCGTTCCTCGAGAACTTTAACCTGACGTCTCTGGGCGACCTGCCGCCATTGAGCGAGCTCAAGACGATGCCTGGCCAGACAGCCGACGCAACGGAGCCGGTTGATCAAGCGGCAGAGTTCGAAGCCACCGCGTCCGAGGCCGCAGAGTCCGAGGCCGCAGAGTCCGAGGCCCATGAGTCCGAGACGAGCCGATCGGAAGCGCCGCCGTGAGCGAGAAGCTGCAGAAGGTTCTGGCGCAACGAGGCCTTGGATCGCGACGCGAGATGGAGCGCGTGATTCTCGCCGGGCGCGTCCGGATTGGCGGCCGGGTGGCGGAGCTGGGGGAACGGGTCAATCCCGGCGAGGAGATCGTGGTCGATGGTTGGCGGCTCGGGCAGCGGCCGCCCCCCAAAAGCCGGGTTCTTATGTACCACAAGATGGCCGGGGAAATGTGTACGCGCAGCGACCCGCGGGGTCGGCCGCTCGTGTTCGATAAACTCCCGCCGATTCGCCAGGGGCGTTGGGTAGCCGTTGGCCGGCTCGACGTAAATTCGTCCGGCCTCATGCTGTTTACGACCGACGGGGAACTCGCCGCACGACTCATGCACCCGTCCACGGGGATTGCACGGCGCTATGCGGTGAGGGTGCTCGGCCGGGCCAACCCGGACGCCATCGCGCAACTGACCAAGGGCATCGTCTTGGAGGACGGGGTTGCGCGCTTTACCGAGATTCGGGACGCAGGGGGTGAGGGCGCCAATCATTGGTATCAGGTCACGATCATGGAAGGGCGCAAACGCGAGGTCCGGCGTCTGTTTGCGGCCGCGGGCCTCGTGGTAAGTCGCCTGATCCGCATCGGATATGGTCCCGTGGAGCTCCCGCGCACCCTCCGGCCCGGCTATAGCCGGGCACTTGCGGCACCGGCTGTGGCCGCGCTCTACACCGCCGCAGGCTTGGCAGCCCGACAGAAATCCCGATGAAAACGAACCGTCTCGTCTTCGTGTATCGCAACCTGTTCAGGCATTACGGACCGCGGCACTGGTGGCCCGCGGATTCCCCGTTCGAGGTCATGATCGGGGCAGTGCTGACCCAGAACACATCATGGACCAACGTGGAGCGGGCCCTCGACCGATTAAGGAAGGCCATTGCGCTGGATGCAGCGGCTGTGGCCGCGTTGCCGACGGATATCTTGGCGGATGCGCTGCGTCCGGCCGGCTATTTTAACGTGAAGGCGCGCAGGCTTCAGGCCCTATGCCGGTGGATCCTCGAGCAGGGGGGCATGGAGGCGCTCCATGGGATGGATACGCAGGCGCTGCGCGCGGCGCTTTTGGGCGTCCACGGGGTCGGTCCGGAGACGGCCGACGACATTGTTCTCTATGCGTTTGGTCGCCCGGTTTTCGTGATCGACGCCTATACCCGCCGGCTGTTTGCGCGCCTGGGCCTTGTGGCCGGCCATGAGAGCTATGAGGTCCTGCGAGCACGGTTCGAGCAGGCATTGCCGCGCGATGCAGCCCTCTACAACGAATATCATGCCCTGATTGTGGAACACGCGAAAACGACCTGCCGCACCAAGCCTGTTTGCGCATGCTGCGTCTTACGCAAGGGCTGCCCCGCGGCCCGGCCCTCGGCGCCGCTTGGCGCGATCGAGGCGCGGCAGTGATTGCAGGAAGGCGGACTCGGACCGGGCGGCCTTCGGTCGGGAGGATCTAAGGAGAGATGATGGCGCAGATTCGGGTTGTGGCGATCCTGGCGTTGGCCGTGTTCTTAAGCGGGTGCGCGACCACGGGCATGCGGCCGGCCCATGGTCCGGATGACCCCTTTAAGCCGATAAACAAGAAGATATCGGTGTTCAACCAGCACCTGGACCGTATCCTGCTAAAACCGACCGCGGAGGCCTACGTTGGCCTGACCCCGCTCCCTTTGCGGCGTGGCGTGAGCGATTTCTTCTCGAACCTGGAAGACGTCAGGGTGATCGTCAACGAATCCCTTGAGGGCCGGGCCCGCCCGGCACTGCTTGAGACGGCACGTTTTGTCGTCAATTCGACGCTGGGCCTGTTGGGTCTCATCGATGTCGCGACACCCATGGGGCTGCGCGCGCGCGATGCGGGCTTCGGGCAGACCCTGGCGGTCTGGGGGGTGCGAAGCGGTCCCTATGTCGTGCTGCCGCTCTTTGGGCCGAGCGACGTCCGCGATGCCATAGGGCTCGGCCTGGATGGCTTCGGCAACCCCTCCACCTACCTCGCGGATCCCTCGGCGATGTGGAGCGCCTATGGGGTTCAGCTCATCGATACGCGGTCGCATTACCTGCATCAGGGCCTGCTCGTGCGTCTGGCGGCCGCCGGCCACGAATACAGCTTCGTCCGGGAGGCGTTCTGGCAAAAGCGCCGGGCGCTGGTCGAGAGGCTTCGTCGTGGGCAGTAGGATTCCTTTTCTTGCGTCGTCCGGGTAAAATGCTGGCCTTTCTGCGCCTTAGGCGCCTTATGGGGGTTATATGGTAACGATACGCTTGGCCCGTCGCGGCGCGAACAAGCGGCCTTTTTATTCGATCGTGGTCGCCGACAAGCGCCGCGCGGCAGGCGGCGCCTTCATCGAAAGGGTCGGATTTTTCAACCCTATCGCGAGCGGCGGCGAGGAGCGGCTGCGCGTCGATCGCGAGCGGATCCAGTATTGGCTGGAAAGGGGCGCCCAGGCCTCGGAACGGGTCGCAGGGTTGCTGAAGACCACCGCATCCTGACGTCATGCCCGGCCCGGCGCCCCGAGACTGGATGGAGGTGGGCCGTGTGGTGGGCGCCTACGGGGTACGGGGTTGGCTGCGCATACTCCCCTATACGACGCGGCCGGAGGCGATTCTGGATTACCGCCCTTGGCGCATCCGCCAACGGTCGGGGGCCATGGACACGCCAACGGTGCTCGAGGCCCAGGCCCACGGCAAAGGACTCATCGTCCAGATCGCCGAATGTGCCGTGCGGGAAGACGCCGAACGGTGGGCCGGAGGAGTGATCGACGTCCCGGTCTCGGCCCTTCCCCCGCTCGAGCCCGGGGAGTATTACTGGGGTGAACTGCTGGGACTCGCCGTGGAGACGGTCGGCGGGGTGAATTTGGGGTCCGTACAGCGGCTTCTGGAGACCGGCGCCAACGACGTGCTGGTCGTGCGGGGAGCCGATCGCGAGCGGCTTATCCCCTATATTCCAGCGGTCGTCCGCCGGATCGACAGGGACGAGCGGCGCATCGTGGTCGATTGGGACGCGGATTTCTGACGTGGCCATCGACGTGGTCGGGCTGTTCCCGGAGGCGGTACGGGGCTTCTGCGATTGCGGCATTGTCGGCCGGGCGCAGCAATTCGGGATCGTGGCCCTGCGGTTTTGGAATCCGCGGGATTTCGTCCAGGACAAGCGCCGGACCGTGGACGATCGGCCCTACGGGGGCGGCCCGGGCATGGTGCTGATGGCCGAACCCGTGGCCCAGGCCATCGAGCAGGCCAGAGGGGACCGGCCCGAGACTCGAGTCTTGTATCTGTCCCCGGCGGGCCGGGTACTGGATCACGAGGCGGTCATGACGCTTGCGGCCCGCCCGAGCCTCGTGCTGCTCGCCGGCCGCTACGAGGGGGTCGACGAACGCGTCATCCGCGCCGCGGTGGACGAGGAATGGTCGATAGGGGACTACGTGCTGTCGGGCGGCGAGGCGGCCGCTGCGGTGCTGATCGACGCCGTCGTGCGCCAGCTGCCTGGCGCCCTAGGGCACGAGGACTCGGCCCGGGAAGATTCGTTCGCAGCCGGTCTGCTCGATTATCCGCATTATACGCGGCCCGAGGAATGGCGCGGGGAACGGGTCCCGGAAGTGCTGATGTCGGGCGATCATGCGCGCATCCGCGCCTGGCGTCTGCGGGAGTCCCTGGGGCGAACCTGGCTGCGCCGGCCGGACCTCCTGGAAGGCCGGGAGCTGGATGCGGAACAAACGAGGCTTTTAGAAGAATTCAAACAGGAGTATCGAGGGTAAGGTTATGAGCAACATCATTAAACAATTGGAGAGCGAGTTCCTTAAGCAGGACATCCCGCAGTTCGGCCCCGGGGACACGGTGTCCGTTCAGGTAAAGGTCGTTGAGGGCGAACGCGAGCGCCTCCAGGCCTTCGAGGGCGTCGTCATCGCCCGCAAGAATCGGGGCATCAACTCATCCTTCACCGTTCGCAAGATGTCATATGGCGAGGGGGTGGAGCGCGTGTTTCCCCTGCATAGCCCCAACATCGCCCATATCGAAGTGAAGCGTCGCGGTGTCGTGCGGCGCGCGAAGCTGTACTTCCTGCGCCAGTTGACCGGCAAGGCGGCGCGCATCCGCGAGCGAGTCTAAGGGCGCGCTCGCGCGGGCGGATGGCGGTGCATCCGTCGGATGGCCCGCTCGTCGAAGGCTTTCTCGATAGCCTGCTGACCGAGTCCCGTCTGCGGGCCCACACGCTCGACGGGTATGGCCGAGATATCGCGGCCTTCGCCCGATACCTCGGCGGGCGGGGACTTGCGGGCGCGGCGCGGATCGATGTGACCGGTTTCCTGGCGGCCGAGGTGCTGGCCGGGCGCCGTCCCCGGACCGGCGCCCGGCGATTGTCGGCGTTGCGGCGCTTCTACCGGTACTTGCTCGCCGAGGGGATCCTCTCCGAGGATCCCACGGAGGGTATCGAAGGACCCCGCCTCGGGATAAACCTCCCGACGACCCTAAGCGAAGACGAGGTGGAGCGCCTTCTGGCGGCCCCGGGGGACGCCACGCCCGAGGCACGACGGGATCGCGCGATGCTCGAGGTCCTCTACGCCACCGGTCTGCGCGTGTCGGAACTCGTGACGTTGCGTCTCACGGAGATAGACGGCCAAGCCGGGATCGTTCGGGTGGTGGGCAAGGGTGGGCGCGAACGCCTCGTGCCTTTGGGGGAGGCGGCGCAGGTGGCGCTGGCCGATTATCTGCGCGACGCGCGTCCGGCCTTCACGAAGGGGGCGCCATCGGCGGCAGTCTTTTTGACGCGCCGCGGCGCGCCCATGACCCGGCAGGCGTTTTGGTCCAACATCAAACGCTACGCGGTCAAGGCGGGTGTGCAGACCCCGGTGTCGCCCCATACCGTGCGCCACGCCTTTGCCACCCACCTCATCAATCATGGTGCCGATCTGCGTGTGGTCCAGCTCCTCTTGGGGCACGCCGACCTCTCCACGACCCAGATCTATACCCACGTAGCGCGGGAGCGACTGCGGGCCATGCACGCCCGGCACCATCCTCGCGGTTAGGCGCGCCTAATCGCCGTCGATCGCTGCCAGGTCCTGGACTTCGTGTTCCTGTTCCAGACGGAAGGCCTCGCCGCCGAGCGGTCTCGTATAGCCCAGTATGGCCCCTGTCTGCCGCACAACGGCCTTCCAGTTGACGGTCCGGACCCGGCGTCGCAGGACCTCGGAAAGCCGGGCGCTCAGGCGGCGCTCCTCGCGACGCAGGATCGAGAGGGCATAGAATGAATCGAGAGACAGGTAGGCGAAGATCACGGTCAGACTTTGCAGGAACACGGCCGGCGGACTCAACAGGACCGAACTGAGCCCCGTGACCATGGCGGCCACACCCGCGGCCTTCCCATAGGACCGGGACCGCTCTTGACCGAACCGGTTATCGGCCAGCGAACCGTGCAGCTCGTCCTCGACCGCGGCCGACCGCGTCGTATGAAGGGCATGGTAGCCCTTGAACAGGAACAACAGACGCGCGAGCCGCTCGCGATGGTTGGGTTTCCATATCCCTATGTGGTCCATGTCCGCCATGCGGCTTGCCGTAAACTCCCCCCATTCGCATCCCCGGTCCTCGCGTTCGCTCTGGTCGATCGCCTGATGACAGAGGTAGCGCATCTCCAGGATCTCGGCGACCTCGATCGGGAAGCGCAACGCTATGAGTCTACGATAGAAGAACGGAAAGGCATCCGGGGAATTCGGGAGTTTCGCGAAATCTTCGGACAAGAGCGGCTTCAAATCCATAGCTTCCTTGTGTGGGTCTTTGGCCGGATGGGCGCGCGACTGAAAGCCTTTTTTGCTATTGTATCAGATATTCACGGCAGCGCATGTCTTCGGGACTTCCCACGCTGTCCCGCCGGGTGAGGCGCAGTGGCGCAAGGAGGCGGCATGACGGAGTCGGCTGGTGGCGGTCTGGTATTGGCCCTGGGCGCGGGGGGCGCGCGCGGCCTTGCGCACATCGGCGTTCTGGAGGTGTTGGCGGAACACGGGTTGCCGGTGCGCGCCATCGCCGGTAGCAGCATAGGGGCCGAGATCGGGGCCCTCTACGCCCTATACGGGGATCCCGAAATCCTCGAGCAGACGGCCCTCGGCGTCGACTGGAAACAAACGCTGCAGCTGTTCCTCCCGGATGGGGCTGCGATGGGCGGCGTCTGTTCCGGCCGCAAGATCATGGCATTCCTCGAGAGTCACCTGCACGGCGCGACCATCGAAGACCTGCGTTTGCCGTTCCTGGCGGTCGCGACCGACCTCCACAGCGGCGAGGAGGTGGTGTTGCGCTCCGGATCGGCCGCCGGGGCGGTGCGGGCCAGTCTCTCGCTTCCGGGTCTTTTGGCGCCTTACCCTTGGGGGGAACGGCTCTTGATCGACGGGGGCGTCGTCAATCCAGTACCCTTTGATGTCGCCGACGACGCCTTCGGCGCACCCGTGGTCGCGGTAGCCGTCCATCAAGGCGCGCGCGGGCTTTCCGCCCTGCCCATCGATTCGCGGCCCGCAAGCTGGCGATCCCAGTTGCGCGCTCTGCTCGATCAGCCCTGGGCGCGCCGGGCCCGCCCGGTCCGCGAATGGCTCGAGGAACAGCTGGCCGAGCCCGCCGGCGGCCGGTCCTGGCAATGGCGGGCCCGCTCGGTGCTCGCCCAGGCCATCAACATCGCCCAGGCGCAAGTCGTCCAACACCGGCTGGCGGCGCACCGCCCGGCCCTCTACCTCCTACCCGATGTCGACCGCATCGGACCCTTCGAGTTCTATAAGGCGCGCGCCGCCATTGCCGCGGGACGCGCCGCCGCCCGCGCGCATTTGCCGGACCTCTATGCGCTGGCGGCCGTCGCCCCGAGAGCGCCGGCGGGGGGAAGCGCGGCATCACCCAAGCAAGTATCGATGGAGCCCAGGACCGGGGAGCCCAGGACCGGGCCTCAGGCAGACCGCGGAAATGGGTCTGCGCCGGGATCGTCGTCAGGGTAGGGGCGGGACCGGATCCCTCTGGCAGTAATACCCGCCCGCCCAGTTGATGCTCATGGCGCGCCTGTGGTCGGCCACCGACTGGTCCAAGGCCGCCGTGCCGAAATGGTGTCCCTGGGCCCAGTCGACACCCACACGGCGCAAGAGATCGATCTGCTCTGTCGTCTCGACATACTCGGCAAGGGTCGTGATGCCAAGATCGGTGGCGACCGCCTGGATGCCGCGGACGATGGAAAGGACCCGGGGCTCTTGTATGCGGGAGATGAGCCGGCCGTCTATTTTCAGGAAAGATACGGGAAGGTCGGCCAAATACTGGAACGACGAGTAACCGCTGCCAAAATCATCCAGCGCAAGCTGCACCCCGAAATCGAGGAAAGGGGCCAGGCGCTCACGCGTTATGTCCATGTTTTCGAGAAGCTCGCGTTCGGTCACTTCAATGACGAGCGGCTTCACGTCAGCGGCGCCCTTGCGCGGAAAGCTCGTTTTCGCCGAGGCCAGAAGATCCATGAGCAGCCGCGGATGGCGCAGGAGATCACCGGAGACGTTGACGAAATGCACGATGTCCTCGTCATAGGTCTGGCGCCGGCTCAAGGCCGCAAGTAGGACCGTCCAATCGATCTTGTAGGTCAGATGGAACTGCGCAGCGGCCTCGATGAACTCCTCGGCGGACAGCACCTTGCCGTCCGCCGTTACGATCCGCGCCAGGGCCTCTTCCGCGACCACCGCCCCGGTGTGCAAGTCCACGATCGGCTGATAGGCGGGCACGATCCGGTCCTCGCGCAGCGCCGTCTCCAGGATGATGCCCATTTCGAAGACCCGCCGGTCCAGGTCTTTCGTCGCCACGATGCGTTCATGGCCGCGGCGCTTGGCCTCGTACAGGGCCTCGTCGGCCGCGTTCATGATCTCTTGCGGTGTCGTTCCGTCGTCGGGGGCGCACGCAATGCCGATGCTCACCGTGACGTTGACGACGCGATCGTCTGCGGCGATGAGTAGGCCCGAGACCGCTTCGCTCAAGGCCTTGGCCTTCGATTTCGCCTCGCGGGGACCGCAATCGCTCACGACGCCCAGAAACTCGTCGCTCCCCCAGCGCCCCACGACTGCCGCCCGGCCGAGGCTGGCGCTTGCCGCGCCGCATACCCGCCGCAGGACGCGGTTGCCGAAGGCGTAGCCGAAGCGATGATTGACGAGCCGGAATCGGTCTATGCTGAAAAGGATGACCGCGAACGGCGCGCCGGTTCGCTGCGATCGCGCGCAGGCAAACTTGAGGGTCTTGCTGAGAAGCGTCCTGCTCATGAGTCTTTTCACCTCGCAGTCGCGAGCCAGCGTGAAAGCTGCCCTAGAGTAACGGAAACGCGCTCGCGACGCCACCATGGACCCCGCGACGGGCGGCGAGGGCGGACCGTCGCCTGCCTCGCGCCATGGCCCGGAAGACTCAGGAGCCCTGTCCGAGGAGGCCGCGCAGGCCCTTTAGGTGCGATTCCCCATGGGCAAGCCGTTCCTCAGGAGCCTTGTCCTCGCGGCCGTCCCAAATCAGGTCCTCCGCGGGGATCTCTCCGAGGAAGCGGCTCGGGCTCGTCTCCTGGGCCGCCCCCTGGCGGCGCCTGCGGCGGGCATAGCTCAGCGTCAGCGTCTGCCGCGCCCGGGTCATCCCGACATAGGCAAGCCGGCGTTCCTCTTCCACACCGCTTTCGGCAAGGCTTGCGCGGTGCGGGAGGATGTCTTCCTCCAGGCCCACCAGGAAGACGTGGGGGAATTCCAGACCCTTGGCCGCGTGGAGCGTCATGAGGCGGACACTCTTGCCGTCAGGCTCGCGATCCCGGTCGCCCATGCCGTTTAGAACGAGTTGCGATACCACCTCGTCGAGCGTGCGCCCCCCGGTCTCCTGGCCGAGCCGGTCGACCCACGCCAGGAACTCCTCGAGCAGTTCCAGGCGTCGCCGGCCCGAGCGGTTATCCTCGGCCATCTGGAGGAGGTGCCCCTCATACCCGATCTCGCGCAATGCCTCGCGCAACAGGCCGCCGGGCGTCGCCGTCCGCGCCTTGTCGCCCAGGACCTCCATAAGGGCCGCGAATCGGTGCAGGGCAGCGGCCTGCGGCGCCGCCAGATACTGGGCAAGCCCGAGTTCCCGGCAGCAGCGGAGTAAGGGCTGGCCTCGGCGGTGGGCGTACTCGCGCAGACGCTCGACAGTCGAGGGACCGATCTCGCGTTTGGGGACGTTGCACACCCGCAGAAACGCCGCATCGTCCGCAGGGTTGTGGATGAGACGCAGGTAGGCGACGGCATCGCGGACCTCCACCCGGTCGAAGAACGAGGTCCCGCCGCTCAAGAAATAGGGCACACGGTGCTCGCGCAGGACCTGTTCCAACGGCCGCGCCTGATGGTTTCCGCGATACAAGATGGCGTAATCGCCGAACCCGGCCTTGCGGACGAACTTGTCGTGGAGGAGGGCGGTGACCACGCGTACGGCCTCGTGCTCTTCGTCGTCGGCCACGAGGACCTTCAGCGGGTCCCCGAACCCGAAGGCGCTCCAGAGCTTCTTCGGAAACATATGGGAATTGTTCGCGATCACGGCATTGGCGGCCTTCAGTATGCGCCCGGTGGACCGGTAATTCTGTTCGAGCTTGATCACGGTAAGGCGCGGATAGTCGCGCGCGAGGCGCGCGAGGTTCTCGGGGCGCGCGCCCCGCCACGAGTACACCGACTGATCGTCGTCGCCAACTGCCGTGAGGGCCTCGTCGGCGAGCGCGCGCGCCAGACGGTACTGCCCGTCGTTGGTGTCCTGGTATTCGTCGACCAGGAGGTAGCGAAGGCGTTCCCGCCAGCGGGCCCGGGCGGCCGGGTCCTCGGTCAATAGGCGCGCCGGGAGCAGAATGAGGTCGTCCAAATCTATGGCATTGTAGGCGCGCAGCCGCTCCATGTAGTCGGCGTAGACCGCGCCCGCGTCCGCGGCCTCCTGCGTGGCCGTCGGGGGCGTAATCCCCGCGTCCTTCCAGGCGCGTATGCGCTGCGCGACATCCTCGGCCGGCGCGTCGGTCCGCAGGCGTTCCCGGCAGAGGTCCTTGACAAGCGCCTCGGCGTCGCGCGGATCAAGAAGGGTGAAGCCGCGCCGCAGACCGAGGGCCTCGAGTTCGTCGCGAATGATCCTGAGACCCAGGGCATGGAAGGTCAGTACGCTAAGGCCCCGGCGGAGATTCGCCGGAAGAAGCTCGGAGGCGCGCTCGCGCATCTCGCGCGCCGCCTTGTTGGTAAACGTAACCGCCGCGACGTGCGCGGGCTCATAGCCGCCCTGGGTGACCAGATAGGCGATCTTACGGGCTATGACCGTGGTCTTGCCGCTGCCGGCCCCGGCCAGAACGAGCAGCGGCCGGTCGATCAGCTGTACGGCCTCGCGCTGCGGGCCGTTGAGCCCGTCGAGGATTCTCATGGGCGCCCCGCGACAGAACGCGGGCACATCGGAAACGAGACAGCTGTCAGGACCATGGATCCTTGGAGTGCGATGGCGGGTGGATTTATGGTCGCAGTCTATCGAGGTCTGCGCGGACCGACAATCTTGACAGGCCGCACAAGACCGCCCCGAGGCGCGGCCGGAGATTTCTGGTCTTGAAACATCGACCAAGCCCTTCCAGCCACGCGACCGACTGTCACGGCACCCGCATCGCAAACCGACCAGTTGCCCCGCGCGCGAGAATATAGCGTCCCGCGCCGCGGGGCCCGCCATGGGCCACGACAGACCCCCCGTCGTTACCCGCTCACCCGATCCGGACCCGCCCACTCCGAGCGTTCGGAGACGACGGGCCGCAGATAAAACCCCGCCTCCCGGAGTTTGTGGGCGACGGCAAGTGCCTTGTCCCCGGCGATCGCCTCCTGGGACAGGATATCGGCAGCGATACGACCGGCCTCTTCCAGGCTGACATCCAATACGACAAAATCCGATCCCTCCGTTCTGACATGCATACGTCCCCCTCAATCCCCGAAGGCGTGCGGGGGCTGAACGAAGTGGTTTTTCATGCGATAGGCCTGCTCCTTCAGCAAGTTGGCCATATTAAGGGTCGCACTCGCGAAGGCCTCCGCGTTTTTTATAACAGGATCGCTGAAACCCTCCAGTTCGGCTTTGTCGAACTTGAGTACAACCCGGGATGCCGACTTCTCAAGAATTTCCATGATCACTCCTTGAATAGGACCGTTTTATCGCACAATCCGTCGCGCGCCGACGTTTGCGTGGATAGACCCATCCATCGACCGGGAGTTCCCCGGCGCCCGCACGGGCCCTTTGTCGCGGCCTGCACGAAAGACCCGCGCCGACATCGACGCAGTGTTCGCAAGAGTCCGCTGGCGCCCAAAGACGGTCCGTAGCCAAAGGTTGTCGCGAGTCCATGCCCACAAGCGAGGGGGGCGCCAACGCCGGCGGCGCCATACCGCCGAATCGCGCATCCGCCGCATGAGCCCATTCTTATGGTCCCCAAGCCTGCGCGATGCCGGGTTTGCGGCTCATCATGTCTTTGCGAGGGGGTTCTGTATGATAATGCCGCCATGCATCCCGCTGACCAGATGCGCGACAAGCCTCGGCCTTCAGGCTGGGGAAGGACAGCGCGGACGCCGTGGGCGTCCTTTCGGTGATCTATACTATCCGCATGCAGCGCCGCCAAGCCTTCAAATACGAGCTGATGCCGACCGGCGACCAGCAGCGCGATATGCGCCGCTTCGCCGGCTCATGCCGTGTCGTGTTCAATGAGGCGCTGGCTTTACAGAAGGAACGCTACGACCAAGGCCAAAAGAGGCTTGGCTACGCTGGACTGTGCAAGGAACTCACCGCGTGGCGCAACGGCGCCCCGCTGCCATCCGGTCGCACAGCGGCCTGGCTGGCCGATGCGCCCGTTCACCCGCTGCAGCAGACGCTCAAGGACTTGGAGCGGGCCTACGCCCACTTCTTCGCCAAACGCGCCGACTTCCCGCGCTTCAAGAAGAAGGGCCGGTCCGACCGCTTTCGCTATCCCGACCCGAAGCAGATCAAGCTCGATCAGGCCAACGATCGGGTGTTCCTGCCCAAACTCGGCTGGTTGCGCTACCGTAACAGCCGTCAAGTGTGGGGCGAGTTGAAAAACGTCACCGTGTCCCTGAGCGGTGGCAAGTGGTTCATCAGCATCCAGACCGAACGCGAGGTGGCCGAACCCGTCCACCCTGCCTCCAGCATTGTCGGCATCGACATGGGTGTGGCCCGCTTCGCCGCGCTCTCGGACGGCACGTTCGTTGCCCCGCTCAACAGTTTCAAGCGGCACCAGGACAGGTTGCGCAAAGCACAGCAGTCCATGAGCCGCAAACAGAAGTTCAGCAACAACTGGAAGAGGGCGAAGGCCCGCGTCCAGGGTATCCCTGCCCGGATCGGCAACGCCCGCCGCGACTTCCTGCACAAGACCACGACTGCGATCAGCCAAAACCACGCGATCGTATGGATCGAGGACCTGCAGGTGCGGAACATGGCCAAGTCGGCGGCAGGCACAACCGAGAAACCGGGAAGAGGCGTCCGGGCCAAGTCCGGCCTGAACCAGTCCATCCTCGACCAGGGCTGGTTCGAGTTCCGCCGCCAGCTTGAGTACAAGCAGGCCTGGCGCGGCGGGATGGTCGTGGCGGTCGATCCACGGAACACGAGCCGAACCTGCCCGGCGTGTGGGCATGTGGCGAAAGACAACCGCAAGACCCAATCCCGGTTCGA
>DAIDMD010000014.1 GCA_027449165.1 Acidiferrobacter sp. | reverse complement strand
AGAGGCACCGTCCGGCTACCGGATCGAGGCCGAAACCGCGGTCGGACCGCTATTTGCACAAGTGTGGCGTCCCCAAGGGGATTCGAACCCCTGTTACCGCCGTGAAAGGGCGATGTCCTAGGCCTCTAGACGATGGGGACTCGTTGATACTCCGCGCGTGACGCCGATAGCGGCTTCGCGTCCAGAGCAGGCGTAGAAGGCTCGGTACTCTAAGGACAACATTGCTAAAAAGCAAGCGCTGCGCGTCGGCGCTCAGGGGCCCCCGGACCGAGCTGCGGGGCGGGGGCGGAAGGCCCGTCGAGCCGCGAGACACACGGCGCCGGCCCCAACCCGGCCCGTCTTCGCGGGCCGCTTCGGGCGAGGGCCCCATCGCGGCCAGGGCCAACGCCGCCTGGGCGACAAACGCCACGCCATGGGCACCCGCTCGCTGCACCCGATTTTCCTGACATCCCGCCGATCTTCGAGCCGAAGGTTCCTGCGCCACCCCGCACGGATGTGCAAGGTCTCGGGCTGGGTGTGTGATTACGCCGCCCTTATCTCCTGCGCGGGACTTTCTGCCTGCCCGGCGGGTCTCCAGTCGGCGTGCGACGGCCCTCATATATAGCGCGATGGCCGCCTTGAAGAAAGAAACAGGCGCCCCGAAGACGATCCCCCCGGCGTTCGCCTGGCACCGGCGGCCGGCCAAAGCGCATTTCCTGGCGGACCCCCAAAACGTTTACACTGGGCCTTGGCGATTGCCGCGAGGGCTCCCCGGATGGCCACAGAACCGAAACACGAACCCCAACGCGGGCCGCGACCCGTAACCCGATCACCGACATCTCGTCTTGGGACGGTGCGCGCATGAGCGGCGTAAAGGCCCCTGCGGCGCAGTGGCGTCGCCCCGTTTGGTCCACGGGCCGCAAGGACTGTGTCGGCACAGCCCTTGGCACCGGCCGGGTGTGGTTCACCATTGGGCGCGGCATCGTTACCGAGGTCTTCTACCCTCGCATCGACATCCCGCAGATCCGCGATCTCGGATTCCTGGTCGCCGACGGCCGGGGGTTCTGGCAGGAACTGAAGGCGACGCCTGACCCGGTGCTTGAACTCGAGGATGCGCGCGTCCCGCTGCCAACCATCCGCCATCCGCAGGGTCGTTTCGAATTCACCTTTCGGGTTTGCACGGATCCGGATCGCGACGCCCTTTTAATCGATTTCGCGCTGACCGGAGACCCCGAGCTGCGCGCCTACCTGCTCTGCGCGGCGCGCCTGGGCGAGGATGCCCACGCCAACCGGGCCTGGGTCGGGTCCTGGGAGGGACGGCGCGTCCTGTGGGCCGAACAGGGCCCCTTCGGCATGGCGATCAGCTGCCGCGATCCGGATGGGCGCCCGGCGCTCGGTGTCTGCTCCGTGGGCGAAGTCGGGGCGAGCGACCTCTGGCAGGACTTCCATATCAATGGCCGCATGACCTGGGAGTACACCGAGGCCGGCCCCGGGGAGGTCGCTCTAGCCGGCGTCCTGCCGCGCCTGGGCACGCTCGCCGTGGGCCTTGGCACCAGCAAGGAGGCGGCCGCGACAACCGCCTGGTCGTCGCTCGCCGAGGGATTCCCCCGAGCCGCCGACGACTATGCGAGGCGTTGGCGGGCCTGGCACGAAGGCCGGCGCGCCCCGCAGGACATCACCGGCGGATTGCCGCCCGCGCTGGCGACGCTCTATACGCGATCGGCCACCGTCATCAAGGTCCACGAAGACCGCACCTTTCCCGGGGCGCTGGTGGCGAGCCTCTCGGTCCCGTGGGGAGAGGCAAGCGATACGCTCGGCGGCTACCATCTCGTGTGGTCCCGCGACCTCGTCGAAAGCGCGGGCGCACTGCTCGCCCTGGGTGCGGACAAAGAGGCGCGCCAGGTCTTGGCCTACCTCATCGGCACCCAGCGGGCCAACGGCCACTGGCTGCAAAACCAATGGCTGGGCGGGAAGCCCTTCTGGAACGGCGTGCAACTTGACGAATCGGGTTTCCCCGTGCTCCTGGCAAGCGCCCTTAAGGCGCAAGGGATCCTGGGCGACATGGCCGTCGCGGATATGATCTTCCGGGCGCTGCGGTTCATCGTCCGCCAAGGCCCCGCAACCAGCCAGGACCGCTGGGAGGAGGACTCGGGGGTCAACGCCTTTACGCTGGCTGTGACCATCGCCGCGCTGGTCGAGGGCGCGGAATTCCTGGAGGGGCCGGCACGGGCCTGCGCGCTCATGTTCGCCGACTACTGGAACGCGCGTATCGAGTCCTGGACCTATGTCGAGGACGACCCGCTGTCCCGGCAATTTCATGTCCCCGGCCACTACATCCGCATGGCGCCGCCCGAGATCCTGAACGACCGCCAGGCCGATTACGAGATATTGCCCATCAAAAACCGCGCCGACGATCCGCACGTCGCCGCTTGCTGCCAAGTCTCCAACGATTTTCTGCAGCTGGTGCGCTACGGTCTGCGCGATGCCCGCGACCCGCATATCGTGGCCTCGGTCACCGTCATGGATGGCCTATTGAAGACCATGACACCCAGCGGAATGGTCTGGCACCGCTACAACGACGACGGCTACGGCGAACATGACGACGGCCGGCCGTTCGACGGCAGCGGCATAGGCCGCGGCTGGCCCCTGCTCACCGGCGAACGCGGCCATTACGCCATCGCCTCCGGCGACGACCCGCTTCCCTATCTTCAAGCCATGGCGGCCATGACGGGACGCGGCGGCCTCTTGCCGGAGCAGGTCTGGGACAGCGCGCCGATCGCGCACTACGACCTGGCCCCGGGGCGGCCCAGCGGATCGGCCATGCCGCTCGTGTGGGCGCATGGCGAGTTCGTGAAGCTCTGTCATAGCCACGCGCTCGGGGCGCCGTTCGATCGCCCCGTCGCGACCTGGAACCGTTACCGGGGCGCGCGTCCAAAACCCGGGTTCCGGATCTGGCAACGCCATCAGCGACCCCAGCATCTGAAGGCGGGCGAGGAACTGCGCATCGCCCTGCCCGTGCCGTTCATGGTCCACTGGGGCGTGGACGGCTGGCAGACCCTTCGCGACACGCTGTCCGAGGACTGGGCGCTTGCCCACGTCGCCATCCTACCGCCCGAGGCCTTGCGCGGCGCGCGCAGCCTGCAATTTACCCTGCGCCTGCAGACCGAAGGCTGGATCGGCCAGGACTTTCATATCGACGTCATCGGCGATTCGTGAGCCGATCACACGGACGCCGCATCGGGATCACCGCCGGGGCCGAGGGCAAACCCCGGCACAGCGGATGAGGCCGCGCCGGCAGGCCCCCACCGCCGATGATCGCCGGCATCCCGCCCGCAGGACGGGCAAGACCCCGGGGGTTCGAGTCCCGCCGCTAGGCGTCCACGCCTTTGGGGATCGTATGCCCCATCCGCGGCAACAGGATCCGCAAGACCGGCCCGGTGACTACGGTGGTCGCGATCGCCATGACGACAAGCAGGGTATAGGCGATCTGGGATATGAATCCGGCGCTATAGCCGATGTTGATCACGATCAGCTCCATAAGCGCCCGGGTATTCATAAGGATACTGACGACCCCCGAGGCGGTCGCGTCGAGTCCGCCGATCCGCGCACCCACATAGGCCCCGGCGCCCTTGCCGACCGTCGCCACGAGCGTGATGGCGCCGCACCATAGCCAGAGGGTGGCGTCGTCGATGCCCGTGAGGTCCGTGCGCAGACCGGCGTAGGTAAAGAAGATCGGCAGGAAGAACACCGTCACGAAATCCCCGACCGTCTGCCGGAACCGGGTCACGAATTCGGCGTTGTCGTTCACGATCACGCCCATCACGAAACCCCCGAAGATCGTAAATATGCCGATCTCGTAGGTCGTAATCCCCGACAGGAACACGATCAGGAGGGTGACGGCCAGCACATCCGGAGGAAGACCCGGCCCCTCGGGCCACGGCAGGCGCGCAAGCGCCCGGCGCACGACGGGCCTGACCACCCCAAAGCACACGGCGAGATAGACAGCCAGGGCGATAAGACGCCAGGCCATGGCGTCGGCCGAGAACCGCGTCTCGGCGAACGCCGTGACCGCGAGCAGCAGTAGCCAGCCCGCCACATCATTGATCGCCGCGGCACTTATGGTGACCGCCCCGATACGGGTGCGCGTCAGGCCATACTCGACCAGGATCCGCCCCAGGATGGGCACGGCGGTGATAGACAGCGCAGTCCCCACGAACAGGCTGTAGGGCACGATCGGGATCCCGGGCGCCAACAAGGGCTGCGAGACGAAACCCAAGCCCACGCCCAGGAAAAACGGCGGGGCGATCGAGCCCGACGCGATGGTCACGACGGCCCGCCCGTTCGCCGCCTCCCGCAGGTGCGAGAAGTCGAATCCCATGCCGATCTGAAACATGAGCAGGGTCAGCCCGATCTGGCTCATGATCACAAGCGGCAGCTGCGAGGCGCTCCCGAAAACATAGACCGAGAGCCCGGGCGCCAAGTGCCCGAGCAGCGACGGTCCGAGACAAAGACCGGCCACGATCTCGCCCACCGAACGGGGCTGGCCGACCTTCCTCGCGAGCCATCCCATGGCGCGTGCCGATCCGATGATCGCCACGATCTGGAGGAGCACAAAATACAATACCCGCTCGGGCGATTGCGCAAGGCCGCCCGGGTTCATCGACATGGTTCCCACTCCGATTAATGGCCGCAGCCCGCCCTGATCCGCCACCGCGGCCGGCCAACCCGGCGCGCTACCCTTCGACACGCGGCGCAAGCTTAACCTGAGAGCCCGGAAGTCACCAACCGCCGCAAATCCCGCCCAGGGCCCGCGAGCCCCATCAGCCCGCAAGGCGCCGCGGCCCCCCGTCTCAATTGCGGATCGCCGCCGTTTCGTAGGGGCCTTGCCGCCACACTGGCTGCCTGGCCGGCCAAGATGCGGGCTTGGGTCGCGTGATGCCGCGTAAGGCGCACACAGACGTCCGCGCACAGGTCGCGGTCTTCGGAATATCCCCGAATCCCACGCCTGCAACCCTACCCGGCAGACAACCCGGATCTGGCCGCCACGCAGGCCACAAGGTCAGGCCGTATGCCGGTCTCCGTCTGGCCTCTCCTTGTGGCTGCTCAGGGCCGTAACGCTCAGTCGAAGCGCTGCACGATCGCCTCGAGGGTCTGACGGCTCTTGGCCGGTTGCGGCTCGCTGCGATAACCGAATGCCACCATACAGCTGACCTGCATCTCCTGCGTATCCACGGCGCAGTCCTCGCGCAGGATGCGGTTGACCGCATCCACCGGAAAGCCCTCGATGGGACAGCTGTCTATGCCCATGAGGGCCGCGGCCGTCATCATGTTGCCGAGCGCAACGTAGGTCTGCCGTGCCGCCCACTCGAAAAGGAGCCGCTCGGAATCGAGCAGGTGGAAATCGGACTCCTGGAAGGTCTTGACGAGCGCCGCGCGCCTCTGCAGGTGGGTTTCCGGCAAGCGATGGACGTCGCGCATGATGTGCCAGATATAGCTGGCGTCATACCGCATACCCTTGGCGGTCCGAGCCAGAATGACGACGAAATGGCTCGCCGTCGGCAATGATCGCTGGGCCCCCCAGGTGACCGTGCGGAGCTTCTCGCGCAAGGCCATGTTCTGCACGACCAGGAACTTCCACGGCTCGAAGCCATACGAACTCGGACTCAGCCGGGCGCACTCCAGGATCGCCGCAAATTGCGAATCTGGTATCTTCCGGCCGGCGTCAAACACCTTGCACGCATGCCGAAAGCGCATGGCCTCCAAAACCGTCTCGACTGCAACCGCATCAGCGCTCATTTTCTTTTAAGGACTCCTTGACGAACGGGGCGTAGCAAAAGAGGGTCGCGCCCAAGGCGATCCCCCGGGTAGCGTAAACCGCAGGCGGCGTTCGAGAAAAGGGGGGCGGCGTGTCGCCCCGGACCGCGCGTCGCGGCAAGACGCCCCCTGAAGAGGTCGAGAACCTCCCAAGATCGGGGCGGGAACCTTAAGCAGCCACATCATAGGTTGGAGAACGGCAGCGCCACGATACCATCGCCAAGGGGCAGTGTGACCGTACCCGTATGGATGACGAATCCGCGGGTCCATGCCGCCGGCGCCGTTTCCCGGAATTTCCGGATGCCTCTCGCCATGGCCGGCGAGGGCGTTGCCGTGGCCTTTATCTCCAAGGGGACCAATCCGGCCGGCGTTTCGACCAGGAGATCCACCTCGTCGCCGGTCGCGGTGCGCCAAAAATACAGACGCGGTTCGGCACCGCGGTGCCAGAACGATTTCAATACCTCGACCACCGCCGCCGTCTCCGCGATGGCGCCGGCCATCGGGCCGGCGGCGGCGTGCCGGGCTTCGCGGATACCGGCGAGATAACACAGCAGGCCGGTATCGGTGAAATAGACCTTCGGCGTCTTCACGAGACGCTTGCCAAAGTTTGCGTGATACGGGCGCAGGACAAGGAGTTGGACGGAGCCGCTACGCGGAGGAAAACCGGGTAATTCGAGCGGCAGGTCGTAAAATGTAGCCTCACCCCCTCGCGTGAACGAGGGGCCAATCCACGACGATTTGTGAGGCTACGTCGCCATGAAATCAGAACCGAACG
>DAIDMD010000013.1 GCA_027449165.1 Acidiferrobacter sp. | reverse complement strand
CGCGCCTCGTCGATCATGTAGATCTCGTAGGGGATGGCCGAGTGGATGGGCAGGCGATCGGTCTCGACCGTAAGCAGGATGAAAAACGCCGCCACGAGAAAAACGTGCACCGGGCCCCAGTAGGCGACCGGGCTTTTGGCCCGCAGGTGGTTGGCGACGAACGGCAGCATGGCGTGGTCCAGGAAGGTGATCCCGACGAACACCAGGATGAGTGTCGGTTCCGCGAGGATGGCGAGCATCGCCGCGCGGCTTGCGCCGAGTCCGCCGAAGGGCTGTCCCGAGTCGAGGCCGGCGAGCAGGATCACGAAGCTCCCGAGCGTGAGGATGAGTCCCCCGCCCAGGATGTCGCCCATGTCGGACAGCGGCAGCGGGTAGTTGGTGAGCACCGGGATCAGAAGCGGCACGACCAGCATCGCCGTAAAGGCGATGACCGGCGCCGCCCAGAATATCCAGGAGGCCGACTCGGGGACCAGCTGTTCTTTATGGAGGAGCTTCCAGAGGTCGCGGTAGGGTTGGAGGAGCGACGGGCCGCGGCCGCGCTGGATACGCTCCTCGGCCGTTGCGATAAAGCCGTGAAGCAGGGGCGCCAGGGCCAACGTCACCAACACCTGCCCGCACTGCACGACAACGGGGTCCAGGACCATAAGCCTCCGCCGACACCATGACGTTCCGCGCATGCGCGGATTTTCTAGGAGTCATCAGCCGGAAGGCGGTTATACGGCGAACCCCATCGCCTTTTGATCCAAGGATACAAGACCCATCCCGGCTGTCAAGCCGGCCCCTGGGCCATGCCAGTCGGTGGTCGACCATAGCCATGCCGGTTTCGAAATAAGGCCGTTGCTGCGAGGGCCCGCGGTCTGGCCATTGGATCTCGTGTAGACCGGGTATTGGCTATGATCCGGGTATTCTCTCCCCGAGGCGGACAGGTCACCCGCGTCTCGAAGCCGGGCCGCCATTACCGCCCGGCGTGTCGTACCGACCCTGATGGAACGTGCCGCTGCTCGACAAATGGCCTTCGCCCGCCTGATTATGGAACTCGAACGGATAGGTCCCGGCCAGCCGCAGGCGGTTTCGGTTCTGGTGGTTCGCCACGGCCGGACCGGATGCGTATGACGAGGCCAGGCGGCAATAGGGATCCATGCGGCTGGCGATGCCTATTCCACAGGCCCGGTAGGCGTAGAGCACGGGCCTTGGGCCATTGGTGGTTTCGGTAATAGCGACACCGGGTCTGTTTGGGCAATATTGAGGGACTTATAGCGAGGCGGGATACGCGGCACGGCGCGCGTGGGCCGGGCGGTGATTCCTGGGGAGCGTCTGTCCGGGTCCGCGAGCCGTTGCTGCGCTTGCGTTTATCGGTCTCGTGGAATTTCCGGCGTCTTGGCACTTCCACCATCCGGCCCGGTGCCCCTTTGCGGCACCGGGCCGGCCCTACTTCCTGTGGATCGCCTTACAAAGACGACAGATACGCGGCCACCTCCTTCATCTGCGGCACAGTGATGTTCTTCGCGATCTGGTTCATGAGCGCGTTCTTGCGGGTCCCATTGTGGAAGTACTTCAGCTGCTGGACGATGTAACGGTAGCGCTGCCCGGCGATGTCCGGGAAGGTCCCGGCGCCCTGGGCATTGGCGCCGTGGCACATCATGCACGCCGGGATCTGCTCCGCGGTCACTCCGTTCATGAAGATCGCCTTGCCGGCCTTGGCGCCGGCATGGTACACACCGCTCGCCTGCATGCGCGGCCGCTGGGCGGCGAAGTAGCCCGCCACCTGGTCGATCTGGCCGTCGGTCAAGCCCTGGGCCACCGGCGCCATGTAG
>DAIDMD010000012.1 GCA_027449165.1 Acidiferrobacter sp. | reverse complement strand
TATCGCCAAGGGCGCCTACGCTGGACGTGTCGAGGCGATATTCCATGAGGGCGCGTGTTCCGACACCATGAACCACGACGGCCTGTACATGATGCGCAACAATTACGAGTTCTCGAAGACGCTGCTTGCGTTTTGCGAGCGTGAGGGCGCGCAGTTCCTGTACGCATCCTCGGCCTCGGTCTATGGCGGCGGCCGCGTGTTTCGCGAGGAGCGCGCGGTGGAATCGCCCCTGAATGTCTACGGCTACTCGAAATTCCTCTTTGACCAGTATGTCCGGCGCCACGCCACCGGCGCCTGCCAGGTGGCGGGCTTTCGGTATTTCAATGTCTATGGGCCGCGCGAGCAGCATAAGGGGCGCATGGCCTCGGTCGCCTACCACTTCTTCCATCAGTATCGCGAGACCGGCCAGGTACGGTTGTTTGGCGCAAGCGGCGGCTATGCCGCGGGCGAGCAGCGCCGCGATTTCGTGTCGGTCGAGGATGTCGTCAAGATCAACCTGCATTTTCTGGAGCACAAGGAATTGAGCGGCATCTATAATGTCGGCACCGGGCGCGCGCAGGCCTTCAATGACGTGGCGGCGGCCACGGTGAACGCCATAAGGCGCCACAACGGCGAGGGGCCGATGACGATCGCCGAGCTCGTCCGGCGCGATATCATCACCTATATACCGTTCCCGGAGGCCCTGGTCGGCAAATATCAGAGCTACACGCAGGCCGATGTCGGGGCCCTGCGCCAGGCGGGCTACACCGCCTCCACTTACGATGTCGAACAGGGCGTGGGCCGGTATGTGGAGTGGCTATTGACCCGCGCTAAGGCCGGTTGAGCGAGGGTCTCGGCATGAAACTTCATCCCATCGTCCTATGTGGCGGCAGTGGCAGCCGGCTGTGGCCGCTATCGCGCGACCAGCACCCAAAGCAGCTGCTTGCGCTCCTGGGGGGACGCAGTCTCCTGCAGGAGACCGTGCTGCGCCTGGAGGGGCTCGCCGATGTCGCAGCGCCAGTGGTGGTCAGTAACGCCCAATACCGCTTCCTGATCGCCGAACAGATGCGCGAGATCGGCAAGATGCCATGCCCCTTGCTGCTTGAGCCCGCGGGCCGCAATACCGCCCCGGCGCTCACCTTGGCGGCGTTGCGGGTGCTGGCCGCCGATCCCGAGGGTCTGCTCTTGGCGATGCCCGCCGACCATGCCATGACCGACGCCGCGGGATTTCGCGCGGCGGTCGGCACGGCGCTGGGGCTTGCCGCCGCCGGGCGCCTCGTGACCTTCGGGGTGGTGCCCGATGCCCCAGAGACCGGTTATGGGTATATCCGTCGGCAGGCGGACGGGGTGGTCGCGGAATTCGTGGAAAAGCCCGATCTTACCCGCGCCGAGGGATTCCTGGCGTCCGGCGATTACCTCTGGAACAGTGGGATTTTCCTGATGCGCGCGTCGCGCTGGATCGAGGAGTTGCGACGTTACCGTCCGGACATCCTGCAGGCCTGCGAGGCGGCGATCACGAGCGGCCGGCAGGATCAGGACTTCTTTCATGTCGGCGCCTGCTTTCATGACTGCCCGGGGGACTCGATTGATTACGCGGTCATGGAGCGGACCGAACACGCATCGGTCGTGCCGCTCGCCGCCGGCTGGTCGGATGTCGGCGCCTGGAGCGCGCTCTGGGAGATCGGCGCCAAGGACGAAGACGGCAATGTGGTGCGCGGCGACGTGATAACGCAGGACTCACAAGACAATCTCATCCTCGCCGATAACCGGCTGGTGGCGGTCCTCGGGGTGCGCGATCTGGTCGTGGTCGAGACCAAGGATGCCGTGTTGGTGGCGCACCGCGCGCAGGCCCAGGAGGTAAAGGAGCTGGTGACGCGATTGAAGGCCATGGCGCGTGTCGAATGCACGACGCCAAGCCGTGTGTGGCGCCCGTGGGGATTCTACGAAACCCTGGACAATGGCGCGCGCTTTCAGGTCAAGCGCATCATGGTGCGGCCTGGTGCGGCGCTGTCGTTGCAGATGCATCACCACCGCGCCGAGCACTGGGTGGTGGTCAAGGGGACCGCGCGCGTCGTACGCGATCACGAGCAATTTCTCATCACCGAGAACCAGTCTACTTATATTCCAGTCGGTGTGCGCCATCGCCTGGAGAATCCGGGCCTGATCCCGCTCGAGATGATCGAGGTGCAATCGGGGAGCTATCTCGGCGAGGATGACATTACGCGTTTCGAGGATATTTACCGGCGCATGGAACCGTCTGTCGGCGGATAGCGCACTGGTGCGAGCTGCGCGCCGGGCGGTTTCGCGAGGAGCTGTGGGCGGGATCGCCTGGATCAAAGGGGGGCGATGATGAGGACGTTATGGCGGATCTTGCGGCCAAGCGAGCGCCGCGAGGCAATCAGGATTTTCGCCTGGATGGTGGTTACGTCGGGTTTCGAGATGCTGGGCGTGGGCGTGGTCCTGCCGGTGGCGATGTTTCTCGTGAATCCGCGCCACATCATGGCCATGCCCGCCGTGCGCACCGTGGAGCGCTTTCTCGGGATCTCGTCGGGACGGGAATTCGCGGTGGCGCTCGCGCTCATGCTGCTTGCGATCATAGGTGCCAAGGCGGTGGTCGTCTCGCGCGGCTACCGCCGCCAGTTCGGCTTTCTCTACCGGCTGCAAAAGGACCTTGCCGACCGTCTGCTGGCGGGCTACATGGCCGCTCCCTACGCCTTTCATTTGGCGCGCAACAGCACCGATCTTTTGAAGAACGTGCGGGGTGAGATCCCGATCCTGACAGACGGCGTGTTGTTGCCGGGCCTGCAGCTCGTGAGTGAGTTGGTGGTGTCATTCGCGGTGTTCGTGCTTTTGGTGGCGGTGAGTCCGGGCCTCACACTCGCCATCGGCGTGGTCCTGGGCGCCGCGTTCGTAATCGTATTCCGCGCCACGCGCGCGCGGAGCGAACGCCTCGGGCGTGTCCGCCAGGACGCGCTCGCATCGATGTTCCGGCACGCGGCGACCGGGCTTTCGGCGATCAAGGATCTCACCGTCCTCGACCGCCAGGACCGGCTCCTGTCACAGCATGAGCAGGCCACGCGCCGCTACAGCGAGGCGAGCGCGGCACAGATGGTTACCGCGCACATGCCGCGTCTTGCCATCGAAGGCCTGGCGTTTGCCGGCCTGATCGGCATCCTCCTGTACGCCGAGTGGATCCTCCGCCAGCCGCAGGCCGCCATTCCGCTCATGGCCATGTATGCCATGGCAGTGTTCCGGCTCATGCCGTCGCTCAGCAAGATGTTGAACGCGGCGATGTCGATACGCTTCAACCGCGCGACCATCGCCATCGTCGCGCAGGCGCTCACCGA
>DAIDMD010000011.1 GCA_027449165.1 Acidiferrobacter sp. | reverse complement strand
CTCTTTGCGGGCCACGTGGTCACTGTGGTCCTTCTGGCTGGTGTCGATCAGGCTGTCCAGGAACGTATGGCGCCCGTCTTCGTCCCATGACTCGTCGCCCGATACGGTCGTGTCGTACATGAGGGCCTGGAGGCGCGGGATCTCGGCGGCAGGAATCCGGGTTCGATCCGCGAGTTCGGTCACCGATGGCGCGCGCCCTGTCTGGCGGATGATGGATTGCGTGACCGCCAGCAGGCGATCGGTGCGCTTGCGGATGTGCACGGGCGTGCGCACTATGCGGTCGTGGTTCATAATCGCGCGGTCGATGGCCTGGCGAATCCACCACACGGCGTAGGTCGAGAATCGATAGCCGCGGTCTGGATCGAACTTGTCTGCGGCATGCATGAGTCCGATGTTGCCTTCGGCGATCAGATCGAGAAAAGACAAGTGCCGTGCTTTGCGCATAGAGCGCCGCGCGATCATGACAACAAGCCGCAGATTGCCCTCGACCAGGAGACGATGGGCCGCACGGTCGCCGTGTGCGATACGGGTTCCCAAGGCTATTTCCTCGGCTTTCGTCAACAGATGGCGCTTGTGTAGTGTCCGCAGATAGGCCGACAAAGCGTCGGGGGATTCGGCGTCGAACGCTTTGGTTCGCGATTCGGGAGCGTCCTCGACGAAAGCGGTCTGGGCGTCGTTTGACACATCGCAATTTTGTACGGCTTCACACATCAGGAATCCTCCGGGAAGTTCTATATCGGGCCGTCGCCAACAAACAGGGCGCGTAAGGCGCGCCGCAGGCGCGGATAGCGCGGTGACGGCATCGGTTCCCCCGCGACGCCGCGGCGCGCCGCGGCCGCAATTTCTCGATAGCGGGACAGGAACAAGGCCTCCGCCGCTTCGGAGCCCAGAGGCTCGATGCGCTCGAAGCGCGGTACGACGTTTTCGAGCACCCTCCACACACGCCCATCGCGCGGCAAAAGATCACGGCGCTCAGTTGCGAGCGCAATGATGTCGGCCTGCTTCACACACGGCGGGAGTACAAGGTTCAGGCCAAATCGTGTGGCCACGGCCGACCAAGCCCGCGCCTCGATGGCGCGATAGTTCGGCACGAGGTCCTTCAGCGGCGTCGCCATGTCGCCCACATAAGCCTCGTGGGCATCGTGCAGCAGGCCCGCCAAGGCGTGCTCGGGCGGAACGATCCGCGAGACCAGTACCGAATGTTGGGCAACCGAGTAGAAGCGACGGGTATGACCCGTGAAGCGGCAGATCTGCGCCAAGGCGTGCGCGATGTCGGCAATATGAATCTCGGCGAGATCGGGCGTCCCGTAATCAAAGCGTCCGCCGGACGCGGTTGTCATCCAGGTCATGGCGTGCCCCCAATGAGGGCGTCGTCGATCACGATGCCGATGACCGTCGCGCCGGCCTTGGCCACCGTGATGCCAGGCGCCAGCGGCGTGATGGCGGTGGAGCGCCCCGGTTGCAGGCGCAGGGCCCAACCGTGGCGCAGTCGACGCAGCTGGGGCTTGAACGGCTCCTCGGTGCCCGTGAGGTCGAGCTCGAGCTGACTGGTCGTGCGCCAATACAGCCGGGGCTTGGTGGCCGTCGTCTCCAGGTGCCCACGCGTGAGCAACACATGGATCTGTTGCGAGAGCTCATGACGACTGCGTGCGCTCGGTACGAGTGGTACGAGTTCCTCCTTGCTCAGGGGATGACCGGCCCGCTCCAGGGCTACCAGGATGTCGCGACGCACCCGCGTTGTGTCGGGGGTCAGGTCCTCACCAAATGGGTCTTCCCGGCGCCCCAGTCGCGCGATGCTGGCGCTCTTGGGGCGTACCTGCGCGGCCAACCGATACCGGGTCCGGCGCCCGTCTCCCGAGGCCAGGATGAGACCCGCGCGCTTTAGCACCTGGAGGCGCAAGGAAACCGCATGGGTCTCATGGGCCGATGGACAG
>DAIDMD010000010.1 GCA_027449165.1 Acidiferrobacter sp. | reverse complement strand
TGGCGTTCATCAATATTATCAATATTATGCGGGAAACCCCGGCCTTCAGGCCGAGGAGGGATAGCGCCTGTTCCCGCTCGTCCTTTTGAGGTTGCTATCTTTACCTAACCGTATACAGAGTGTAAATGGATCTGACATTCTCCTCGCCCTGAGGGGCGAGGATTCCTTCCTGCCGGCAGTGGCCCTGCCTCAGTCGCTTTGATGGACCCATACCCTTCGGCCTGGACCAACTTCACGGCTTCCGCCGCGAAAGCGGTTACCCCGGCACGCCCCGCCGTTATTCCTCTTACGAAGATGTTCTGCGCCACCCACATCGGTGCGCGCCTCGCGTCCACCGTGCAGGCAACGGAATACCGCCAGCACTTACGGTTTCCGGCGCCCACCACACCGCCCAGATTGGCGCGCTGTAGGCCCGGTTCCACCAAAGGCAGCATACCACCAGTCCACCGGGGCTTTGTAGCCCAGTATAGGGCTTGATCAAGCCGCCACAAACGCCGGGTTAGCGGCACCTGCAAGGGCGGGATCTGGCATTGCACCGTCTCTTCGCCGGGCCCCTGATCCCCCCTGAACGGCGAGGTTGGCCACGCAACCGGTCGACCGCGCGAGCCTGTGGGGCACGGCAGCGGTCGCCTCTTGCGCTTATCTATGCGGACACACGCGGCCGCCAGCACCCGCAATCGCGTCCCCGACGACGAGGCGCGCCGTATCCTCCGACCCGCCTCGGTCTCGACATCGGAGACCCCATTGGCTCGCGGACACGGTAATCTGCGCGAAGCCAGGCATGGAAGGGTGGTTTAATGGAGCGGATAGGCAGGACCCGCATCTGTCGCACCGCATCCCAGAGGCCGCATGGCGCACTGTGCCCCCTGCGGGCGCACAAGGCGGTGCGGTACGGCCGCTCGTGCGCGGCAGTGAACGGCCGGCGGCCCGCCCCCAGGCGCGGCCGCGCCTGGGGCATACGCTCGAGTCACGGCCCGTGGCGGTACGCCCCTGGTCGTGTCGCAGGGGCGGCGGGCGTACGATCGCGACGCCACGCCCGCGCACTCCATCCTCGCGGCTGCCATGGCCTCACTTCCCGGTACCGCGCGACCCGCGGGAAGGCTCGAGAGAGATCGTAAGTCCTGCGTCGCCACAAGGGATATAGGCCCGTCTCCGTGAAGCAGGAACCGAAGCCGCGAGGTGCGGGATATCCTCCCTTTGAGGAGGCTGTCAAATAGTGACGTACCGCCGTTCTCGTGAAACGCGCCAGCGGGCAGTACAATGCCGCGATGACCAGTCCTCGCACCGCTGTCGTTTTGTGTAACCTGGGCGGCCCCGATTCCTTGGAGGCCGTAGAGCCGTTTCTGCGCAATCTGTTCTCCGACCCCGATATCTTCCAGTTACCGGCAGCGGCTTTCACCCAAGGCCTCTTCGCGCGGCTCGTCGCATGGCGGCGACGTGAGGAGGCGAGCCGCGGCTATGCGGCCCTTGGCGGGGCCTCGCCCATAGGCGCCAATACCCAAGACCAGGCGTGGGCGCTCGAGCAGGTCCTGGCCGACCTCAAGGCGCGGGTCTTCGTGTGCATGCGCTACTGGCATCCATTGACCGGTGAGGTCGTGGC
>DAIDMD010000009.1 GCA_027449165.1 Acidiferrobacter sp. | reverse complement strand
GGTTCGGGAATATGCCGGCCGGCAAGACAGGGATCATAATGAGCGGCCCATGGACCGCCGCCCGGCAAGGCCCGAGACGAGCCCTCCGGCCATGGCACGCTTGACGCCGGTCCAACGGGATGGCCCGGGCACGCCCTTGCGAACGGCGCTCCTTGAAGAACAGCTGCGGATCTTCGGCCGCAATTACGGATGGCAGGTCTTGGCGAACCTCGCGGTGGCCACCGCCTGCCTCATCCTATTCGCGCGCCACGTGGGGGCCGTCGGAAAAACGCTCTGGTGGATGGGGTTGGCGGTAAACGGCATCCTGCGGTTTTTCCCGAAATCCTTGCTGAACCCCGGCTATGGCCTCGACGCCCGCATACGGCAGCGGCGACTCGTGGCCCACCTGTTCGTGGACGGGCTGTTGTGGGCGCTATTGATCCTGGCCGTGCCCTATCCTCGCGGCGGCATCAACCCGCCGTTCCTGGTGGCCATCGTGACCGGGCTCACGGCCGGCCCGATCCCCTTTCTGAGCGTGCTGGGGGGCGGTTACGAGGCCTTCGCCATCCCCCCCGTGATGGCGCTGGCGTGGCGGGAATACGCCGGGCACCACGATCTCCTGGGGGTGGCCATGGCCCTGACCGTCGTGGTGCTGCAGATGTTCGCCACCAAGGTGGCGCGCCTGAACGGCATCGCGGTCCGGGAGCGCATCCTGCGCGATTTCCGGCTCCAGGGTCTGCTGCGCCGATCGAAGCGGCGGGAAGCGGCGGTGCGGACCTTGCTCGACGCCTCACCGGATCTCATCGGCCTGCTCGACGAGGATGGCCGTTGGCAGCTCGCCAGCCACGCGACCCTCGAGGCCTTCGGCCTTGACAGCGAGGACCTGATCCACGTCGCGCCGGATCACGTGCTCGGGCGCGTGCCCGATACCCCGACCCGCGAGAGCCTGCGCGAATTCATGCGCGCACCCGCCGGGGCGACCGCGCGCGAGGAGATCCTTCTGCGCCGCGCCCATGCCACGCCGCGGGTGCTCGACTTGCTCCGCTGCCGACTTCCAGGCGCGGTCGGCGGCGGTTCACTCCTGATGGCCCGCGACATCACCATCCAGAAACGCGACGCCCTGGCCCGCCAGTTGCGGGATCGCCTCACGGACGCCTCGCTGCGCGGCGAAAGCCCGGACGAGGCGTTGAGCGCGGTCCTTGGCAGCATAGCCGAACACCTCGATCTGCTCTGGATCGCGATGGCGCGAATCGATGCCGCCGGGGCCCCCTTGAGCGTGGCCCAAGGGGGGCGGCTGCACCTCGATGCGCGCAGCGCGCTTACGCTCGCGCTCGCGCCCGCGGACCCGCCCTATCGCATCGTCTACCCGCTTACTCACAATGGTCTCCACTACGGCGCCATCGCCTACCGCCCGCTGGTCCCCGAGGTGCTGTCGGACGATGCCAAGGAATGGCTTGCCCGGGTCTCCTGGGACATCAGCTCGGCATGCGAACTGGACGCCGCCCAGGCGCGCCTGCGCACCCTCGCCCATTACGACGAGCTGACCGGTCTGCCCAACCGCGCCTTCTTCCTGCGCCTCCTGGAGGAGGTCATCCGCGAGGCGTCTCGGGTCGACGCCCTCCAGGCGGTGTTGTTTCTGGACCTCGACCGATTCAAGGACATCAACGATTCCCTCGGCCACGCGGCCGGGGACCGGTTGCTCCTGGAGGTGACCGCGCGCCTGCGCCAGACCGCACGCGCCGGCGACATCGTGGCGCGCCTAAGCGGCGACGAGTTCGCCGTCATCCTGCGCGATGCCGTGCGCATGGCAGACATCGAAAACATGATCGCGCGGCTGCTTACGGCGATGCGCGCCCCCGTGCGCATCGGTACGGATCAGGTCTCGACTCAGGCCAGCGTCGGCGTCACGGTGTTCCCGCTGGACGACAGCGATCCTCAGGCGCTTTTGCGCCACGCCGATCTTGCGATGTATGAGGCCAAGCGCCAGGGGCGCAACCGCTGGTCGTTGTTCGAGCCGCCTCTCGACTGCGCCACGCGCAACCGCCAGTCGCTCCAGAAACGTCTGCGCCAGGCCCTGGCCGAAGACCTGTTCACGCTCCACTACCAGCCGCAGATCGAGCTCGCCACGGGACGCGTGGCGGGAGTCGAGGCCCTGCTGCGCTGGCGCGACCCCGCGGCGCAGCCGCAGTCCCCGGAGGTCTTCGTGCCGATCGCCGAGGAGTCGGGCCTCATCGTGCCGCTCGGCGAGTGGGTACTTCAGGAGGCCTGCCGGCAGCAGAGGATCTGGATGGACCAGGGTCTCACTCTGCAGATCGCCGTGAACCTGTCGCCGAGCCAATTCCAGGATCCCGAGATCCATCACCGCGTCTGCGAGGTCCTGCGCACCAACGGGACCGCGATGCAGCACATTGCCCTCGAGATTACCGAGCGCGCCGCCTTCGCGGATCCGGCACGGGCGCGTCGAACCCTGGACGCCTGGCGCCAGCGGGGATTGCAATTCGCGATAGACGACTTCGGTACCGGGCAGGCGTCCCTCAGCTATCTGACCGAACTGCCCGCGGCGCTCATAAAGATCGATCGCGGCTTCATAGCGCCGCTGCCCGAAGACTCGCAGCATCGCGCCATCGTCCAAGGCGTCATCCATATGGCCCACCAATTGGGGCGGCCCGTGCTTGCCGAGGGCGTGGAGACCCGCGCGCAATGGGAGTGGCTGAAGGCCCAGGAATGCGACCTCGCGCAAGGTTTCGCGATCGCCCGCCCGATGCCGGCCGAGGCCGTGCCCGATTGGCTCGCCGCCTGGCTGCATGACCGATCGTTAAGCCGCGAGCAGGGTATCTTCGTGGCATCGGCGCTGATCGCCATCGCGGGCTAGTTCGGCCACGCGTCCGGAAACCGGAGACAAAGCCCGGCGTCCCCGCTATCCTTACAACCGCCCATGACCCGGACCCGTCCCGCCCCGAGACACAGCGATCAGACAAAGCGCGCCCGGTTGCGCAAGGCGCGCCTGCTCGCCTTCGCTTTGCTCGCGGCCGCCGGGTTGCTCTACGTTCTGGCCCGCGCCTTCCGGCCCGGACATCCCTGGCTCGGCTTCGTTGCGGCCTTCGGCGAGGCGGCCATGGTGGGCGCGCTGGCCGACTGGTTCGCGGTCGCGGCGCTGTTCCGGCGCCCGCTCGGCCTTCCCTTGCCGCATACCGCCATCATCTCGGCCAACAAGGGGCGCATCGCCGATAGTCTCGGACAGTTTGTCCAGTCCCGGTTCCTCTCGACCGGCAAGGTCCTGGAGGCCATACGCGCGTTCGGGCCGGGCCGGCGGATCGCCAAATGGTGCCTGCGCGAGGAGAACGCCGAGCGCATCGAGGTCTATCTGCGGCACGCCGCCCGGCGCCTTGTGGAGGCCGTGGACGGCGAGCCGGCGCGCGCCCTCCTCGCCTCCGCCCTCGCCTCCGGCCTGAAGGCCCAGGACGCCGGCATGCTCGCCGCGCGCGTCCTGCGCGTGTTCGCCGAAGACCGCCGCCACCAATGGCTCCTGGACGAGGCGCTCGCGCAGCTCTATGAATTCCTCCAGCACGACGATGTGCGCCAGGAACTCGTCTACGCCATTGCCCGGCACATGGAGTTCGTGCCATCGACGCTGAATCTCGATGAACGGGTCGGCCGCGCCATACTCCAGCGCCTCTACGACGCCCTTCAGACCGTATTGCAGGCGGTGCGCGCCGACCACGACCACGTCTTGCGGCGACGCTTCGACGAGGCAGTGGCCGACATCGGCGACCGGCTCGTGAACGACCCGGTGTTCCGCGCGCGTATCCAGGCGACGTATGCCGAGCTGTTGCGCGAGCGCGACCTGGAGCCGGCGCTTTCGGCCCTTTGGGATGGGCTGCGCCACTGGCTCCTGGGGCAGCTGGCCGACCGCCGGGGGCCGCTTGCCCGGCGTCTTGGAACGACCGTCCGCGCGCTGGCGGCCTCGCTCGCCAGCCGCCCGCAACTGCATGCGTGGGTCGATGCCCAGATCGCGTCTTACGCCCCGCCCCTGATCGCGCGGTACCGTCGTTCGCTGGGGCTTTTCATCGCCGCCCAGGTCAAGACCTGGGACGACACCTTCCTCGTCGACCAGATCGAACTTGCCATCGGCCGCGACCTCCAATTCATCCGCATTAACGGGACGCTTGTCGGGGGGTTCGTGGGTCTCGCCATCTATACCGCCACCCGCCTGATCGGCTGACGGCGCCTGGCGCCCGGGGATGCCCCCAGGAGGCCGCGTCGCCGGACCCCGGCCATCCCGCCTCAAGGCACCGTACGATCCCGTCGCTGTCGGACCCGCACTTGGGGCGGCGCGCCCGAGGCGCTATGATAGGCGGGCGCGCCGGTGAGTTTTTCGGCAAACGGGGAACAACCGGCTTGGCGTACGCTCAAAGCCAACAGCGCGCATGTTTCGGGTTATGATGGGTTTTTTGACGAAGGGCCCGGGGTCACGGATTCGGCGGGCCGTCTGCCGCGCGGACGGCGAATGGCCTTCATCATTTATTCTACGAGGAGATCGACATGGGTCATTTGAAAGACCGATCGCATCGGCATCGGTGGGGCACGGCCGTGCTGGCGGCGGGACTTGCGGGGGGCGTCGCCTGTCAAGGGGCGGCCGCTGCGCAGCCGATGGTCGGGCTTCCGGACTTCACGCCGATTATCCAGCACTACGGGGCGGCCGTGGTGAACATCAGCAGCACCAGCACGAAAACGGTCCACGGGGGGGCGCCGGAAAACCCCTTGCCGCCGAATTCGCCGTTCTATCCGTTCTTCCAGAGATTCTTCTCGGGGCCGAACGCCGCGCCCCCGCAAAAGGAAAAGGTCGAGTCGCTCGGATCGGGCTTCATCATCAGCCACTCGGGGTATATCGTGACCGCCGCCCACGTCGTGCGCGGGGCCAGCCATATCGTGGTCGGCCTGTCCAATCACCACGTCTATAAGGCGAAGCTGATCGGGCTGTCGGTGCGTTACGACACCGCCTTATTGAAGATCAAGGGCCACGACCTGCCGGTCGTGCCGCTTGGCAACTCGGATCGGCTGCAGGTCGGCCAATGGCTGCTGGCGGTCGGGGCGCCGTTCGGTTTCTATAACACCGTCACCCAAGGGGTCGTGAGCGCGATCAACCGCCCGCTTTCCGACGACGAATACATCCCCTTCATTCAAAGCGACGTCCCTATCAATCCCGGCAACTCCGGCGGGCCGCTTTTCAATATGGCCGGCCAGGTCGTCGGCATCAACGATCAGATCTATACGAGCAACGGCGGTTACATGGGATTGTCGTTCTCGATTCCGATCAACACCGCCATGCGGGTCGTGAATGCCCTCGAACACCACCGCGCCATCCAATTCGGCTGGCTCGGGGTCGATGTCCAGGGGGTGAGCACCGAAATGGCGCGCGCCATGCGCTTGAAGGAGCCGGTCGGCGCGCTGATCGCGAGCCTCGCGCATGACAGTCCGGCCGCCAAGGCCGGCCTGAAGCCGGGGGATGTCATCATCACCTATGACAACAAGCCGATATACAGCGTGGGCCAGCTCCCGCCCCTGGTCGGCAACACGAGCCCCGGGACGCGCGTGCCGGTCGGCATCATGCGCAACGGTCATCCGCTCACCATCGAGGTGCGGGTGGGCGCGCTCCCTAAGAACCTGCGCGACATGGGCACCCGCAACATCACCATATCGCGCATGGACATGGAGGTGGGTCCGCTGACCCATGAGGCGCTCAGCGACATGGACATACACCATGGTGTGGTGGTCTTGAGCGTCGAGCCGGGTCCGGCCCAGGACGCCGGCATCGCCCCGGGCATGGTAATCCAGGAACTAAACGGCACTCCCGTCACCTCGCCGAGCCAGCTCGCGCATCTGGTGGCGAGCCTGCCGGCCCACACGCCGATCCCGGTGCTCGTGCGCCGCGGCAAGGAAAGCGCGTACATCGTCGTCACGCTGCCCTGATCGAACTCCGGCGCCCCCTTCGCGGGGGGCGCCGGACCCCGTTTGCCGTTTGCCCGTTGTCCGCCCCCGGGCGTCCGCGCCATGCCGCGGGTCCGTTACAGCAGGACGCGCTCTATGCCGCCGGCCTTGACCGCGTCGGCGAACCGCTGTTGCCAGCCCGCACCCAGGCGCTTATTGGCGATCTCCACGACGATGTAGTCGGCATCGAGGCCGGTATCCTCGCGATAACGGCTGAGACCCTGGAGGCACGCCGGGCACGACGTCAATATCTTCACGTCCCCCGCCGCGCCCTCCCCTGATCCATTCAGCGTTCGCAGCCCCTTTTGCAGTTCCTCTTCCTTGCGGAAGCGGACCTGGGTCGCGATATCGGGCCTGGCGACGGCGAAGGTCCCGGCCTCGCCGCAGCAGCGGTCCGACAGCGTTACCGCCGTCCCCATGAGCGCGCTCGCGACAGCCACCGGGTTATGGGTCTTCATGGGGGTATGGCAGGGGTCGTGATACATGTACCGCACCCCTTGGACCCCGTCCAGAGATACGGATTTCTCCATCAGATATTCGTGGATGTCGAGCAGCCGGCACCCCGGGAAGATCTGCTCGAACTCGTACTTGAGCAACTGGTCCATGCACGTCCCGCAGGAGACGATTACGGTCTTTATATCGAGGTAATTGAGTGTATTGGCGACCCGGTGGAACAACACCCGGTTGTCGGTGGTGATCTGCCGGCCTTTGGTGTCGTCGCCAGAGGCCGTTTGCGGATAACCGCAGCACAGATAACCCGGGGGCAGCACCACCTGCGCCCCCACTTCGTAGAGCATGGCGAGCGTCGCGAGTCCGACCTGGCTGAAGAGCCGTTCCGATCCGCAGCCCGGGAAGTAGAAGACCGCATCGGCATCGTCGTTCGTCTTCGCGGGGTCGCGCAGGATGGGCACCGTCTTGGTATCCTCGATGCCGAGCAAGGCGCGCATGGTCTGGCGCGGGACGCCGCTTGGCAAGGGCTTCTTCAGGAAGTGGATCACCTGCGATGAGACGGCGGTCTTGCCGGTCGTCGCCTCGGGGCGCGACGGCCGGCCGACCGCCGCGAGCTTTACCGCAACCTCGTGGCCCAGGCGCTGGGCCTTGAAGCCCCAGTCGATTATGCCCTTGCGCAGCGCCCGGATCGTGCTCGCGTCGGTCGCGTTCAAAAACGCCATCGATGCGCGCGTCCCGATCGCCATGCGCTTATGGCCGCGCGTGCGCAGGATCTCGCGCATCCGGATCGAGACGTCCCCGAAATCGATGTCCACCGGGCAGGGATTCAGGCATTTATGGCACACGGTGCAATGGTCGGCAATATCGTTCATCCCGTCGAAATGATGCACCGATATGCCCCGGCGGGTCTGCTCCTCGTAGAGGAACGCCTCGATGATAAGACCGGTGCCGAGGATCTTGTTGCGCGGCGAATAGAGGAGATTGGCGCGCGGCACGTGGGTGGTGCAGACCGGCTTGCACTTGCCGCAACGCAGGCAGTTGCGTATGGCGTCGTTCAATGCCCCGAGCTCACTGCGCTCGAGGATCAACGCCTCCTGGGAGACGAGGCGCAAAGACGGCGTATAGGCGCGGTCGAGGCCGGACCCGGGCATGAGCTTGCCGCGATTGAAGTGGCCGTCCGGGTCCACGCGGCGCTTGTAGGCCGCGAAGGCCTCTATCGCCTTGGGGTCGAGGTAGCGCATCTTGGTGATGCCGATCCCGTGTTCGCCGGATATGACGCCCCCCAGGTCCAACGCCAAACGCATCACCCGTTCCACGATGCGGTCGGCCTCGCGCATCATTTCGTAGTCGTTCGAGTTGACCGGGATATTGGTGTGCACGTTCCCGTCGCCCGCGTGCATGTGCAGCGCCACGAAGAGCCGCTTCGTCAGGACCTCGGCGTGGATCGTCTCCAGGCGGTGGCGCACGCTCGCCATCTCCTGACCGCCGAAGATGTCCTGCAGGACCCGGCCGACCTCGTGCCGATAGGAGATGCGCAGTTCACGGCGCAAAAGCAAGGCGAGTAGCGGCTCGTCCGGCCGCGCCTGCGCCATCGTGTCCGGATCGAGCAGGGCGGCGCACTGGCCAATCGGGCGGTCGAGGCCCGCCAGCACCCCCGCCCAGCGCCGTGCGACCGCGCGCAGATGGGCCACCGCCGCCTCGGTCTTGGCCGCCAGGATGGCGGTGTTCTCCACGCTCGCCTCGTAGTCGGGCGGCGCCGCCAGCTGCGGCCCCCCATCCTCGGTCAGATAGGCAATGACGGCCTCCGCCGCCATGATCTTATTGGTCAGCGACTGTTCGATGTTGATGCGCTCGATACCCTCGCTGTAGTCGGCGAGACGCTCGATGGGGATGACCACGTCCTCGTTGATCTTGAAGGCGTTGGTGTGGGACGCGATGGCTGCGGTCTTGGCCCGATCCGCCCAGAAGCGCCGCCGGGCCTCGGCGGTCACCGCCACATGGCCCTCGCCGCCGCGGCCGTTGGCGATCCGTACGATCGCCGCCGCGGCTTCGCCCACGCGCCGCTCGTCGTCGCCCGCGACGTCGCACAACAGCACCATTTTCGGCCGCTCGCGGCGCGGCGCCTTGGTGCTGTAGCGGACCGCGCGCAGGTAACGCTCGTCTAGATGTTCGAGCCCCGCCAGCACCACACCCGGCGCCCCCTCCGGATAGGCCTTGATCGCGGTGATCGCCGATACGGCCTCGCGCAGATCGGTCCCGAAGAACTCGAGGCATACCGTCCGCAGGTACTTGGGCCGCTCATGCAGGATGAACACCGCGGATGTAATGATCCCGTCGCAGCCCTCCTTCTGGATCCCGGGCAGGCCGGACAGGAACTTGTCGGTCACGTCCTTCCCGAGGCCCGCCTTGCGCAGCGAGCGTCCGGGCATGCGCAAGACCTCGGCCGCTCCGGCCGGGGTGTGCCCGTCGGAACGATACCGGCTGACACGAAACGTCACCTCGTCCTGCTCATGGATCTTGCCGAGGTTATGGTTCTCGCGCTCGACGGTAAGCCACTCGCCCTGCGGGGTCACCATGCGCCAGGACACCAGATTGTCGAGTGTCGTCCCCCACAGGACCGCCTTCTTGCCCCCGGCGTTCATGGCCACATTGCCGCCGATCGTCGAGGCGTCCTGCGACGTCGGGTCGACCGCAAACGACAGACCCGCAGCCTCGGCCGCCTCGGTGACCCGCAGGGTCACCGTACCCGCGCCGGCGCGTATCGTCGGGACGGGTTCGGCGACGCCCGGCAGCGCTCGCCACTCGACCTCGCCGACGCTGTCGAGCTTCTCGGTGTTGATGATGGCGGTGTCGGCAAAGAGCGGTACCGCGCCCCCGGTGTAGCCGGTCCCGCCCCCCCGGGGGATGATGGTGAGCCCAAGCTCGATGCAGCCCCGGACGACCCCCATGACCTCCTCTTCGGTGTCGGGGTTGACCACGACGAACGGAAGTTCGACCCGCCAGTCGGTGGCATCCGTGACGTGCGCGGCGCGCGCGTAGCCGCTGAAGTCGATATTGTCCCGCCGGGTGACGCGCGCCAGCACCCGCAAGGCCCTTTTGCGCTGGGTGCGTTCCCGCGGGAACCCCTCCTCGAAGGCGTGGACCGCGGTGCGCGCCGCCGACGCCAGGGCCAAGGCCTCGGGGTTGCCTTGGGCCCGCGCCACGATCTGATCCAGGCGGTGGTGCAGGGCCGACACGAGCGAGGCCAGGCGGGCCTCATGGCCCAGCAGGTCGTCTTGGATGAAGGGGTTGCGGCTCACCACCCACATGTCGCCCAAGACCTCGAACAGCATGCGCGCGGAGCGCCCCGTCACCCGCGTCGCCCGCAGGGCATTCAGGGTCTCCCACATCTTCGCCCCAAGAAACCGTGTGACGATTTCGCGGTCGGAAAACGACGTGTAGTTGTACGGGATCTCCCGGATGCGGGCGATGGACGATGGGCTCATGGGGTGTTTACTGGGCGCGCGGCCGGGTCATTACGGTCCGGCATTTTACCATGAACCCGCCCGGGCGCAGCCCCTCGCCGGCACCCCTAGCCGGCAGTCTTGCGGTCCGCAGGGCATAGGCATCGCCGCTCGCGCAAGACCGTCACGACACGCAGGACCCCGCCCGGCACGTCCCCGAATTCGGGGCGTATGCGGATATCCGGCGCAAGTGGCTTTTCGTAGGGATCGTCGACGCCCGTAAAGAGATCCATATCGCCCGCCAGGGCGCGCGCGTAATGACCCTTGGGGTCGCGCGTGACGCAGGTCGCGAAGGGGGTATCCATATGGATCTCGAAAAAGGCGCCGCCGGCCTCCTCGACGAGCGCGCGCGCCTTCAGTCGGGCATCGCGGTACGGGGAGACCGCCGCCACGATGGCGATACCCCCGTGGCGCACGATGAGGCTTGCCGCATAGCCGATCCGGCACACGTTGTCGTAGCGATCCTGGCGCGTAAATCCCGCGCCCTGCGACAGCAATTGGCGCACGATATCGCCGTCCAGTATCGTCACGATCCGTCGGTCATGGGCGTCGAGCTCCTCGGCCACGGCGCGGCTCAAGGTGCTTTTGCCGCTCCCCGGAAGGCCCGTAAACCAGAGCGCCAGGCCGCCGCCCGCCTGCCCCCCCGCGCCCGCGGCATCCGCCGCATGCCCTGTCCGCGATCCGCCCTTCACATCCGTCCTCCGCCTGTCCGTTAGCACACCGTTTGCGTCCCGCGCCCGGCTTTGCGATGCCGCTGTCCGGGACGTCCCTGACGATACCACACGACGCGCCCCCAGCACCTCGCCGGGCACCCTCCCGCGCGATCGCACAACGCGCAGGGCGCCAAGTCTAGCCGCCGCTTAGCGGCGACCGTGCATCTTGCCGAGCAGCCAGTAGACGACCACCCCAATAGCGCCCACCACCCCGAGTTCCTCGCCCAGCCGCACGGCGTCCACCGCGCGCGCCACCGGGAACACGGGCGGCGGCGGCGACCACAGGAACGCGTACACAAGCGGCGCCTGCATGCGAAACCCTTCGAAATTCGTCCATACGTCGCTCCACGGCGGGTAGACGCACACGCTGATCGCCGCGACCGCAACGAGCGCGATCCACAGCTTCTGCGCCGGGGTTCGGCCGGCCGGCGTGCGCGATCTCCTGGCCGTCGGCCTTTTAGAGGACTTGCGTGTCGTCATGGCGATAAGGGGGCGTGCAGCAACACAGAATGACGAGCGGCGCCTGCGCCGACGCGTGGACACGGTGGGCGACACCCGGGGGGATATACACCGTGTCGCCGGCCTGGATCCCAAAGCGCTCGGCGCCGCGCTCCATCGTGCCCGCGCCGTTTACGACGTGATAGATCTCCTCGGCCCGGATGTGCCTGTGGAGCCGCGTCGCCGTGCCGGCGGGCACCGTCGCCTGCGCCAGGCTCATGGCACCGGCCCCGTGATGGTCAGGGTGCCACAATTCGCGGATCTCCGATCCGTCCTTGGTCCGGTAGGCCTCCAGAGGCACGGCGATCGAATCACGCGAGGATGGGTCCATGGGCGCATTCTATCGGGTAACGGGCCGGTTGTCCTAGGCCCTACATCGCGGGCACAATCGCCGAATCGCGCGCGATCGGAGGGTCCGCCCAGGCCGATCGCATAGGCGCGCGCCCCGAAGGGCGCATCAAGGACACGTGAGGCCCCCTGCGCGGCATATCGACCGCAAAGACCGGGGCCTCCCGGACCGCCGACGCCGAGGAGACACCATGCCCCGCGAACCGGACCGCCGATTGCCCGACCGCGCACCCGCCGGGTCCGAATGGGCCATCGCGCGTCGGCTCGACGACCTGCCATGGTCGGGTTTTCATAGGCGGCTCGTCTTTGCGCTCGGCATAACCTGGATCCTCGATGGCCTCGAGGTGACGCTCGTCGGCAGTCTCGCCCCGCTCCTCACGCATCATTTCGCGCTTGGGCTCACGACCCGACAGATCGGCCTCCTTGCCAGCAGTTATCTGGCGGGCGCGGTCCTGGGGAGTCTGTTTTTCGGCGATCTCGCCGATCGCGGGGGCCGCCGGCGCCTTTTCACGATGACCCTCGCCCTCTATATCGTGGCCACCGCCGCCTCGGGGCTTGCGACCGACTTCGCGGGCCTGGCCTTCTGGCGCTTTCTGACCGGCGCCGGCATCGGCGGGGAATATAGCGCCATCAATTCGGCGATCCAGGAACTCGTGCCGGCAAGCCGCCGCGGCCGCCTCGACATCGTGATCAACGGCAGCTTTTGGCTGGGGGCGGCGGCGGCCGCCCTTCTCAGCGCACTGCTCCTGGGCACCCCGCTTTTGGCCTCCTGGCTTGCATGGCGCCTGGCCTTCGGGTTAGGCGCGGCGCTCGGCCTGATAGCGCTCGTCATGCGCCGGCATATCCCCGAAAGTCCGCGTTGGCTCCTTGGCCGCGGCCGACATGACGAGGCCCGGCGCGTCATGGCGGAAATCGAGCGCCGTGCGTTCGGGGCAAGGCCCGGGCGTGCGCGGCGGCCGGCCGCCGATCCCTCGGATCGGCCGCGGCCGCGTACCGGCGGCCTGCTCGCGGCGGCGCGCGTCATCGTCACGCAGTACCCGCGCCGCGCGATCCTGGGCGCCATCCTCATGCTTGCCCAGGCCTTCTTCTACAATGCCTTCTTCTTTACCTATGGTCTCGTGTTGACCCGTTTCGACCATGTCGCGGCCGCTCGCGTCGGCCTCTACCTGCTCCCGTTTACTATCAGCAATTTCCTGGGGGCCGCCGTGCTGGCGCGCTTCTTCGACACGATCGGCCGCCGCCCGATGATAACCGCGACCTACGGCCTCTCGGGACTGCTCATGATCGCGGCCGCATGGCTTTTTCGCGCCCACGCGTTCACCGCGCTGTCGCAGACCACGGCCTGGGCGGGGATATTTTTTCTTGCCTCGGCGGGGGCCAGCGCCGCCTATCTGACCGTAAGCGAGGCCTTCCCCCTGGAGATCCGAGCGCGCGCCATCGCCCTCTTCTACGCCCTGGGTACCGCCACCGGGGGCATCCTCGCGCCCGCGCTCTTCGCGACCCTTATCGCCTCGGGGTCGCGCGCCCAGGTCTTCTGGGGCTATCTGTTGGCCGCCATCCTCATGTTGCTCGCGGCTGCTGCCGAGGCCGCCCTCGGCTTTGCCGCGGAGGGCCGGTCACTCGAGTCGCTCGCGGCCCCGCTGGCGTTTGGCAGCCTGGAGACCTTTGTGCCGTCTGCAGATCCCGCGCCCCCCGACAGCACCCGCATCGAAGACCTTGCGCCTCCCATCAGGCGCCGGCGCCGCGAACCCTGACGGACACCCGTCCTTTTCCCACGGCCGGATACGGCGCCTGTCGCAACCGACAGCTCCGCCGTCGCCCGTTCTGGGGTATTTCTTCTCGCCCTACCCCGGCAGGAGATTGTCATGGCCGTTATGGCACCATTCACCGAAAGCGGGCTCACGGTCCGCATCGTGGATACCCCCGAGGACCGGGAGCAGGCGTTCCGGCTCCGTCACGCCGTCTATTGTCAGCGGCTCCATTGGGTCCCGCCCCGCCCCGACGGCCGGGAGCATGACGGCTACGATGAAGGATCCACGACGGTGGCCGTATTCGCCGCCGACGGCCGGATCCTCGGTCTGGTGCGGTTCATCCCGCCGGGACGCCCCTTCATGCTCGAATCCGACTTTTGCCGGCTGTTAACGCCGGGTTATCGCCTCTACAAGGGCCCGGACAGCGCCGAAGTCACCCGCCTTACCACCCTCTCGGCGGTCACCGACGGATCGCGCGCCCTGCCGGTGGCAGGCCTGCTTTACAAGGCCATCTATCGCTGGGCGTGCGCGCGCCAGGTGCGCTTTTTGTATCTCGTCGTCGAGACGCGCTACTTCCATCACCTGCGCCGCCGCGGTTTGCCGTGCGCCGCACTCGGCCCCCCGCAACGTTTCGGCGCGGGCCCGCCGTGCGTCGCGGCGCTGCTCGACCGCGCGCTCTTCGAGCGCGAGGCCGCCGAACGCCCGACGCGCTTTCGGCTGTGGCTTAAGGCGGACGCCGCAGCATTCCAAGGGCCGCCGCCTTCGCGACCGCCTGGGCGCGATTGCGCGCATTCAGCTTCTGCATGGCGTTGCCGAGATGAAACTGGACCGTCCGGTCGGTGATCCCGACGATCCTCGCGATCTCCCAGGTCGTCTTGCCGAACCCGACCCAGTAGAGCATCTGCGCCTCGCGCGGCGTAAGGCCCCTTGCGGCCTGCGCAGGCCCTTCGCCCGCAGGGCTCCCCGAAAGCCGCCCCAGCAGCCCGTGCCAGCTGGGCGCCACGAACTCGATGATCGTTCGGTGCCGGGCGGTCTGTGCGAGATCCTTGCCCCAAAATGCCAATATGCTGTGATATCCGCCGGCGCCGCCCAGTCCCACCGTTACGCCTTCGCGCAGGCCGAACGCCTCACAGACCTCCATGAACGCCCGCTCGTCCGGCGATCGCGCCGCGCGAAAGGCCTGCGACCACGCCTGGACATCAGCGCCGGAACGATACCCGCGCAACACCGGATCCACCCGGTCGAAGCGCCGCTCGCCGTAGAGCGCGATCCATTCCGGCGGGTACCCGAAGTTCAGGATTTGGCGCGCCTCGCAGGTCTCGCCGCTCGCATCCCATCGCGCCTGCACGCAGATCGCGCCGCGCACCGGCAGCAGGGCATACATGGACCGGAAGACCCTGGTCGCACCCTCGATGCTATCCGCCTTCGCGGCCTCATACGACAATTCCGCTACATTCAGGATGTCCTGTCTCGACAGGCGCGCAAGTCGTTTGCGCATACCGGAATCCCCGCCCTGGCCCGTTTTGTCGCCGCCGGTAAGGATATTCGCCACCGAGGGCGCCTAACCTTAGCATCGCCCGGAAGACTGATCAACAGCGTCGATTCGATACCCGCAGATGGTTTTATATTTAGACTAATTCCACTGACAACGAGCCCTGACGACGCGGACGGAACGTCAAAAATCCGCGTCCAGGACCACCCGATAACGCGCTTTCCCGGAACGCAAATGATCAAAGGCGTCGTTGATCCGGCTCATGGGGAAATGCTCGACAATGGGGGCGATTCCGTGCCGCCCGGAAAAGCTCAACATATGCCGTATCGTGCTAATGCGGCCGAGCGGCGAGCCCGAGACGGATTTCTGTCCGGATATGAGCCCGAACGCCGGGATATCGAGCGGCTTTAGGACCGCGCCGACGAAATGGAGGCGCCCGCGCGGCGCGAGGACCGTCAGGAAGCGCGGCCAATCCAGGGGCGCGCTGGTGGTCACCAGAAGAAGATCCAAGGAACCTGCAAGATCCGCCAGGGCGCGCTCGTCGCCGCTGCCGACGACCCGATGGGCGCCCATGGACCGGAGGTCCGCGGTCTTGGCGGCCTGCGAGCTAAAGGCCGTCACGTCGCAGCCCCAGGCGCGCGCATATTGAAGGGCCAGATGCCCCAATCCCCCTATCCCAATGACGCCCACCCGATCTATGGGCCGCACGGCGAGTTCGAGAAGCGGACTAAAGACCGTGATTCCCCCACAAAAGAGCGGTCCGCTCGATGGCGACGGCAAGACTTCGGGCAGCGGGACGGCCCATGCCCAGTGGCAGCGCACGCGTTCGGCGAGTCCGCCGTGACGCCCGACGATGGTCGCCTGGGTCTGCGGGCACAAGTGATAGTCGCCGGCCAGACATTGCGCGCAGTGCATACAGCTGCGCGCGAACCACCCGAGTCCCACGCGTTCGCCGTCGCCAAGGCCGCGGACCTCGGCGCCACGCGCCACGACCCGCCCAACCACTTCGTGGCCCGGGACCAGGGGATAGACCGACAGGCCCCACTCGTTTTCCCACATGGAAAGGTCCGAATGGCATAGGCCGCAATACTCGACCTGGATCTCCACCTCGTCGGCCTTGAGCGGCCCGGGATCGTAGGAAAAGGCTTTAAACGGTTGGGCCGGCCCGTGGGCCGCCCACGCCCTTATCGACTTTGACATGTCTGCCTCCCGGCGCTCAGACCTCGTTTCCACGGCATCCGGCGGGGACGGCTCGCCCTACCCGCACCGTCTGTCACGATAAGCGTTCTGGCGGCGATCCACAAGGCGCCTTGGGCCGGAAGCCGCCCGCGGTACTGGGTGCCGCGCGCGCCGCCCATCGGCCGCGCCCCGCCGGCAGCCCTCATCGCGGCGCCGGCCGTCCGGCGGCCGCCGGCGCCAAGGGGCCGGGGCCTCCCGGCCGGGGGCGAATTCTGCTACAATTCGGCCCACTCATCAGTGGCCGTACCACACTCATGCGTACTCATTATCGGCATACCGCTCGGCGATATCCGTGGAGCCGGACCCCCGGCGGGCTGCGTCGGCTCGTGCTGCTCGGCGTCGTTTTGGGGTCTTTCGTCCTGACCAGTGCGCCCGCATCCGCCGGCATCGATCGCGATGCGCGCCATGTGGGGCATACCCTGGGCACCGCCGCGCGCGAGGTCGGCCACAAGGCCAAGCACATTGGGCTTGCGATCGGCCACGAGGCCAAGAAGGCCGGGCTTGCGGTCGGTCACGCGGCCAAGGCCGGGGGCCTCGCCTTTTGGCACGCCGTGAAAGGGCGCCACTAAGGGCGCCTGCAGGCGGGTTCCGTACGCGGCGCGGGCGCGGCCATGTCCGGTCCCCGCCGAGCTGCGACCGGCACTGGCCCTCAGGGCGACAGCCGCTCTGGCTCCGCCGCACAGTCACGCCTTCGATCCCGTTGGGGGTCGTCCGAACGCTACCGGGATTCCTCGAAGGCCACAGCCACGCGCAACGCGCCGTCCGCCGGATAGGTCCAGGATACGGTCCGGGGTTGCCGGGCGCTGAGCGCCTGCAGAAGCGGCAGGCTGCGGGCGGCCGGATTGGCGGCGCGCAGCGCCTCAAGCGCGGGCTCCGCCATCGGCGCCTCGGCCTCCAGGTCCTGGGGCCCCCACCGCCAGGATAGCCGCGCGACCGGCCCCGCCGGCCGCTCCGAAGTCAGGGCGAGCGCCGCCGCAAACGGTACCGGGACCTTGCGCACCGCGGCAAGCGCGCCCGGTGCGGGAAGATCGTAGGCGATCAACAGGCAGCGGCGGGCCGTGCCGAGCGTCATCAGGGCCTCGAGCAGGCCGGCGGCAAAACTCTCGTCGTAGGCCGACAGGCTGATGGTCGCGGCGCGTGACCCGGTCGCGATCCCCCAATACCCCCCGGCGGCATTGTGAACGGAATTGTGGAAGAGGGTCGGCGACAAGGCGATCGCCGCCTGCGCCAAGGACCGGCAGTTCTTGTCGGAGATCTCGAGGTCGCCGCTACCCGAGGCCAGCACCGTCGGCACCTCTCCGGGATCCCAGCCGGCCGCCCGCAGGGCCTGTTGCCCGACATCCAGGGCGTAGCGGGCGGTCGCCGGACACCGGCGCGCCTCGTTGGGCGACAGGCCCGCGGCGATCGGGGCGCGGGCCACGCCATCGCGGTACGCGCCCTCGGCCGCCAGGATCGCCCCAGCGGTCTCTGCATCGGGCAGGCCCGGACCCAGCACGCCCCATCCCGCGATATAGGCGATCATGGACGCCACTCGAGCGCCAGCGTGCAATTGCTTCCGCCGAACCCGAAGGTATTGACCAAGGCGCGCCGAATGGCGCCGGGCCTTCCGGACAGCAGCAGATTCGAATGGAAGCTCGGGTCGCGTGCGCCGGTATTCGCCGTGCCCGGCAGGTATCCCGCGTCCATGGCCAGGCCCACCAATGCCGCCCCGCATATCCCGGCCGCCCCCAGGGTATGGCCGACCGCGCCCTTGGTGGAACTCGCCGGCGCTGCGGCCAGGCCCATATGCGCAAGGCCCAGATCCTCGGCGGCGTCGTTATGAAGAGTCCCAGTCCCGTGAAGATGCACATAGTCGACATCCTCGGGCCGCCACCCGGCGCCGCCTAGGGCCGCGGCTATGGCCGCGCACGCCCCGCGCGCCTCGGGGTGCGGGGCGGTCATATGGTAGGCGTCGGCGCTGTCGCCCACACCGGCCAGATAGAGGCCGCCTCGGGCCCCGAAGACGTCGGCCGGCCCCACCAATGCGAACCCCCCCGCCTCGCCGATGGCGATGCCGTCACGGTCGGCGCTAAACGGTCGTGGGCCTGTGGGCGACAAGAGCCCGAGTGAATGAAAACCGTAGAGTGTCGTGTCGCACAGGCTGTCAACGCCACCCACGACCACCGCCCGGCAGGTCCCGGAGGCGATGAGCCGCGCGGCCACACCGAAGGCCTTGGCGCTCGACGAACACGCGGTGGACACCACCAGCGCCGGACCCTTGGCGCCCAGATAGCGGCGGCAGAAGTCCCCGCACGAAAAGACGTTGTGGGTCTCACGGTACGGGAAATCCGCGGCGAGCGCGCCCCGCTCGGCGAACGCCGGCGCCCGGTAGGCCGCCTCGGTCGCGCCGATACCCGAGGTGCTGGTCCCGACCACCACCCCGACACCTCCGGCCCCGAGGATGCGGATGGCCGCAGCGACCGATTCCGCAAACCCGTCGGCCTCGAGGGCGAGCAGCGCAAGCCGGTTGTTGCGGCAGTCATAGCGGGCGAGCGAAGCCGGCATGGCCACATCCTCGAGGCCGGCCACGCGCCCGATGGCGCATGGCGAGCCGTCGGCGAGCGCGTGCGCCGAGAGCCCCGACCGGCCGCTCATGAGACCCGCGCGATGCGCGGCAAGCCCGCGGCCGAATGCGCTCGTCACGGTATAACGGTGGATGGCGAGACCGGTGCCCATCATGCCCTCTCGCCGGCCGAGTCGCGACCCGAAGACCAGGCCGCCGTGAACACCAGCGCAAGCAGTGCGCCGATGCTCACGGTGAGGCCCACCGAACGCAGCATGGCGACCGGCGCGAACGCCATGACGCCGAATCCGGTCATGGTGGTCGCGGCGCAGACCCAAGGCGCAAGCGGCCGGCGATCGGTGACAAGTCCGTGATCCCCGAGAAACAGGGCGTAACCCATGCCGAGGCCGGCGATGAGGAGCAGGGCCACCACGTTCAGCAGCGTCAGGCCGGGGCCCGCGACAACCAGCACCGCGCAGGCCGTCACGATGGCCGCGATCATCGGCACCATGAGCCGCAGGGCCTCGCGGCCGGACCGCAGTCCGATTCCGGCCACGAGCGTCATGAGCAGCAAGGCTATGATCGCGTGCCGCAGCAGGGCCGCGCGGTACCGGGCCATGAGGTGCCCGATCGCGCGCTTTACCACGATGTAGTGCGCCCCGGCGACCCCGCTCGCCTGCACCGCCTGAGCCACACGGTGCGGGTCGCGCACGCCGGACAGACGCACGAAGGCCACGGCCCGTCCCTGGATGTGCATAAGCAGCCCGCCCAGCTTGGCGCGCGCCGCAGGCGGCAGATCCGATGCGCGCAGAAGGGCCGCGTGGCGCGCGGCCGCCACCGCCGACACGAACGGCCGAAACGCGCGCATCCGAAACGGCATCCCGGCGGCCGCAGCGCGCAGCCGGCGCTCAAGGACCGCGGGCGCCGGCAAGGCCTCCTGGCGGCGGCGCTGGGCGGCCAGGCTCGGCAGGTACTGCGCCGCCAGCTGATAACCGGCGAGCGCGCCTTGCCGGCGCAGACTCGCCAACACCGGCAAAAGCGCCGCGCTGTGCGCGAGCGCCTGCTCGCGGCTGGCCGCGGTGACGACCACGAGCGACGACAGTCCGGGCACGCCGAACGCGCGGGCCATGCGCCCGGTCCGGGCCATCAGGGCCTGCGGCGCCGGGCTCAGCGCCGACAAGTGATCATCCCAAACGCGATCACCCCGATACCCGAGGATCCCGACCGCCGCCAGCGCCGCGACGACGGTCGCCTTGCGTCCGCGGCGCAACAGCGCGACCGACTGCGCCGCCCAGCGGTCCCACGCGCCGAGATCGGCCGTCGGCCGCCAGGCGGGCACCATGAAGGGAAGAACATAGCGTGCCGCGAACGCCGAAGCGGCAAGCCCCACACTCGCGAAAACCCCCAGCTGCACGAGCCCGGCAAGCCGCGAGAAGATCATGGTCGAAAAACCGATCACCATGGCGGCTACGGCAAGCCCAAGGGCGCGGGCCACGCGCCGGGCCGCGCGCACCGCGCCCTCGCCGGGCCGGACATGCAAAAGGACATAAGTGGGATAATCCATCGCCACCCCGATCAGCATCGTCCCAAACCCCAGGGTCGTGATGGCGAGCCTGGGAAATATCAGGCCGGTAACCGCGCCCGCGGTTACGGCGCCGGTCACAAGCGGCACGAGACTCGCACCAAGCGGCGGTCCGGAGCGATAGACCCACGTCAGGATCCCGGCTACGAGGATGAGATCGGCGATGGTCAGGACCTTGGCGATGCCCGCGACCTGATCGTTGGCGGCGACCGTTATCGCACCGGTCCCTCCGATCGTCAGGGACAGGCGGGTGCCGCGCGCGACGCGGGCGAACGTCGCGCGAACGAGAGTCAGCGCCCGCCGCTGCGGCCCCACCGAAAAACCCGAGTGACGCGTCTCGGCGAGCAGCAAGGCCGAGCGGCCGTCGCGCGACACCCACAGGCCATGCCG
>DAIDMD010000008.1 GCA_027449165.1 Acidiferrobacter sp. | reverse complement strand
CCCGGGGCTGCTCGCGCACGTCCCGTGGATCTACCGCCTGCACCTGCTGTTTGGCATGACGCTCTTTCTGGTGTTTCCGTTCACGCGGCTCGTGCACATCTGGACGGTACCCGTGAATTACCTGTGGCGCGCCTATCAGCTGGTGCGCGCGCGCACCGGGGTCGGCGGATGACAGGCGGCGCGGCCCCCGGCGCGATCCGGTCGGACGGCGGGGATGCCTGTGGGCAGGCGCCCCTCGTCGACGGGTTCGGGCGGCTCTTCACCTATCTGCGGGTATCGGTGACCGAGCGCTGCCACCTGCGCTGCCGCTATTGCGCGCCGGCCCAGGGCGAGCGGCAGCGCGCCAAGGAGGACGCCCTGGGGCCCGCGCAGTTCGATCGGCTGCTTACGGTCTTCCGGCGCCTGGGGGCGCATCACGTACGGTTCACAGGCGGCGAGCCGCTCGTCTATGCCGGTCTGAACGATCGTATAAGACAGGCACGCGCCTTGGGCTTCGAACGGGTGAGCGTCACGACCAACGGCCACCTGCTCGCGCGCAAGGCGCCAGGCCTCGCGGCCGCGGGCCTCGACGACGTGAACGTGAGCCTAGACAGCCTCGATCCCGCGCGATTTACGCAGATCACGGGCGGCGGGGACCTGAACCGGGTCCTTGCGGGGCTCGCCGCGGCCCGGCGGTTCCTGGCGCGCGTCAAGCTGAACGTGGTGCTGCTGCGCGATCAGAACCTCTCCGAGGTCCTGGATCTCGTCGCGTTTGCGGCAGCATACGGATACGACATCCGGTTCATAGAGACCATGCCGCTCGGGGCGGCCGGGGCCGCGGCGGTCGCCCAAAGCTACGTCAGCGCGGCAACCGTCCAGGCGCGCATCGCCGAGCGCTACCGGCTGCGCCCGCTGGCCCAGGCGGCCGACGGGGGCCCGGCGCGGCGCTTCGCCCTGGAGGACGGCCCCGTGGAGATCGGGTTCATAAGCCCCGTGAGCCGGGAGTTTTGCGAGACCTGCAACCGCCTGCGGCTCACCGCGCGCGGCCGGCTCGTCTACTGCCTCGGCGGGACCGAGGGGATCGATCTGCGCGCGGCACTGGCCCGCGGGTTCGACGACGAGGCGCTGGAGGCCCTCATCCGCGGCGAGGTCACACAGAACAAGCCGAAGGGGCATGGATTCGGGTCGGGCGCGCATGCGGTGCCCGTGCACATGATGGCGATAGGCGGCTGAAGGGGGAGCAAACCTCATGGCGCAGGATGGGGACAACGGCGCGGCGCGGCCCCCGGGCGGCATCCGGCAGATGGTGAACGCCGGCGTGCGCGACCTGTCGCCGGCGTATTTCGCGCTGGTGATGGCGACCGGGATCATCTCGCTTGCCTGCGGCATGCTCGGCCTGCCGATCCTCGCCCGGGCGCTCTTTGCGCTCAACGTCGGGGGCTACGCGATCATCATCGTACTCATGGCCGCGCGCCTGGTCGCCTACCCGCGGCTCGTGGTCGCCGACCTGATCGACCATAGCCGGGGTCCCGGATTCTTTACGTCCATCGCCGGCACCTGCGTCCTCGGCACGCAGTTTGTCGTCATAGGACATGACAGCCATGCGGCGTGGATCCTCTGGGGTCTCGGCGTCGTCCTCTGGTGCCTCGTCATCTATGCCTTCTTCGCGGCCGTCACCCTGCGCGCGGTCAAACCGGGTCTCGAAGTAGGGATCAACGGGGCATGGCTCATCGCCACCGTCGGCTCGCAGTCGGTCGCGATCTTGAGCACCCTGCTGCTGCCCACGGCCGGACAGCATGAGGCCGCGCTCGCGACGTTTGCGCTCGTCATGTATTTCATGGGATGCATGATGTATTTGACCATCATCCCCCTGATCCTGTACCGGTTCGCCTTCTTCCGGTTGACGCCCGCCGAACTCACGCCCCCCTACTGGATCAACATGGGGGCGGTGGCGATCACGACGCTCGCCGGCGCCACCCTGATCCTCCATGCCGGACGCTCGCCGCTTCTGACCACCCTCCTGCCGTTCCTGAAGGGGTTCACGCTGTACTTCTGGGCGACCGCGACCTGGTGGATCCCGCTGCTCCTCGTACTCGGCGTCTGGCGCCACCTGTATCGGCGCTTCCCGCTGCGCTACAGCCCGCAATACTGGGGCATGGTATTCCCGCTCGGCATGTACACGGCCTGCACGAAACAGCTGGCCGGCGCCCTCGACCTGCGCCTGCTCGAGCCTGTGACCCCCTACCTCCTCACGGTCGCGCTCATCGCCTGGAGTCTCACATTCGCGGGGCTCGCGTATGGGCTTATACGCGACCTCGGCCGCGCCTGCCTGCCCGGGTCCCCCGCGCATCGGCATTGAGGGGGCATCGCCCGCCGCTTGCGGCAACGGGCGCCCGGACGGCATGGTACTCGTCAGCCCTTTGTGGTCTCGCCTTGCCCGTTCTGACTCGCGGCACTTTGGGCGAACATTGGGAGTACCACAAGAGGAAGCCGCGCGCGCACACAAGCGCTCTCAATGAATTCGCGCCAATAGGGCCAAACATGAAAGGCCGCGTTCTTTTCCGCGAAGACGTTGCGCGCCTCTTCCGATAGGTCAGGACACGTTATCTGGTATTCTGCTATAAAGTGAGCCGTAAGTTCCGCTTTAACGGCGTCCCCGGGTGTTGTAACGCCTGCTTCGCTGGCCACAGGTGTCGCGGCAACAAAACGAAGTCCGGTTTCGACGCTGACGCGCAATAGGCGTGATGATATCTCGTCAGGAGGCGCATCGCTTCTCCGCAGCGTCACAATGTGCCCGCTCTGGACATTGGCTCGTAACTGAACCCCCAGCCCCGCTGCGTTCAATTTCGGGTCAAACTCCGGGTTCATCGTCAGGTTGTACCCCCGGAGGTAGACGTCTTGAATAGCTAAACAACTGATAGCCTTCTGGAGTAATGCGTTGCTCATTACGCGCTCTTTCGATCATCGGCTGGCAGTAAGTTCACCCAGTCGTTAGCGGCTGTCACATCGCGGATATCCCTAAAGGCCTGAAAGCTTTGTTGGGGGATAACGCTCAGGGTGCCCTCGTTTTTCCATGTGCTCGCCTGGCCTTCATCACAGAAGCGAATAGCAACCCGCATGCCAAGACTAAACGCGATATCGGAAAGCGTCCTGAGCGTCATGTTGCGAGATCCATTGAGCAGCTGCGTGACGTGCGCGCGGCTCGTGCCAAGGGCATCGGCCAACCTTTTTTTATTCCACTTGCGCTTCTCGAGCGCTTCCCATATGCCTTCCGTCGCGTCGAGGATTAAACCCTCTTGCGCGTACATCTTGCGGTTCTCTTCCGATTCCCGGAGCCACTTCTCCATCATGTTATCCATGACTACCTCTCGACCCTATACAGGTCTCGCTCTCGTTTTGTTTTGTCTAAATCGCCCGTGTCCGCTTTTTGCTTCTTTTTCAGAGTGGCATGCCCAATGACAAAGGCTCCCTCCGCGAACCAACCATAGACGCGCAGGCCGCAGCGCGCCTTAATGGCAAAAATTCCATCGCCTTCTTTGTTCATCTGGTCTGGCGACCGCAGTGGGCCGACCTCCGCGAGGCGCTGAATAAGCCGTCGAAGCTGTGCCGAACACCCCTTATGGCTCGCCACAACCAGGGCCTCGGCTTCGTTCAAGGCTGCTTGCCCTGCGGTCGTGATTTTGACCGTGAGGCGGCGGCCTGTGCAAAATATCGGTATCAAGTTAAGACGTATATTAACAGTGTGTCAATCCAAGCGAGCCCAGAAATGGGTAATGCGGGGATCATTCTGGGGCGAGCCGATTCTCGGTAGGATACAAAATGCGCGGGTTTTCTTATCATATCAACACCAACTATGGGGTTTTATGGGAAGATACCGCAGATGACAACGAGGGTCCATATCGTGCGGGATAAAAAACCCTGCGGGAATTAGGGTAAATGGCCTCAAGCCCCGATTTCCCCGCAAAACGGTCCCATTGCGGCTTCTGCCGCCCCACAAAAAATCTCCAAACCACGGGGATGTGCCTCACAATATCCGCGGGCCAGGCAGGGTTGGGCGCGTGATATCCCAATCCCGAAGACAATGCGGCCGTCAGCGCGTCGATCTTGGCGAGCGGGGCCTCGCGGCCTCTCGTTGCCCAAGGCCGCGGCGAAGATCACGCCTTCGGCCGCTACTACTTGGATACCGACCAAAGATTCTGCGGGCGCCGGCGCAAGGCCCCAAAAGAGAAGGGGCCGCAAGGCCCCCCTCTCCGATCGGTACTCCAGGCCTTACAACAACATGCCCGCCGGCCGATAGCGACAGGCCGCGGGGAAGTCGATAGCCGCTGCGCCATGCCCTCCTCGCGCCCGGCACTGGATATGGCCGCCCTGCGCCATCACCTCGAGATGCGCGCCCCTTATAGCGGCCGGCACCGACGAGTCCGCGGGGATCGTGACGCGCGCCACGCACTGGCCCTCGCGCGCCACGACCTGGGCGACGAGCCCGGCGCGCAGGGCGGGCGGGCCCCCGCAGGAGGCCCCGGCGCGCGTCAGGGCTGAGCGGGCAAGCGTCCAGGCAGCAACGGTCTCGGCGCGGGCCGCGCGTACGCCTCGGGCCGGTATGACGACGGACATGACGATCGAAAGCGCGGTCACGCCGGCCAAGGCGGCAAGACCCAGTCCCAATGCGGATTTCATAGCGCCCTCCTCGGCGCCGGAGCCAGTTTCCCTCCGGCAGCCGCTGGTGATGGATGGCCCCACAGGACCTTGAGTTTGCGCACGATGTCGACGGCAAGCAGCAGAGCGCCCGCCGAGAACACAATGTCGCCCGGCATGCGCAACCACTGGTAGGTCGTCGTGGTGTTGTAGAAACTTAAGCTGCGCGCATAGGCGTAACCGTGTTCGTACACGGCGGCCAGTTGGCGAAACCCGATCGGCCAGAAGTTCAGGGTGAGCCACAGCACCATGCCGGCATTGAAGAGCCAGAAGGCGGTCGCACCCAGGGTCTCGTCCCATTCGCCTTCGCCGTTCATATAGCGGAGCGAGAAGTACACGAGGCCGATCGCTATGAGACCGAAGGCCCCGAACAAGGCCGTATGCGCGTGCGCGAGCGTGAGAAAGGTCCCATGCTCGTAGTAGTTGACGAGCGGGGCGTTGATGAGACCTCCGCCGAAGACGCCGGCGCCCACGAAGTTCCAGAACGCCGAGCCTATGACGTATTTATAGGCGAGCGCGTGCGGGAAGGCCTTCTGGGACCGTATGAGATCGCGCTGTTCGATCAGGGCCTCGATCACGAGCAACACCAAGGGCAGGACCTCGATGTAGGAAAAGAGACTCCCCACCGACAGCCACATCCCCGGGTCGCCGACCCAGTACATGTGGTGGCCTATGCCGTCATCCCCGCCGAGAAACACGAGGATGGTCTCAAAGAGGACTGCGATCAGCGTGGTCCGGCGCGACACGAGCCCGAGGGCCATGAGGAAGTAGCCGGTGACCGCCACCACGAACAGCTCGAAGGCCTGCTCCACCCACAGATGCACGACCCACCAGCGCCAGAAGTCGGTGATGGTAAACGAGCTTGCGATCGAGGTGACCGGAATCATCCCGAACACGTAGAGGAACGCGATATTGACGGTGCTATAGAACAGGATGTGCTCGACGCTCAGGAAGCCCTTGCGCGCCTTCAGGGCCGGCCACATGGCACGACCGACGAGCACACTCCAGAAGCTCAGCCCGGCAAAGAGCCCGATCTGATAGGCGCGCCCGAGCTCCAGGTACGACAGGCCCTGGTTTCCGAACCAGAACCAGGAGCCGTGGGTAAACCAACCCTTGATGCCGGCGTAGTCGCCGAAGAGCCCGCCTACCACGATCGTCACGGTCGCGATGTACAAGAGGTCCACGAGCCGTCCCTGGCCCTTGGGCTCCCCGCCGCCGATCATGGGGGCGATGAAGAGACCGGCGCCTATCCAGGCCAGTCCGATCCACAGGATCGGCAACTGGATGTGGACGCTGCGCAGGAACGCGAAAGGCAACACCTGGTCGAGCGAGAGGCCGTAGAAGTTCGCGCGCTCGGCATAATCATGCGCCATGAGCGTGCCGGCCGCGATCTGCACCAGAAACAAGGCCGCCACCGTCGCGAAGTACTTGCCGGTCTTGCGCTGACTCTGGGTGAGCGGCGGGAAGCCCGGGATCAGCACCTCGCGCGGCGAGCGGTCTTCGGTGTGGATATAGCGGTAAAAGAGATAGATAACCGCCCCTGTGGCGAACATCACCCAGGCAAACGAGATCCACGTCCAGATAAAGGTCGGTGTCGTCGGGGTGTTGCCCTCGGTCGGCGCGTATGGCCAGTTGTTGGTGTAGGAGAAGGTCTTCCCGGGGCGGCGCGCGACCGTTGTCATCGCGCTGTAGATCAGGAAATCCGCCAAGCGGCGGGCCTTGGCGCGGTCGAAACCGCCAGGGCGCGTCCAGCCGTGGGCGAAATGGTTATGCAGGAGCTCGGCCACCGCACGGGCCCGGACCTGGCGCAAGGCCTGACTCACCGCGGGCGACAAGGCGGCGTCGGTCTTTTGCAGGGGAAGGCCCTGGAGTTCGCGGCGCATGGCGGCCCGGACATCGAATCGGTGGCCGGGCGACAAGGCCCGCAGCGGCTGCCCATAACGCGATTGCGCCAGGGCCTGCTCGGTCTGGCGCCCCAGGGCGTGCAGGAACTGGGCGGTGTAGTCCTCCCCGAAATACGACCCCATCCCATAGATGCTGCCGTAATCCATGAGATCCGCCTCCTGAAAGGCGGCCTTGCCGGCCACGACATCGTGGCTCGTCATGAGCGTTTGTCCCTGGGGGTCGGTGAAACGCGCCGGCAAGGGCGGTACCTTGCTGTAGGTGACAAAGGTCCCGTAGATAAGTACGCCGACTGTGACGACGAGCGTCAGCAAGAGGGCGATCTTGAGATTGCGGATGACGACGTCGTGCGTCCCGTCGTCGCCCGGTCCCGAAAGCGTCTGCGAACTACCCATAATGCCTCCTTGAAGTGGACATCTTGTGAGTCCGGCGCCTGGGCACCGGGACACGCTCGGCATTATGAGAAGCCGCTAATATGCGGCGACTTGACTGCGGTCAAGAGTTGTTGATTTCTTTAGTCAGGATTTCGGGGGCTGTAACCGAAGGCTTTGGGCGGCTTGATCCCACAAAAGGCCGCCTTTCGGACACAATTCCCCAGGTCTCACCCATAACCGGGCGGCACGGGGATGGGGGCCGTTCCGGCGGACGGCCGCGACAGGCCGCCTGAGGACGTCCCCGGCGGCATGCGGGTAGGCTCCATCCCCCGTTGCGAAAGGGGCCGACTCGGCCGGGTGAATACCCTGGCCGCTCTCCGGAAGGCTAAGGCACCCGCCGCGGTCCGGGGGGCTTGGAGGTTAGGGGGGAACTCCTTGTCGAAGCATGCTGCGGGGGCTTGCGCGTCCGGCGGCTGCGGTCTCACCCCCGTGGGAAGTTTTCGCAGGCGCAATCCCCCTTCCCGCCGCCGTTCGGCGATGCGTTCGGGGTATTGGGATGCTGTGATCTCCGGCGCGTCCGCCGAGTCGTTGCCGGCACGGGGTGAGCGGATATCCGTTTCGAGACCCGCCCGGCTGAGCCGCACGTGTTCCGCGATGTATGGCAGGCCCCATATGCCGCCCGGGGCGGGGGCGCGCGGAGTCGGCCGCGACCCATGCGCCAAACCATGCGGCCCAGGCCCCGGCGATGAGATTTAATGCGCGAGAGTCAACTCCAGGAGGCCGAAGCCCGCGGACATGAGCGTCACGATCAGGCCACCGAGCCGGACCATCAAGCGCGTCTCCAGGCCGGTCATTTGGGTCGACAAGCCCTCCATGCGCATCTCGAGCTTGCCCATGCGCATCTCGAGATTGTCCATGCGCGTCTCGAGCTTACCCATACGGCTCTCGAGATTGTCGAGACGCTCCTCGATCTTGTAGATATGCCTTTCGACCCCGTCGATATCGCCCTTGGTCGCGAACCCCCGCTCCGACATGTCCAGAAACACAGCCATGTGGGCCTCGGCCTGCGCCTCGGGGACACCGGCCTGGGTCAGACGCTTGACGAGGGTATAGGTATCCAACATGTTCGCGCCCATGGGCTTACGACTCCCTTACATTATATCACGGGGTTTCTCAGCGGATCGGTCGCGCGCCGACCCGCCCTGCCTTCAGACTATGAGGGCAGGGCCCCGGCCGCAACCCGGGAGATGCCCGGGGCGTCTCTCTGGATCCAGTCCAATTCCGTATCGCGGCGCGGGGCGTCCCGCACACGATGCTCGGGCCCCGCTCGCCAGGGCCTTCATAGATTCCCCGCAAGGAAACCCGCGATTTCAACCGCGGGGGGAATTGCGCTAAAACTCAAGGGTCGCCCGTATCCCCCGTGGCCTGGTGACGTGGCCAAGTAACGAGGGATTGCCGGCGCAAGCCGATGGTCTAGAGACTGCCGCATAGGATGCGGGCCTTCCGGCACGATTCGGCAACCGGTGCAGCCCGACCGGGAAATGCGTTGGGCGGCAAGCCTTCGCTTCCGAGTAAACCTCCGGCCTGTTCGCTGAATACGGCATCGCCGTGTTCTCCAGAATAAGGCCTGCGGCTTGAAGTCGCGGGTGGGTTTACTCGAGGACATGCAAGGGCCGCCATACTCCGGACGGACCCCGACGGAGGGCGCGGCGCGCCCTGGCGCCGGTGCCGAGGTAAGCATAAGTTAGGGGGTCACCGCCCCGTTGGATCCCACCTCGGCATAACAGGCGGCCACGCCCGGCAGGCAGGCGCTCACAATATTCCCGGCGCTGTCCTTTACCGGGACAGACGCGCTCGACCCGTTACTCACGATTGCGTGGATGATGTCCTGACCCAAGGCCGGATCCGCCCCGCATGTGCTGCCCACACCGACACTGAGATAAACGGAACGCGCGATCCCCGAATAGACCCAGGCGCCCGCCGTGGTCGCGGGCGCCTGGACCCCCTCCCCCACGATATCCACCTCGCCGCAATAGGAGGGGGCGGCGAACGTGGTGCCGCTCGATCCGATGTAGGCGAAACTGATAGGGGAGGCGCCCCCGGTCGTGGCATAGGCGACGGGATCCATCACGCGATAGCTCAAGACGGGAACCCCGGCCCCGGCGGCCGGCGCCGTCGGCGGCGTCCCCTGGACGTCTTGCATCGCGATCAGGGTGGCCTGGCCGGCCTGCGCCCCCGAGATCGCATCGGCGACGGCGCTGATCGCGGCATGAAACTCCTCGGCCACGGCCTCGGCCCTGGCCGCCGCGACATAGCGCTCATACGCGGGGATGGCAATCGCCGCCAATACACTGATGATCGCGATCACGACCATCGCCTCGATGAGGGTAAATCCCGCACCCACCCGACCCCCCGCCGGGCTTCCGCGTTTCATGACCATGAATCCCCACGCCTCGAGAGTACCGGTTCACGATTGACCGGCTTTATGGAGCCATGCCATTGCATGATTCGTGCAAGAGCGCCGACCTATAGCATCTGCGCGAGAAAAGTCCTTTCGGGACAGTAGGATACGGGACGTATGGGGGATATCCGGCCATCAGAACGCCATGGATAACCATGTTGCGAGGCCGCCTTCTGACGCCCGCCGTCACGGCATATGACGAAGCGGGCCTGATGCGGCGCGTCATTTCCGGGCGGGCGTTGGGCGGACACGGGTGCGCATGCCCCCCTCTGCCGGCCACGGACGCCAAGGAAAGGCCCGGCAATTGCGGCCCGCGACTGCTGTAATCCGCACGCGCCCGCGCACACCAATCCTCCGGAGCACGACCGGGGGAGAGAGGGTTTCGCCCAGACACAAGGGGTGACACGGCAGGCCCCCGGCCAGCAAGGTCTCCGCCCCCGGCCGCGTCGGGTCCCGGTACCCGCACAGGCCTGATAGGCAGGGCGCTTCGGCGTCGCAAGCGCGAATGGGGGGAGCAAATCCGCTGGACGGGTTAAGCGATACCGTTGACGGACATCGATCCTGCCCGTTAGCGTTGACCCTTCACGATCGCTTCCTGGGGTCTTGTCTGAGCAGCTGGTGGCATGCCGCGGCCGGTTCCCTCCTGGGCACCGGGGCGGGATCCGTCGTAACGATGCTCGTGACCGAACGCCACGCCAAGAAACGAGAGCGGCGGGCGATGGCCGAGGCCCTGGCGGCGATCCAAACCG
>DAIDMD010000007.1 GCA_027449165.1 Acidiferrobacter sp. | reverse complement strand
GAACAGAAAACCATTCGAGATCCCCCAAACCACGCCCAGCCAAAGGAGCCCCGCCAGCACGCCGCCCTGGATCGCGGCCCCGATCGCCACCGCCTCGTCCGGGTTCACATCCTTGCGCGGCTCCTTCCCGAAGAACTCCCGAACCGCCTCCTGCACCTTGGGCATGCGCGTCTGGCCGCCCACGAGGATGACGTCATCGACCTCGGTGACCTTGAGTCCCGCGTCCTTCAGCGCGATCTTGCAGGGCTCGATCGTGCGCCGGATCAGCTCGTCCACCAGGCTCTCGAGCTTGGCGCGCGTGATCTTGACGTTCAAGTGCTTGGGCCCGCTCGCGTCGGCCGTGACGTACGGGAGATTGACGTCCGTCTGGGTGCGCGAAGACAGCTCGATCTTGGCCTTTTCCGCCGCGTCCTTCAGACGCTGCAGGGCCAAGGGATCTTTGTGCAGATCGATGCCCGCATCCTTCTTGAACTCTTCGGCCAGGTAATCGATCAGCCGAAGATCAAAATCCTCGCCACCCAGGAAGGTGTCGCCGTTCGTGGACAGCACCTCGAACTGATGCTCGCCATCGACCTCGGCGATCTCGATGATCGAGATGTCGAAAGTGCCGCCCCCTAAGTCGTAGACCGCGATCTTGCGGTCCCCCTCCTTCTTATCGAGACCGAAGGCGAGCGCCGCGGCGGTCGGCTCATTGATGATGCGCTTGACGTTCAGCCCCGCGATCCGGCCGGCGTCCTTGGTCGCCTGCCTCTGGGCATCGTTGAAGTAGGCCGGGACGGTTATGACGGCCTCGGTCACTTCCTCGCCGAGATAGTCCTCGGCGGTCTTCTTCATCTTCTGAAGGACGCGCGCCGACACCTCCGGAGGCGCCATCTGCTTGCCGTTGACCTCGACCCAGGCATCGCCGTTCTTGGCGCGCACGATCTTATAGGCCACCATCTTGATGTCGCGCTGCACGATGTCGTCTTCGAATTTGCGGCCCACCAAACGCTTGACCGCATACAGCGTATTATGCGGGTTGGTGACCGCCTGGCGCTTGGCCGATTGTCCGACCAGGATCTCGCCGTCGTTGGCGTAGGCGACGATCGAGGGCGTGGTGCGGTCGCCTTCGCTGTTCTCGATGACGCGCGGCTTTCCGCCCTCGATGACGGCCACGCACGAATTCGTGGTTCCCAGGTCGATCCCGATAATCTTTGCCATCGCTTTTGTCCTCTCGCTCCCGGTTCCGGGACGCTCTGTTGTAGGGCTGCTGGTTCCCAGATGGGGGCCAGGAGGCGTTTTTCAAGGGTCAGGGCTTGGGTTTGGCCACCACCACCAGGGCCGGCCGCAACAGCCTGTCGTTCAGCAAAAAGCCCTTTTGCACGACCTCCACGACGTGGTTGGCCGGTACTTTGGCGCTCTCGACCATGGACATGGCCTGATGCTGGTCCGGATTGAACCGGGCCCCGGCCGGATCGACCGCCGTGATCGAGAACTTCTCGAATGCCGAGTCCATGAGCTGCAGGGTCAGGTCCACCCCGGCAAAGAGCGCCTCCACGGCCTGGCCGGCCACACTGCGGTCGACCGCGCGGGCCCGCTCGAGGCTGTCGCGCACCGGCAGGAGCTCGACCGCGAAGCGCTCCAGGGCGAACTTGCGCGCCGCCGCCGCATCCTGCTCCGCCCGCCGCTTGGTGTTCTCGGCGTCCGCGGCGACACGCAAAAGCCGCTCGCGGAGTTCGGCCAGCTCCGCGCGGGTCTTCTCGAGTTCCGCCGCGAGCGCGACCGGATCCCCTGGCTCCGGCAGCGTCTGCGTTGCCATTTCTTGCGCCGCGGTCTCTTTATCCCCGGTCATCGTGTCGTTCTCTGCCATCGGCGACTCCGTAATGAATGTATCCGCGGCATGTGGGGACGGTGGCGGCCCAAATCAAGCGCCGGCGGGCCTAACCCGCAACGCCATGGCTCAGTGCACCGCTCAGGAGGCGGGCGGTGACATCGACTATCGAGATCACCCGGTCGTAGGACATACGCGTCGGACCGATTACCCCTAAGGTCCCCACGATCTGGCCGTCCACCTCGTAGGGCGCGGTCACGACACTGCACGACGCCAGGGCCTCATAACCCGACTCCGCGCCAATGAAAATCTGCACGCCTTGCGAGGCCATACTCTGATCCAGGAGATGCAAGAGGTCCTGTTTGGCGGTGAACGCCTCGAACAGCCGGCGCAACTTCTCGGTATTGCTGAGCTCGGGAAAGGCCAGCAGATTGGATTCGCCGCTCACAAAGAGCGGCGAATCGCCGATCTCCTCCCCGGAAAAGACCTGATGGGCCATTTCCACCGCCGAGCGCAGAATCTGCTGCATATCTTCGCTGTCGCGCCTCAAGGCCGCGATGAGGCTGCGCCGGACCTCGTCCACGGACCGGCCGGCGTAGGCGTCGTTGAAGATATTGGCGGCTTGTTGCAATTCGGAGGCCGAGTACGGCCGTTTGGGGTGTATGACCCGGTTCAAGACCTGGCCGTCCTGGGTGACCAGGATGACCAGCACCCGGGTGGGCGACAGCGCCAGGAAGTCGAGCTGGAGAAACCCGACGTCGGTACGGCGCGGGACGCGCACGATCCCGGTGAGCTTGGTGACCTGCGAGAGCAGGCCGGACACCGATTCGATGAGCTGCTGCGGGTCCTGATCGGCCAGGAGCCGATCCTCGATATGGGTCGTGTCCAAGGCCTTCAGGGGCTGGACCGCGAGCAGTGTGTCGACGAAGAAGCGGTAACCGCGCTCGGTGGGCACCCGCCCGGCGGAGGTGTGCGGGGAGCGGACGAGCCCCAGCTCCTCGAGGTCGGACATGATGTTGCGCACGGTCGCGGGACTGAACTCCAACCCGGCCTGTTTGACCAAGGTCCGCGAGCCGACGGGTTGGCCCTCGGCTATGTACTGCTCGATAAGCGCCTTGAGGAGCCGTTCGGCGCGAGGCGTTAACGACACCATAAGCTACCCCTCCTCTTAGCACTCCCACTTTCCGAGTGCCAGGGGCACGCTATCAATAGCCGCTTTGGGTGTCAACAGATCAGTACACCCCAGCGACGGGGCGCCGCTCTCTGGCCGCGCCCGGGGACCCATGCTAGTGTTGGTGACTATGAGGGATTTGCCATGAAGGCGGCCATAAGACGCGTCGGTTTGTTCGGAAAATACGGTGATCGGGGCGGACGCGAACTACTGCAACGCCTTTATGGGCTCCTGGAGGCGCGCGCCCTCGAGATCACCGTCGAGGCGGAGACCGCCGCCGCCCTCGACCTCGCGGGCGTGGCCACCTGCCCGCTCGACCGCATCGGCGAAATTATAGACCTTGCCATCGTCCTGGGGGGCGACGGCACGCTGCTTGGGGTCGCGCGCCGGCTGGCGCCCCACCACGTCCCCCTGATAGGCGTCAATGCCGGGCGCCTGGGGTTCCTTGCCGACGTGTCCACGGACAACATCGGCATGATCGATCATATCCTGGACGGTCACTACCAGGCCGAGGAGCGCTTTCTGCTGGCGGCGACCATCGTGCGCGACGGCCAGACGCTCCTCAAGCGCTTGGCATTGAACGATGTGGTCGTCAACAAGGGCGAACTCGCCCGCCTTATCGAGTTCGAAACCTATATCGACGGCCAGCTGGTAAGCGGCTCGCGCGCCGACGGGGTGATCGTGGCCACCCCGACCGGCTCCACGGCCTATGCGATGTCCGCGGGCGGGCCGATCCTGGACCCGACGCTGGCGGCCATCGTCCTGGTCCCCATCTGCCCGCAGACCTTGAGTAACCGGCCGATCGTGGTGCATAGCGGCTGCCATGTCGAGATCGTCCTGGTGAGCGACCAGAGCGCGCACGTGACCTTCGACGGCCAATCGAACTTCGGTCTCCGGAATGGGGATCGCCTGACCGTCTGTCGGGCCGAAACCCCGGTGACCCTGCTCCATCCGGAGGGCCGGAATCATTACGAAGTCCTGCGGCAGAAGCTGCACTGGGGTCGAAGGGTCTGATGCTCTCCGAGCTGCTCATCCGGTCGTTCGTGGTCATAGACGAGCTGCGGATCCCATTCGGACCGGGCCTCTCGGTCGTGACCGGCGAGACCGGCGCCGGCAAATCGCTACTCGTTGACGCCCTGGGGCTTGCGCTCGGCGCACGCGCGGACGCCGGGGTGATCCGGACCGGGGCCGAGGCCGCCGAGATCACGGCGACCTTCGATCTCGCCCCCCAACACCCCGCCCGGGCCTGGCTCGCGCAACGGGACCTCGCGGCCGATGCCGGCGAGTGCATCGTCCGGCGGGTGATCGCGCCGGACCGGTCGCGCGCCTTCGTCAACGCCACCCCGGTCCCTTTGCAATTGCTGCGCGACCTGGGCGATCTTTTGATCGACCTGCATGGACAGCACGAACACCAGGCCCTGATGCGCAAGGACGCGCAACGGGTGCTGCTCGACGCCTACGCCGGGGCCCAGGCCGAGGCGCGAGCGCTTGCCGACGCCGTGGGCGCCCTCCAGTCGGCCCGGACGCGCCTCAGAACGCTGCAAGAGGCCGCCGACCAGCGCAAGGCCCGGGCGTCGCTTGTGCGCTATCAACTCGACGAGCTCGAGGCCCTCCGACCGGAAGCCGGCGAATGGCAGGAGCTCAACGCCACCGAGCGGCGCCTGGCCCATGCCCAGGAGCTCATGTCGGGGATCGCCGACCTCATGGCCGTGCTCGCCGATGGGGAACAGGCCCTGTCCACGGGGCTCGAGCGCGCCATGAGCGCGCTCCGTCCGTTGACCCGGCATGAACCGCGGTTGGCCGAGATCGAGGGCCTGCTCGCCAGCGCCGCGGTCGAGATCGGCGAGGCGGCGGCCGGCCTGAACCGGATCGGGGGCAGCCTCGACAGCGAGCCCGCGGACCTGCCGGCCCTCGAGGCCCGGGTCGCCCGCTGGCACGATCTCGCGCGCAAGCACCGCGTTCCCCCGGAGGAGCTGCCGGAGCTTTGGGCACGGCTTTCCGCGGAACACGAATCCCTGCAAGGCGACGAGGACCAGATCACCGGACTTGCGCAGGAGATCGCGCAGCGCGAGCGCGAGGCGGCGCGCTATGCCGAGGCGCTCACGGCCAAGCGCCGCGAGGCCGCGCCGGTGCTCGGGGGCGCGGTGACCGACGAGATGGGCCGGCTGGGGCTCGGGTCCGCCCGTTTCCAGGTCGCCCTGGGCCCGGAAGACCTGTCGGTAAACGGCTGTGAGAGCGTCGAGTTTCTGGTCAGCCCGGCCCCCGATGCGTCCTTCAAGCCGCTCACCAAGACCGCCTCGGGCGGCGAGCTGTCGCGGATCAGCCTGGCCTTGCAGGTGGTCCTCGCCGACGTCTGCGCCGGTCCGGCACTGGTGTTCGATGAGGTCGACGTCGGCATCGGGGGGGCGGTGGCGGAGATCGTGGGCCTGAGGCTCCATGAGCTCGCGAAGACCCGCCAGGTCCTCTGCATCACCCACCTCCCGCAGGTGGCCGCGCAGGGCGACACCCACCTGCTCGTCGAAAAGGGCCAGGCCGCGGGTCGGACCATCAGCTCGGTCGAGGTCCTGACGTCGGCACGGCGCATCGAGGAGGTGGCGCGCATGCTGGGGGGTGTGGCGGTCAGCGAGCGCACGCGCGCGCTGGCGCGGGACATGCTCCGTGGGTAAGGGCATGGGGACCCCCGAGGTGCGGCCCGCGCGCATCGCCGACGTGCCGTACATTCACCACTTTCTCGAGATCTACGCGACCAAGGGCAACCTGCTGCCGCGCACCATGAACGAGATCTACCGCCACCTGCGCGACTTCTTCGTGATCGAGGTCGACGGCCAAGTGGCGGCGATCGGCGCGCTCGAGATCTTCACGGAGGACCTGGGAGAGGTGCGCAGCCTGGTCGTGGCCGAAGAGTACGAGCGCCGGGGCCTCGGACGCCTCATGGTCCAGCGTCTCATCGCCGAGGCCCGCCATCTCGGCCTGCGCCGCCTGATGGCGCTTACCTACGTGCCGGCCTTCTTTCATAAACTGGGATTCGTCACGGTCGCGATGGACACGCTGCCCGAGAAGGTCTGGAACGTCTGCGTGAAATGCTACAAGTACAACCAGTGCGACGAGGTGGCGGTCCTCCTCAATCTCGGCCGAAACGCCCCCTAGGGCTCGTCGGGCGCGGCCGGCCCGGAAACGGTCCGCTTCGAGCACCGGCCTTCGCGCTTCATGCCCAGGCAGGTGCCGTACATGTAGAGGGAGTGGCTGTCGACATGAAAGCCCAGGGTCTCGGCAACGCGCCGCTGCCGCTCCTCGATCGCCGGGTCGTAGAACTCGAAGACCTCCCCGCACTCCACACACACGACATGGTCGTGATGCCCACCCTGATTGATCTCGAAGACCGAACGCCCACCCTCGAAATTGTGGCGAATGACGAGGCCTGCGTTCTCAAACTGGGTCAGGACCCGATAGACGGTCGCCAGACCCACCTCCTCGCCCATATCGAGCAGCGCCTTGTAGACATCCTCGGCGGTCATGTGCCGCGCCCGCGGCTCCTCCAGGATACCGAGGATCTTAAGGCGCGGCAGCGTTGCCTTGAGGCCGGCCTTCTTGAGATCCGTGCTGTCGCTCATGATGCGCGTCTCGTGCTTTTGCCATGACGGGGTCGATAGTGTACTTTGTCGCCTCCGACCCACGAAAAGCCAGTGTAAACTAGAACGATTCCCATGCAAAAACCGAATGTGCTCTTTCCTCTGCTGGCCTCGCTGGCACTAAGCGGCTGCCACCTGCTCTACCGCCCGACGATCCAGCAGGGCAACGTCATCACCCCCAGGATGATCGCGCAGCTGCATTTAGGGATGACCAAGGACGAGGTGGCCTACGATCTTGGGACGCCGGCTGTACGCGACCCCTTCCATCCCGATCGCTGGGACTACTATTATTCCCTGAAGCGCAACTACAAGCCGCTCATATCCGAACACTTCACCTTGTACTTCAAGGACGGCAAGCTCGTGCGCATCGTGGGGACCCCGCGCCCGACCCCGCGCCACATTTACGGGAAGCCCCACGCCTGAGGGCGGCGCGCCGCCGCCGGGCCTCCTTCGGGTCCTCGGGCAGCGGCGCGTAAATCTCGACCCGGTCGAAGGCCTTGACCGGGTTGCTCAGGGCCACGAACCGCCCGAATATGCCGACCCGCCCCCCGCGCATGTCGAGCCCCGGGTAATCGTCGAGGAGCCTGGATCGGCGAATGGCGTCGAGGACGGTGCTCCCGGGGACCATGCGCACCCAGCGCACATCGGGCACGGCGGCCCCGTAGACCACTTCGACCGGCCAGTCAGCGCGCGCCATACACCTCGCGCGCGCGCCTCTTGAAGCTGTCCACCAGACTGTTGGCGATCGTTCCGAACACCGGTCCCACGGCGCGCGCAAGCAGGCGGTTGGCGAAATCGAATTCGAGATCGAGACTGATCCGGCTACCGAGCTCGCCGACCTGAGCGAAGCGCCAAGACCCCTCGAGCCGGCTGAATGGACCCCGGACGAGCTGGATGTCCATGCGACCCGGGGCATGGGTGTTGCGGGTGGTAAAGGTCTTGCGGATGCCCCCGAAGGCCATGTCGATCTCCGCGACCAGACCCGCATCATCGCACTCCAGCACCCGCGAACCCGCACACCACGGCAGAAACTCTGGATAGCTCTCGACATCGGCCACAAGCCCGTACATCTCGTCCGCGCTGTAGGCCACGAGCGCGCTTTTGCTAATCGTCGTCACAATACCAACCTAGGTGCGCTGAGGATCACGACCAGGACCGCCGTAGGGACAAGCAGGCGCAAGGCCCAAAGCCACAGGCGGCGTAGGCCGCCAAGCGGTTCGCGCCGACCGAAAAGCCCGTCCGGCCCCCAACCCATGAGGAGACTCAGACCCCCCGCCCCCCACGGCAGCAAGACATTCACAGCGACGATCATGAGGACATCGAGCAGCCCGAGCGTCTTCAGTCGCCCAAAGAAGGTAAACGAAAAGGCCCAGGACTTCAAAGACAACGTCAGGACCACCCCGGTGACGAGCGCGGCGAGCGCCAGGCCCAACGCCGCACGCGGCCGGGATATCCCGCGCTCGGCCAAGAGCTGCACCGCCGGCTCCAGCCACGCCACACCCGAGAGCCATGCCGCCGCGATCAGCGCAAGATAGCAGAGCGCGGCCACGAGCGCGCCGTGCGGGAGCCGCGACCCCATGAGCGGCACCGTCTCAAAGAGAAAGCCGCCGCCGGCAAGCGGCCTGAGTCCCGCGGCAAAGACCAGCGAGGCCAAAGCGAACCCCCCGAGCCAGGCCGCGAAGGTCTGGGCAAAAACCAGCGCCAAGGCCATCCGGCCGGCCGATACCGAGCTTCTGAGCGAGACCCCATAGGCCAAAAACGAGGCTGTGCCGAGACCGGGGCCAAAGAAGGCCTGCGACAGGGCGACCAGCGCCACGGTCGCACCCGAAGGCGCCGGCCGCGGGACCAGCAAGACGGGGGCGCTCACGAAAAAACTCCCCAGGGTCGCGGCAAAGACCACCAGCGCCACAAAAAGCGCGAGCAACCCGGGCACCACAAGATAAGATAGGTCCTCTATCGCGCGCGGCCCGCCCGCGACGACCGAAAATACCAACAGAAGAAACAGGGCTTCCCAGGCCAAAGGCGGTCCCGGGTGCGCGGCCAGATGGGCAAATTGCGCCCCTATGAAGGCCTCGGTCGCCCCCTGGAAGTGCCCGGCCAGCGCCTCGTGGAGGTAAAACAACATCCAGCCCGCGACCACTGCCACATAGCCGAACATCAGAAACCCCCCGAGCGAGGCCGCCCGCAGGGTCCACCGCCAGGCGCGCCCCGGCACGATCCGGACGATGGCGCCCGGCGACCCGGTGCCGCCGGCCCGGCGCCCGAGCGTAAGCTCGCCAGCCAGCAGCGGCCAGGCCATGGCCAGCAGCGCCAGGGCGTAGACCGCGACAAAGGTTCCGCCGCCGTAGTGCGAGAGCAGATAAGGGAATTCTGAAAAGGCGTCCATCCCGGACAGCGCGCCCAAAGCCACGAGGAAGAATCGCGAGGGGGACGACCAAAAAGCGGCGGTCTTCGGTGGAAGGCTGGACATAATCCGGCACTCTAAACGATTCGGTGGCGCGCCGAACAGGCCTTGCGCCGCCAGCCGTCCTTGGGCACCATGCCCGACCATGGCCCGTCCCAAAGACACCGAACCCCGCGTGATCGCCCAGAACAAGAAGGCCTGGCACGATTACTTCATCGAACAGCGATTCGAGGCCGGCCTCGTCTTGCAGGGATGGGAGGCCAAAAGCCTCCGCGATGGGCGCGCGCAACTGAAGGAAAGCTACGTCATCGTCCAGAATGGCGAGATCTTCCTCTTCGGGGCCCACTTCTCGCCGCTCAAGACGACCTCGACACACGTCAAGGCCGACCCTACGAGGACCCGCAAGCTGCTCCTGCATCGGCTCGAGATCAGCCGGCTCATAGGGGCGGTGGAACGGCGCGGCTACACGCTCGTGCCGCTGTCCCTGTACTGGAAGTTCGGGCGCGCCAAGATCGAGATCGCGCTCGCCAAGGGCAAGAAGCAGCACGACAAGCGCGCCGCAGTGAAGGAGCGGGAGTCCGCCCGCGAGCAGGAACGGGCGATCAAGCAACACTAGAGGGCCGTCTTTGCGACACCCGCGATCGTGCCGGATACCGGCCCGCCCGCCGGGCGGCGGCGCCGCAGCTGCATCCCGCGCCGCCCCACCCTTGCGCCGTGGCGCCCAGCAACGGGCCTTGCCCGCGACCTCGCCCTATGTCATATTATGCCGTTCTGGGGACGATCGGCTTCGACGTGGATTGCGACGCCTTCAGGGCATGCCGAGGTGCAGGGTTCCTCGTAAATCCAACTGCAAAACTATAGTTGCCAACGACGACAACTACGCCTTAGCGGCTTAATCCCCGCTAACCGTTTCCCCGGTTCTTCCTGTGGGCTGGGATGAAACGGTCATATACGCAGGATCGTGTCGCGGTGCGCCTGTTACCGCGCCATTAAATCTAAGCAGGCTCAACCCGTAGCCATCCTGTCTGTCGGAGGGCGATGGGCGAAACCATAGACAGACTACGCATGTAGAACTGACTGGCCGAGGATTTGCGGACGCGGGTTCGATTCCCGCCGTCTCCACCAATCACGAAACCCCAACCCTTATCGGTTGGGGTTTTCCCTTGCCCGATCGCGCGGGTTCCCCGCGTGTTGTGGGGGATGTAGGCGAACGCTTGCGGACTTCACCTGCCGCCCGAATTGGCCGTTCCGGGCCGCATTCCACTCTCTCCTCGCCATTCCTCGCTCCGACCTCGCTCCCCGGAGCTGGCCCGAAGTCCGCAAAGGCCGCAACTCAGCCCAATACGAATCAAAGAGTTACGCGCGGACGAATCAAGCGGTTGGATTGCAGCATTGGGTAGCAAAGGAAACCATGGATGTTGTGTTTTGTCGGTAATTCTTGACAGATACCGACGTAATGCAACATCATGGCGACATGGAAAATTCGCATCAGCGTATTCTGGATCTCGCCGCCCAGCGCGGCCTTATTCGCCCGCGCGATCTCGATGAGTGCGGGCTGCCCAGTGTCGCCCTCACGCGGCTGGTTCGGCAGGGACTACTCACCCGCGTGGGGCGCGGTCTGTACGCCATTCCTGGTCGCTCCGTGTCGGAGCATGGCTCGCTGGCCGAGGTCGCACGCAAACATCCACAAGCCATCGTCTGCCTACTATCGGCGCTGCGCGTGCATGACCTCACCACGCAGTCGCCGTTCGAGGTCTGGCTGGCCATTCCCAACAAGGCCCGTGCGCCGAAGATGGATTACCCGCCGCTGCGCATCGTGCGCTTTTCCGGAGCCGCGCTGACCGACGGTATCGAAGAACATCAGATCGATGGCGTAACCGTGCGCGTGACCAACATCGCCAGGACCGTGGCTGACTGCTTCAAGTTTCGCAACAAGATCGGCCTCGATGTGGCGATGGAAGCGCTCCAGGAGGCTTGGCGAGCCAAGCGCGTGAGCACGGACGAACTCTGGCGCTATGCCACCCTGTGCCGAGTGGCCAACGTGATGCGCCCCTACATGGAAAGCCTGTCATGAATGAACGAAACGTGGCGGCATCCGTGCGTGCCAGTCTGCTCAACCGCGCCCGCGCGACGAAGCAGGATTTCAATCTGGTCCTGACTCGCTACGCGATTGAGCGCCTTCTGTACCGGATCAGCATCTCGAAGCACGCGGATCAGTTCCTGCTCAAGGGTGCCCTGCTGTTTGACCTGTGCTTCGACATCCCGCACCGTCCGACCAGAGACGCTGACTTTCTGGGTTTTGGCTCGGCGGAGCTACCGCATATCGAAAGCATCTTCAAGAATATCTGCACGATCGAGACGACCGATGGCGTGGCGTTTCAAGCCAACACCGTGCGCGCTGCCGAGATTCGCAAGGACGCCAACTACGCAGGCGTGCGCGTCACACTACTCGGGTTGATCGACGGCGCGCGCTGTCCAATCCAGGTCGACATCGGGTTCGGTGACGCGGTCACGCCCGGGCCGGAGGATGCCGAGTACCCCGTCATGCTGTCCGAGTTCGAGGCACCGAAGCTGCGCGTCTATCCACGCTATACCGTTGTCGCCGAGAAGTTCGAGGCACTCTCCTCGCTGGGGATCGCCAACAGTCGCATGAAGGATTACTTCGATCTTTGGATACTGGCACGCCACACCGACTTCGACGGCGAGCTCCTCTGCCGGGCGATCCACGCCACCTTTGAGCGCCGCAGGACAGCACTGCCGGATGGCGTCCCTTTCGGCTTGAGCGACGAATTCGCACAGGACCGGCAGAAGCAGACCCAGTGGCAGGCATTCCTGAGGAAGAACAGCCCTGATCGAGCTTCAGCTTTCCGAGGTCATTGTAGGTCTGCGTGCGTTCCTGTCACCCCCGCTGGACGCGCTACGGCAAGCTGCTGCTTTTCCGCTGGCATGGCATGCAGGTAGCGGGTGGGCGGCGGGCAGAGAGGAATCGGGCCGATGATGTGGAATCCGGATCTGTTCTTGGGGGATTTTCGCCGTGTCGCTGGCATTGCTGGCGTCTCGTTGGCGTCCGATGCCATCATGGTCGATCGACGCCCTGCGCCGCATGTGCCACCCGAGGCGCTGCCGCCCGGCACGATGGCGGTGTACGTCTTGTCGTTTGGCCCTCATGTGATGAAGGTCGGGAAAGTCGACCCCAACAGCGCTGCCCACTATACGACTCAACACGACGGCGCCGGCAGGGCGAAGAACACCCCGGCAGCCTCGCTGATCAAGCACGGCGAGCGCATCGGCGTCGCCAGTCTGAACGAGACAAAGTCTCCGGCAGGATCAGGGAGCACACCGAGCGGGTGAACTTCATCCTCGAGGGGCGCTCGGCATCCACGTCCTCAACCTGCTCGAGGCGTTTCTGCAGTGCCAATCCAGCCGGAGTTCGAGGGATTCGCCAGCCAACGGATCAATCGCGAGGGCGACAGGAATGAAAGAAGATATCCTTGAGCAGATGGTGGACGAGTACCTGCAGCACAAAGGGTACTTCACCAGGCACAACATCAAGTTCCGGCCCGCCGGCGATCACGCGCAGTACGACACCCGCCAGGATGCTGTGCATAGCGACATCGACGTGATCGGCATCCATCCGCGACTCGATGGCGTGCGTCGGGTGATGGTGGTGAGCTGTAAGAGCTGGCAGCGTGGCTTTCGTCCCGAATACTGGATCGATGCCATCGCCAAGAACAAGGTGGTCTCGGGGCGTGAAGCCTGGCGCGGGTTCCGCGAGCTGACCAGGGAAAAATGGGCAGCCGCTTTCATGGCGGCTGTCGCCGAGCTGACCGGATCGTCCTCGTTCACCTACATCACGGCTGTCACGAAAATCATCGGCAGCCGATCGGCATGGCAGGATAACGCGACGTTCCGTGAGAATCTCGGCGGCAACCCCATCGAGATATTGACCTTCGGCGACATGCTGACGGAACTCTTCCCGTTCATCGACACGACTCCAGCCCCATCCGAAGTCGGACGTGTTCTGCAGCTGATCAAGGCCTCCGGCTGGTCTGGCAAGTGATCCAACCCGTACGGTTCGCATCCGACGGCAATTAGCGATTGATGGTGGCCCGCTGCTCCTCCCGCAACAGTGGCATCCCCGACGCTAGATCGAACAACGTCACTCTGGCGGCAACGTCTCGTCAACGATGGCCGCCACGATGTCGGGCGTCGGTGGACGTTTTTGCGTTGACGCTCATGGCCCTTGCACGCCGGAGCCGTTTCGAGCCCGTCGGGACAACCTCGAATTTGGAGTTGCATGCCGCACAGCAGATGTTACATTGTCGAATAGCACTGAATGGCCCATGTGCATCCAGCGGTTTCAGTGCGCTAAAACCCAGAAGAAGGCGAACTGCCCTTGGGGGCTGGCCGATGAAAAGACAACGTGCTCTTGATCTGCTGAGTCGAAGTATGCCGGAGCTGCAAAGCCGTTTCGGCGTGACCCGGCTGGCCCTGTTCGGCTCGACCGCTCGCGATACGGCGGCCAGCGGCAGCGATGTCGATGTGCTGGTGGCCTTTGATGGCCCAGCCACCTCCAAGCGTTATTTCGGCGTGCAGTTCTACCTGGAGGACCTGCTCGGCTGTCCGGTCGACCTCGTCACCGAAAGGGCCCTACGGCCGGAGCTGCGCCCCCACATCGAACGGGACCGGGTCAATGTCTGATGCTAGCCAGCGCGAATGGTACTTTTACCTCGACGACATGATCGGCTTTGCCGGGAAGGTGCTCGCCTACACCGATGGACTTGATCAGGCCAGTTTCGTGACCAACGGGCTGACCTACGACGCCACCCTGCGCAACCTGGAACTGATCGGCGAAGCCGCCACCCATATTCCTGACGATATCCGCGCTGCCCATCCCGAAAGTAAGCGCTCCAGCAACCGCACCCTGCCCGTGATCCCCTAAGTCGCCTACGCTTCGATCCATCACATTGATGGAGACGGATGTATGGCGAAGATCCGCAGTAATGAGGCTTGGCTAGAGCTCTTTGCCGAGTACGAGGCAAGCGCAGAGAGCGCGCACGACTTCTGCGCCCGGCATGGACTACGGTTGACGTACTTCTATCGGCGTAGCCTGGAGCTCCGCGGGCGTTCGGCAAGCCGCCGGGGGCAAGACACGCAGCCCATCGCATCTGCCGCGGCCTTCGTGCCGGTGGCGGTCACACCCCGGGGTCTGCAGGCACCGATCGGCCCCAAGCCAGGCGGCCCCCACTGCGTGGGCGACACGGTCACGCTCACCATCGGCAAGGCCTCCCTGGCGCTCTCGTCGTCCGTGCCCCCGGCGTGGGTGGCAGCCCTCCTCACCGCCCTGGAGGCCTGATCCCCATGCGCATGTTCCAAGACCCCCCGGCCGTCTACCTGCACCGCGA
>DAIDMD010000006.1 GCA_027449165.1 Acidiferrobacter sp. | reverse complement strand
TTGGGCGTCTTCAAAAGGCACACGCCCATGTTGAGGTCGGCGAGCTGCGGCGTCGGATAGAGCGGGGAGTGCAATGCGGCCTGAAAATGCGTGAGCGCCCGGGCCACCTGCCCGGTCCCGCACAGAAACGCCCCGTAGTTGTTCTGCAGCGCGCCATCGTGCGGGTGATGGGCCAGTCCCCGCCGGAAGTAGCGCTCGGCCTTGGCCGGCTCGCGCAACCGCTCCTCGACGATGGCCATGGCGTTATTGGCGGCGGCATCGGTCTTGTCCAGGGCCAGGGCATGGGCGAGCTCGTTGCGCGCCAGTCCGAGCTGCCCCTCCCGCATGTACCCCACCCCGAGCGCGGTGCGCAGCTCGACGAGCTTGTGGGACTGCGGCGAGAGCCGCGGGGCGCTGGCGCAGCCCGTCAGGACGCCGATGCCAAGGACCGCCGCTATGAGACTAGGACGCATGGATGGGCACCACCCGCCGTGACCGTTCCTTGACGACGCCCGCCAGCTGCCCGCAGGCCGCGCGGATGCTGTCGCCGCGCGTGCGCCGGGTGACGGCCACGAGGCCCGATGCCAGCAGGATATCGCGGAAGGCGTCGATGACGGCGTCCGCAGACCGTTCGAACGACGTCCCCGGAAACGGATTGAAGGGGATGAGATTGACCTTGGCCGGCACCGTCCGCAAAAGGCGCGCCAGCGCCCGGGCCTGCTCGGGGGCGTCGTTCACGCCCGCGAGCATGGCGTATTCGAAGGTCACGCGGCGGCGCGCGTCCGTGCCCACATACCGCCGGCAGGCCGCAAGCAGCTCCGCGATGGGGTATTTCCGGTTCAGCGGCACGAGCCGGTCGCGCAGGCCGTCGTCCGGGGCGTGCAGGGACACGGCGAGGCTGACCGGCGCCGCCTCCTTCAGGCGGTCGATGGCCGGCACGACCCCCGCGGTACTGACGGTCACACGGCGGCGCGACAGCCCGTAACCCAGGTCGTCCAACAGGATGCGGATCGCCGGACCCACCTCCTTTAGGTTCAGGAGCGGCTCGCCCATACCCATGAACACGACGTTCGAGATCACGCGATCCGGGGCGTTGCGTTCGGCGCGCAGCCTGTGCTCGGCGAACCAGACCTGGCCCACGATCTCGGCGGCCGTGAGGTTGCGGTTGAACCCCTGCCGGGCGGTGGCGCAGAACGCGCAGTCGAGCGCGCACCCGACCTGCGAGGAGATGCATAGGGTGTTGCGTTCGGCCTCGGGGATGAACACCGTTTCGATGGCGTTGCCGTCGGCAAGCCGCAGGACCCACTTGCGGGTACCGTCCTCGGAGCGCTGCTCGCTCGCCATCTCCGGGGCCGCCACGGTGGCACACTCGGCCAGCCGCGCGGCCAGGGCCTTGCCGATGTTGGTCATCGCGGCAAAATCGGTGGTCCCGCGCTGGTGCAGCCAGGGCAAGATCTGCTCGACGCGAAACGCGCGCTCCCCCATCGCCCCGACCAACGCGCCCAGCGCGGCGCGGTCGAGGCCAAGCAGATTGACGGGGCCGGCTGCGCTCAGATCGTCCTCCCTAGCGGGTGCGCGGGCAGATGTCGACGTCCGCGAAAAAGTAGCCGATCTCGGCGCGCGCGGTCTCCGGGCCGTCGGACCCGTGCACGGCGTTTTCGTCGATGCTCGCCGCGAAGTCCGCGCGTATGGTCCCCGGGGCCGCGGCCTTCGGATTGGTCGCCCCCATGACCTCGCGATTCTTGGCGATGGCGCCCTCGCCTTCCAGGACCTGGACCATGACCGGACCCGAGATCATGAAGCTCACGAGATCCTTGAAAAACGGCCGCTCCCGGTGCACCGCATAAAAGCCCTCGGCCTGGGCGCGGGTCAGGTGCATCATCCGCGCGGCGACGATGCGCAGACCGGCCTTCTCGAAGCGGTCGTAGATGGCCCCGATGGCGTTCTTGCCCACGGCGTCGGGTTTCACGATAGAGAGCGTGCGTTCAATGGCCATGCCTGTTCCTTGGGTTGAAAGAGTACATACCGAAACCGGCGCATTCTAGCGCCTCCGCGGCGGCGCGGCAATTTTCCGCGGGGCAGCCGCGGGCGGGGGGCGGTCCGCCGGCGGCGGGCCCCTGGGGCGGCCGTGCCTCCCGGCCTTGGCCGGGGTCTTGCGGGCGCGCCTTAGTCGGCGTCGATCCCGGCCTCCTCGATCCACGCCATTTGGATGGCCTCCAGCAGCTTTTCGCCCGAGCGCTGCGGCTCGTCTGCGAAGGTCTCGAGTTCGAGGACCCAGCGATGCAGATCCGTGTAGCGCACGTAGCGGGGGTCGATCTCGGGGTGCCGATCATACAGGAGAATCGCGATCTCCCGGGCATCGCTCCACTTCAAACCCATTGGGCCCCTCCGTCAATGGCCTTCGGACACCATATTAATGGTGTATTTGGGAATCTCGATGACAAGGTCCTGCCCGCGAATCCTGGCCTGGCAACTCAACCGCGAGTCCGGCTCCAGGCCCCAGGCTTTGTCGAGCAGATCCTCCTCCTTCTCGGAGGCCGGGGCCAGGCTCTCGTAGCCCTGGCGCACCAGGACGTGGCAGGTCGTGCAGGCGCAGGCCTTCTCGCAGGCATGCTCGATGGGAATGCCGGCGCCCAGCAGGGCGTCGCAGATGCTCATGCCCTCCGGGGCCTCGATGTCGGCCCCCTGCGGGCAGATCGCGGCATGCGGCAGGACCCGGATACGGGCCATCACCGGAACTCCGTGACCGACCGGCCCTTCATCGCCCGCTCGAGGCCGGCGTCCATGCGCCGGGCGGCGAACCCCGCGCTGGCGCGATCGAGCGAGGCGATCGCCTCGCGTATCCGCCGCGCATCCCCGCCGTCCCGGGCCGCCTTCAGGGCCGCGATCCGCTCGGCGATCGCCTCCCGCTCGCCCGGGACGAGTAGCCGCGCGTCCGCCGCCAGCGCCGCGTCCACCGCCTCGATCATGCGGTCGGCCTCGACCTGTTGTTCGCGCAAGGTCCGCGCGGCCGCGTCGGCCTCGGCGCTCGCCATCGCGTCGGCCAGCATGCGTTCGATCTCGGCGTCCGACAATCCGAACGACGGCTTGACGGTCACCGCGCTCTCGACACCGGAGACCGTCTCGCGCGCCGAGACCGCGAGCAGGCCGTCGGCGTCCACCTGGAAGGTCACCCGGATGCGGGCGGCGCCCGCGACCATGGGCGGGATGCCGCGCAACTCGAAGCGGGCCAGCGACCGGCAGTCGCTCGCAAGATCGCGCTCGCCCTGGACCACGTGGATGGCCAGGGCCCGCTGTCCGTCCTTGTAGGTGGTGAACTCCTGGGCGCGCGAGGCCGGAATGGGCGAGTTGCGCGGGATGATCTTCTCGGTAAGTCCGCCCATGATCTCGATGCCGAGCGACAAGGGGATCACGTCCAGGAGCAGCATGTCGGCCGCACCGGCGTTTCCGGCGAGCAGGTCGGCCTGTCGCGCGGCCCCGACCGCGACCACCCGGTCTGGGTCGATGTCGTGCAAGGGGGTCTTGCGAAACAGCGCCCCGACCCGCTCGCGGACCCGCGGCGTGCGCGTGGCGCCGCCCACGAGCACCACCGCGCCGACATCCGCGACCCGGACACCGGCGTCCTTCAGCACGCGCCGGCAGGCGGCCAGCGTCCGCTCGATCAAAGGATCGATGGCGGCATCGAGGTCGGCGCGGGTCAGCCGCCCCGAATAGAGGGGCGCGGCGTCGATCGCGACCTCGGTCTCGGCGGTCAGGCGCTCGCGGGCGCTGCGCGCCAGGCGCAAGAGCCGCCGCCGCTCCTCGGGCGACGCCGCCTGCGCCCCGCGCCCGGTCCACAGCGCGACCACCGCGGCGTCCATGTCGTCCCCGCCCAGGGCCGCGTCCCCGCCGGTCGCCAGGACCTCGAAGACGCCCTGGGAGAGCCGCAGCAGCGAGACGTCGAAGGTGCCGCCGCCGAGATCGTAGACGCAATAGAGCCCTTCGGGATTGCGGTCGAGGCCGTAGGCCACGGCCGCGGCGGTGGGTTCGTTCAAAAGCCGCAGGACCTCGATCCCGGCGAGCCGCGCGGCGTCCTTGGTCGCCTGCCGCTGGGCCTCGTCGAAATACGCCGGCACCGTGATCACAGCCCCGGTAAGCGGGCCGCCCAGGGTCTCCTCCAGGCGCGCCTTCAGGGCCGCGAGGATGTGCGCCGAAACCTCCACCGGGGTCTTGTCGCCGGCCGCGGTCACGATGCGCACCAACCCTTCGGTGCCCGCCGCCAGACGATAGGGACTTTCGGCGACGTCGCCGCGCCCGCGGCCCATGAGCCGTTTGACCGAGGCGATGGTGTTCAGGGGGTCTTCGATCTCGGCTGCCTGCGCCGCGCGCCCCACCGTCACCCGCCCGTCGGCATGGAACCGGACCACCGACGGCAGCAGGACCTCGCCTGCGGCGTCGGCCAGGACCTCGACTGCGCCATCGCGCACGGTCGCTATGAGGGAATTGGTCGTGCCGAGATCGATGCCCGCGACGAACTTGCGCGAATGCGGTAAGGGCGATTGCCCAGGCTCGCTGATCTGCAACAAGGCCATCTACAGGGCCTCGGCCGTGGCGTCGTCGAGCTCGCGCAGGAAGCGTTCGAGAAATTGCAGCTCCCGGACCAGGACCCGCGCCCGGGAAAGATCGGCCGTGCCCTCGCCGGCCAAGGCCTCGGCAAGCCGCGACTCCTTGACCCGGCGGCTTGACGCCACCTCGTCGGCCAGCGCCGCGACGCGGTCCGGGCGCCCGGCGCCCTCTTCGAGCCGTTCCCGCCAGGCCATCTGCTCTGTCAGGAAGTCGGCGTCCATCGCGGTGTCGGTCTCCTCGTCGGTCGAGACCCCGCGTAAAGCCAGGAGGTGGCGGGCGCGCGACACCGGGTCGCGCAGGACCTTCAGGCCGTCGTTGAGCTCCGCGCTCACCGCGACCGCCCGCCGGCGCTCCTCGGCCGAGCCCTGGGCGTAGCGGTCGGGATGCCAGAGGCGGATCCGCTCCCTATGGCGCGCCGCCAGCTCGCGCGGGTCGATGTCGAACCGCGCCGGCAGGTCGAAGAGCTCGAAATAATTGCGCGCCATGCCCGGATCCCTCAGACGCTGAAGCTCTCGCCGCAGCCGCAGGTCTCCTTCTGATTGGGGTTCTGGAAGCGGAACCCCTCGTTCAGTCCCTCGCGGGTGTAATCGAGGACCGTGCCGTCGAGATAGACGAGGCTCTTCTTGTCGATCAGGACCTTGACCCCGTGGCTCTCGAACACGGTGTCTTCGGCGGCCGCCTGGTCGGCGTACTCCAGCACATAGGCCATGCCCGAGCAGCCGCTCGTGCGCACGCCCAGCCGCAGGCCCTCGCCGTGCCCGCGTTTGTCCAAGGCCCGCCGCACATGCCGGGCGGCGTTTTCGGTCAACGTCACTGCCATCGTCCTGCCCCCCTTATGCCGCGTCGACGCTCTCGTCCTTGCCGGTCTTCTTGCGGTAGTCGGCGATCGCCGCCTTGATGGCGTCCTCGGCCAGCACCGAACAATGGATCTTGACCGGGGGCAGCGCCAGCTCCTCGGCGATGTCGGTATTCTTGATGTTCCCGGCCTCCTCCAGGGTCTTGCCCTTGACCCATTCGGTGAGCAGCGAGCTCGAGGCGATCGCGCTCCCGCAGCCGTAGGTCTTGAACCGCGCCTCTTCGATCACGCCGTTCTCGTTGACCCGGATCTGGAGCTTCATGACATCCCCGCACGCCGGGGCGCCGACCATGCCGGTGCCGACCGAGGGGTCGGCCTTGTCGAAGGATCCGACGTTGCGCGGGTTTTCGTAGTGGTCCAGTACCTTGGTTCCGTATGCCATATCATGCTCTCCCGTACTCGAAGAAAAACTAATGAGCCGCCCACTGCACAGAATTCAGATCGATCCCCTCTTTGTACATCTCCCACAAGGGGGAGAGCTCGCGCAGCCGGCCGATTTTGTCGTGCAGCAGCCGTATCGTATATTCCACGTCCTCTTCGGTCGTGAACCGCCCCATCGTAAAGCGAATGGAGCTGTGCGCGAGTTCGTCGTTGCGCCCGAGCGCGCGCAGCACATAGGAGGGTTCGAGGCTCGCCGAGGTACACGCCGACCCCGACGAGACCGCAAGTTCCTTCAAGGCCATGATGAGCGACTCGCCCTCCACGAAATTGAAGCTGATGTTCAGATTGCCGGGGATGCGCCGGTCGAGGTCGCCGTTTACGTAGACCTCCTCGATGTCCGACAGGCCCTCGAGCAGCCTCTCGCGCAGCCTCTTCAAGCGCTCGGCCTCGGTGTCCATCTCCTCGCGGGCGATCCGGAAGGCCTCGCCCATGCCCACGATCTGGTGGGTGGGAAGCGTCCCCGAGCGCATGCCGCGCTCATGCCCCCCGCCGTGCATCTGCGCCTCGAGGCGCACCCGGGGCTTGCGCCGCACGTACAGCGCGCCGATGCCCTTGGGCCCGTAGACCTTATGGGCGCTCAAGGACAGGAGGTCGACCCCCAGGGCCGCGACGTCGATCGGGATCTTGCCGGCGCTTTGCGCCGCGTCGGAATGAAGCAGGATGCCGCGCGGCTTGACGATCCGCCCGATGGCCGCCAGGTCCTGGACGACCCCGATCTCGTTGTTCACATGCATCACCGACACGAGGATGGTGTCGGGCCGCAGCGCCGCCTCGAGCTTGGCGAGATCCAAAAGCCCGTCGGGCTCCGGATCCAGATAGGTGACCTCGAACCCCTCGCGCTCCAGCTGCCGCGCGGTATCGAGTATGGCCTTGTGCTCGGTCTTGACCGTCACGATGTGGCGTCCCTTGGCCTGGTAGAAGTGCGCCGCGCCCTTTAAGGCCAGGTTGTCGGACTCGGTGGCCCCCGACGTCCAGACGATCTCCTTGGGATCGGCGTGGATCAGGGCCGCCACGTCGGCGCGCGCGCGCTCCACCGCCTTCTCCGCCTCCCACCCGAAGGCGTGCGACCGCGACGCCGGGTTTCCGAAATCGCCCTCCATCGTGAGATAGCGGCACATGACCTCGGCCACCCGCGGGTCGACCGGGGTGGTCGCCGAATAATCAAGATAGATCGGCTTTCTCATACCTGCTCCCATTCGCACTTGCGTTGACCGCCACCCCGGCCCTGGGCCGCTTGGCCTGACGCATCACCACCTCCTGCACCCCGGGCTCGGTCACCAAGGTCGCGAGCGTGATGCCGTCGAGAAACTCGTAGATCCGCCGGCTCAACTCCGTCCACAGCTGATGGGTGAGGCATCGCTCCTCGCCCTGGCAATTCTCCTCGCCGCCGCAGCGGGTGGCGTCGATGTTCTCGTTGATCGCCATCACGATCTGCGCCACCGAGATCCGCGAGGCCGGGAGCGCTAGGCTGTAACCGCCCCCGGGGCCGCGCACGCTCGTCACCAGCCCCTTACGCCGCAACTTCGCGAAGAGCTGCTCGAGATAGGACAAAGAGATCCCCTGCCGGGCCGCGATATCCGCCAGCGCAACCGTATCATGATGCTGGTGCACGGCCAGATCCAGCATGGCCGTGACCGCATAGCGTCCCTTGGTGGTGAGTTTCATATCGGCCTCAGGGCGTGGTCTTCACGCCCCTAATCTGTCATACCTGAGCGATTTAGTCAACTATCTTCGGATCGGGGTCCGGCCCGGGCACGGCCTCGCGGTCGGCCGGGGCGATCCCGTTGCCGCGGCGCGATGCCGTCTCGTCCGGCCCGCCCAGCGGGACCCCGGCGGCGCGCAGTTCCTCGCACAGCTGCTCGATCCGCCGGTCGACGCCCTCCAGATGATCGAGGACGCGGTCGATCGCCTGCGCGACCGGATCCGGCATCTGCGCGGCCTGACCGTAGGCCTCGAAGCCGATCTTCTGCGCCAACGCCGCCCGCGACCGCTCGCGCGCCCCGCGCTTGACCACCACCCGGCCGGGTATGCCCACCACGGTGGCCCCCGGCGGCACATCCTTCACCACCACCGAATTCGACCCGATACGCGCGCCGTCGCCCACCGTGATCGGTCCCAGGATCTTGGCCCCGGCCCCGACCACCACGCCGTTGCCGAGCGTCGGATGGCGCTTCTCGGGCTGCCAGCTGGTCCCGCCGAGGGTGACCCCCTGATACAAGGTGCAGTCATCGCCCACCTCGGCGGTCTCGCCGATCACCACGCCCAGGCCATGGTCTATGAAAAACCGCCGCCCAATCCGGGCCCCGGGGTGGATCTCGATCCCCGTCAAAAACCGCGACAGCCGCGCCACCGCCTGCGCAAGCCAGCGCCATCCCCGCCGCCACAACGCGTGCGCGACCCTGTGGAGCGCCAGCGCATGCACCCCGGGGTACAAGGTGGCGACGTCAAATCCGGAGCGCGCCGCTGGATCGCGCGCCAAGATGCTGGCAAAATAGCCCCTCGCGGCGGCAGGCTGGGCGCGGTCGGCCTCGGTCTTTTCCATACCCCCTATTGGGCCTTCTCCTACTAAATTTGTCAAGTATTATCGCCGCGGCCCCGACCTGGCGGGTAGGGGTGTTCGACGGCGTTCAATATCCCGCGCAGGATCTGTAGTTCGTTGTCGTCGGGTTGGGCGCGCCGGAACAAGCGGGTGAGCCGGCGCATGAGCTTGCGCGGGTGCCGTGCGTCCAGAAAGCCCACGTCCGCCATCATCCTCTCGAGGTGCTCGAGGAAGCGGTTGAAGTCCTCCTGCGAGGCCGGCCTGTGGCCGGACTCCGGCGCCGGGGCCGCGCCCAGGGCCGCGCAGCGCGTCTCGTAACACAGGATCTGGACTGCGGCCGCGAGATTCAGGGACGCGAACTCGGGGTCGGCCGGGATCTGGACCAGGACGTGGGCATAGTCCACCTCGTCGTTGGTAAGCCCGGTCCGTTCGGCCCCGAACAAGAGCCCCACCGGGCCCGAGCGCGCGTGCGCGCACAAGGCCGTCCCCGCCCCGCGGGCATCCAGGCGCGGCCAGGGGATGGTGCGGTCACGGGCGCTGGTGGCGGCCACGAACACGCAGTCGGCGACCGCCGCGCGGACGCTGTCTACGACCCGCGCGGCGGCCAGGATATCGTCGGCCCCGGCGGCCCGCGCCACCGCCTCTTCAGCCGGAAACTGCCGGGGGGCCACCAGCACCAGGTGCCTGAACCCCATGTTTTTCATGGCGCGGGCGCAGGCCCCGATGTTGCCGGGGTGCTGCGGCCGCACCAGGATGACGCGCACATCGGGCATACTCACGGAGGCGTTCCCCATCGGTCCGCCCGGGCCGGACGCGGCCCGGATCACACCCGCCTTTTACACGTCGACGCGTCCCGCTACAATGTCCGTCTTTTCCGGGAACCGCCATGCACCCCATGCTGCACACGGCCGTCAGGGCCGCCCGCCGGGCCGGGACCGTCATCGTCCGCGCCCTGCCCGATGTCGACCGGCTGCGCGTCGAAACGAAGGGCCGGCGCGATTTCGTGACCGAGGTGGACCGCCGCGCCGAGGAACTCATCATCGACACCCTGAAGGGGGCCTACCCCGACCACGGCATACTCGCCGAGGAGAGCGGGGCGGCCGCCGGCAACGAGTGGGAATGGGTCATCGACCCGCTCGACGGGACCACCAACTTCCTCCACGGCTTCCCGCAGTTCGCCGTCTCCATCGCCCTACGCCGTCGCGGCCGTCTCGAACAGGCCGTGGTCTTCGACCCCTTACGCGACGAGCTCTTCACGGCAAGCCGCGGCGAGGGCGCCCAACTGAACGACCGGCGCATCCGGGTGAGCCGGGTGACCGAGTTCGACGGCGCACTGCTGGGTACGGGCTTTCCCTTCCGGGAGACGGACTCGGTGGCGCAATGGGTCCGGTTGTTCGAGCGCGTGGCCTGCCGCACGAGCGGCGTCCGGCGCGCCGGTTCGGCGGCCCTGGACCTCGCCTATGTGGCCTGCGGTCGCCTGGACGGGTTTTGGGAGACGGGCCTCAAGCCCTGGGACATGGCGGCCGGCGCCCTTCTCGTGCGCGAGGCCGGCGGGATCGCGAGCGACCTCTTCACCGAGGGCGACCCGCTCGACAGCGGCAACATCCTCGCCGCCAACCCGCGCGTCTACGGCCATATGCGCGCCGCCTTCGCGGATCCCGCCAAGACCTAGACGGCGCCGGGATGCGCCTGCCGATCTAGGGCAGGGCCCGCCGCCACGGGGGCTGCGGCAAAGGCGCCTTCGCAGCCGCGGGCGCCGATGTGGCGGCCCCGGCCGGGGCCGCCGCGGGCGAGGCGGCGAAGGCCGCGCGCCGCGGGTCGATGCGCAAGACCGACTCGGTCGGCGCCTCCCCGAGCAGGGCCACGCCGATGGCGTATTCGCGCGGCCGCGAGCGCCTGAGCCAACGCACCGTCGCCGCTTGCCAGGGGCCCCCGGAGGGGTCCTTCACGCCGATCCAGGTGCCGGGCGCAGGCGGCGGTCCCTCGAGGTCGTGACAGCTGAGCCACAGGCCCGACCGCCCCGCATCGCGGATCGTCCAGGTCGTGACGCGCGGCAGGCCGACGCCCGGCCCCTCCCCGCCCGCGGCCCGCGCCCTGTCCCACGGGACATCGAGCGCCACGATCCGAGGATGCAGGGCCTCCTCGGCGCGCAGCCGCTGCAATGCCGCAAGTCCCTGGCAAACGAGCCGCTCGCCGCGCAGGCGCACGCGCGGCGCCCGGCGCCGCGCCCCGGGCCGCCAGGCCTCGCCCAGCGTCGCAAACAGCCGCAGCGCGAGATCCGGCAGGACGCACGCCGCAAGCCGCGGAGGCAACTGCCGGCGGGCGCGCAGGTCGGCGCGCAACTGGGCGAGCTCCGACAGCACCGCCGCGGTATCCAGGAAGAGTCCGGTCTCGCCGCCGCCCGGCTCCGCCGGCTTGTCGGCCTCCGGCACGATCGCGAACCCGGTGGTCTCGCTCAAGCCCGCGCGCTCGCCGATCTCGGCAATGATGTGATAGACCGCGTCGATGCCGCCCGCGGGCAACGCATAGGGATCCGACAACCCCAGAAGCAGGATCCGGGTGTACAGGCGCTCCAGTTCCAGGGTCGGGGTACCGGCGGAGGCAAACAGGGTATGGATGCGCCGCCACAGGCCCGGCGGCGCCGGGACGTAGACCCGGTAGGCGCCGCGCAGGACCTCGGCCAGACCGTGCATCGCGCCGGCCACCGCCGTCTGCCGCCAGTCGACGGGCAGCTCCGGGGTGAGCGCCATCTGGTATCCTTGGGCAATCTCGGATTGCAGGGTGGTCGCCATCGCGGCGGCCCCGCTCGGGGCCCCGGGGCGGGCCAGGACCGCGGTCAGATCGTCGGCCGCCTGGGCATAATAGCCAAGCAGGGTAATGCGGGTGACCGGATCGAGGAGCGTGGTATTAAGGGCCCGCACCGATTGCCCGAGGAGCGCCAAGGCGCGCCCCGGTTCCGCCGCCGGCAGGGCGTCGATCCAGGCCTTGAGACGCCGCTCCCGCCACGACCATCGCCATCCGTGCCGCCCCGTCACCGCATCCATAGCCGGTATCCTTTCGTAGCAGACTTGGCCATAGTAACCGTGAGGGAACCGAAACTGCAAGCGCGCTGTTTCCTGGCGGGGCGCCTTCGCCTAATATGGCGGCTTTTGGGAGGACGAGCGTCATGACCTACGTGGTCACCGAGAACTGCATTCGCTGCAAATACACCGACTGCGTAGAGGTCTGCCCGGTCGATTGCTTTCGCGAGGGCCCGAACTTTCTTGTGATCGACCCCGACGAGTGCATCGATTGCACCTTGTGCGTTCCCGAGTGCCCAGTGGGCGCGATTTTTTCCGAAGACGAGGTCCCCGAGGACCAGCGCGACTTCATCGCCATCAACGCCGAGCTCGCCAAGGCCTGGCCTGTCATCCTGGAAAAGAAGGACGCCCCGCCGGATGCCGCGCAGTGGGACGGGGTGAAGGGCAAGCGCAGCCACCTCGAAAAGTGACGCTCTCGGCCCGCCGAAGCGGGCAAGTTTCTCGCCAGGACTCGCCGTTGGCGGGAGGTTCCCGGCGGGAACCTGCAACGAAACTGTCCGCTGCGGCGCGCGATTCCGCGATTGAGCCAGACAACGTGGGTGCGGACCTGTTCAAGAGGGATACACATCCTGTAAACCTCATGAGCAGTTCCCAAAACTCAAGCGGCAGTGCGGCAAAGGGCCGCTTGGGACGCAGGTGCACTCCGCGGCTACCGCGGGAGGCGTTTGCGCAGAGGTCATCCGCGCCCTCCCCGGGAGCGCCAAGGCCAGCAGGCGCTTTCATCCCGTCCCCCCTGAAGAGGAGGGCTATTTCCGTGCCACCTACGACCGCCCGCGATCCGGCCCCATGCCCACGCCGCTCGTCCTGAGCGCCCGGTTCGGCCGCCGCCGGGCCCGGCCGGGACTGACGGCGCTCTATGCCGTGCTAGACGAGATCCAAACGACTCTGATCGCGACCGCCGCGCCCGAGGCCCGGCGCGCCCGGATCGCCTTCTGGCAGGCCGAGGTCGCGGCGGCGGCCGCCGGCCGTGCGCGCCATCCGCTGGCCCGCGCGCTCGCCCAAACCGTCCCGCCCGAACTGATCGCCTCCGAGGCCCTGGCCGGCGCCCTTGAGGCCGCGCGCGACGAGGCCGCGCTGGATACGGTCTTTCCGGGGGATCGGCTGCGCACGCTGCTGGACGCCGAGCTCGGCCGGCCCCTGGGGCTTGCCGCGGCCCTCGAGGACCCGGATCGTCCGGAGACGGTCGCCGGCGCCGAACGGGTCGGGACCGCCTACGCGCTGACCCTGCGCCTGCAGACTATAGGCCTCGCCCACCGCCGGCGCCCCTGGGAGACCGTCTCGCTCGCGGCCCAAGCCGGCGCCGGGGGCCGTGCGGAGGCGGCCATGGGGGTCTTGCGCGACTGGGCGCAGGCGGCCTACGCCCAGACCGGGGCGCCAGGCCTGCCGCCGTCGGTGCGCGTGCTCGCGGCCCTGGGCGAGCGCCTGCTCGCCGAACTCGCAGGCGAGATCGCCGCCGATGCGCACCAGCTGCTCGCCGGTCGGATCGTTTTGCCCGGCCTGCGTATGCGCGCGATCGCGTTACGCGCGGTGTGGGGCCGCCTGTGACCGGGCATCGCCCCAAAGCGCCTCGATCAGACGGTCCTCGAGCTCGATGCGGGTCGCGAGCGCCTCGCCCAGCACCGAAAGGTCGGCATGGAGATCGGCGGCATCCCTGCCATTATCCCGATGCGCGTACTTGTCGTTGAACAGGACCGCGGTCTGCGTGCAGGCCTCGATGCGCCCGTAGATCTCGCCGGCCAGGGCCACCACCGCCTGCCGGCGCTCGCTGCCGTCGACGATGCGCTGATACAAGGAGAAGTGCGCGCCGGCCATGTAATCCACGAGGATCTGGCAGAAGGCCCGGAGGACATCGTCGTCGGCGGCCCCGCCCGCGAACGGATCGAGGCCCGCGACCCGGCAGAACAGCACCAACATCTCGCGGCGCTCGGCGAGCAATCGCTCCACCTTTCCGCGACCCGCGATGCGCCGGTCCGCCCTCTTCGCCCCTGCCGCCGTAGCCGTGCCCATGCTGCCCTCCCCGCAATCGTCTCCGCCCCGGACACCCGCCGGTCCGGCCGCCATAAATTCCGCTTTGGCCACTATAAGACCGGCTGCGTGCCGGGGCAAGGGCGGCGCTAAAACGGCAGGCCCGGCATCCGGCCCTTCATACCGGCGAGCATGCGCTTCAAGCCCCCCTTGCCCATCTGCTTCATGAGCCGTTGGGCCTGGGCGAACTGCTTCAAAAGCCGGTTGACCTCCGGCACACCGGTGCCCGAACCCTGCGCGATCCGCCGTTTGCGCGACCCGCGTATGGTATCGGGAAACCGGCGTTCCTGCGGCGTCATGGAATTGATGATGGCCACCAGACGGCGCGTGTCGTGGTTTTGCAGCTGCGCGCGCGCCGCGGCCGGGACATCGCCCATACCCGGAAGCTTGTCCAGCAGGCCCGCCATCCCGCCCATCCGCTCCATCTGGATCATCTGCTCGCGGAAATCCTCGAGATCGAAGCCCTTGCCCTTCTTGAACTTCTCGGCCAGGCGCTCGGCGCTCTGACGGTCGACCTTGCGTTCCGCCTCCTCGATCAGGGTCAGGACGTCGCCCATGCCGAGGATGCGCGAGGCCAGGCGTTCGGGGTGGAAGGGCTCCAGGCCGTCGGTCTTCTCCCCGGTACCGAGAAACTTGATGGGTTTGCCGATCACCGCGCGCAGCGAGAGCGCGGCGCCCCCGCGGGCGTCGCCGTCGGTCTTGGTCAGGATCACCCCGGTGAGCGCCAAGGCCTCGTCGAAGGCCTTGGCGGTACGGACCGCGTCCTGTCCGGTCATGCTGTCGACCACGAACAGGGTCTCTATGGGGGCGGTGGCGGCGTGCAGCGCCCGCACCTCGGCCATCATGTCCTCGTCGATGTGCAAGCGCCCGGCGGTGTCGACGATGAGGACATCGACCGCCTCGCGGCGGGCCTGGTCCAGGGCCCGGCGCGCGATCGCCTCGGGCGGTTCCCCGGGCAAGGCCTTATAGAACCCCGCCCCGACCTCCTCGGCCAGACGCTCGAGCTGGTCCATGGCCGCCGGGCGGTACACGTCAACGCTCACGAGCGCCACCTTCTTGCGCTCCCGCTCCCGCAAAAGCCGGGCGAGCTTGGCGGCGCTCGTGGTCTTGCCCGAGCCTTGCAGGCCCGCCAGGAGCACCACGGCCGGCGGCCGGGCGGCGAGGTTTAGGCGGTCGCACGCGACCCCCATGGTCTCGACCAGGGTGTCGTAGACGATCTTGATGACCGCCTGGCTCGGGTTCAGGGTCGCCATCACCTCCTGCCCAAGCGCCCGCGTCCGGATCGTCTCGATCAGGGTTTTGGTGGTCGCGAGCGCGACATCGGCCTCCAGAAGGGCGATGCGGACCTCGCGCAAGGCGTCGCCGACGTTCTTCTCGGTCAGACGCGCCTCCCCCCGCAGGGTGCGCAGCGCCCCTTGCAAACGATTACTCAGCGTTTCGAACATCTCGGTCTCCTGTCACCCGTCATCTTCCCCGGTCCGCCGCCCTCTGTCAGCCCCGGGCCTTCCCGCAGCCCCCCCGGGTATGCCATCATCGCGCCACGTTACCCGTGCCGTCCTAATGATACAGCTCCTCTTCCATGCCGTGGCCATCGCCCTGTACGCGCTCTCCGGCGTATATTACTGGCGCACCCTCGAACCGTCCCCGGACGGCGGCCGCGCCCGCAGGCGGGCGACGGTGGTGGGCGGGCTTGCGGTCGCCCTGCAAGGCGCGCTGCTCGTCGGGGACATCGACCACGACGGGCACCTCACGCTCGGCATCGGGACCATCCTGTCCCTGGACGCCTGGGCGGTGGCGGCGATCTTCCTCGCGGCCTCGCTGCGCAAGCCGATCGAAAGCCTCGGGGCCATCATCATGCCGAGCGCCGCGGTCGCGGCCATAGGCCAGATCTTCCTGCCGGCCAGCAGCGAGGATACCCGGATCAGCGACCCGTGGCTCGTGGCGCATATCGTCATCTCGATCCTGGCCTACAGCCTCCTTAGCATCGCGGTCGTCCAAAGTCTCGTGCTGTGGGTCCAGGAAAGCCGTCTGCGGCACCGGCACCCGGCCCATCTGTTGCGCGCCATCCCGCCCATGGAGACCATGGAGACGCTCATGTTCGAGATGATCCAGGTGGGCTTCGTGCTGCTCACGCTGACCCTCATCAGCGGGTTCTTTTTCTCGGAGCAGCTGTTCGGCGACCCGCTGCCCTTCACCCACCACAGCATCCTGTCGCTGATCGCCTGGCTGGCCTTCGCCATCCTGCTGATCGGGCGCCGCCAGTTCGGCTGGCGCGGGCGCTACGCCGTGCGCTGGACGCTCGGCGGGTTCCTGCTCCTGGTGCTCGCCTACCTGAGCGCCGAATTCCTGTTCAAACTGGTCTTGCCGGGCTAAAGGGCCGCCCGAATCGCGGGCGGCCCCGGGACCGGATTCGGGGGCTTAACCGGCGCCTTTGCGCGGCCGGCACCTCGAAAACCCCCGCGGCCTATGATAAGGTTTCTCGTTTCACTCTCCTGGAGCTGTCTCGACCCTTGGACCACGTCCGCCTCGGTACGCTGGCCGGCGTATTGCTGTTTCTGATCTTCCTGTCCGGATTTTTCTCCGCGGCCGAAATCAGCCTCATGACGGTCAACCGTTATCGGCTCCGGCACCTGGCCGAATCCGGTCACCGCGGGGCACGGCTGGCCCGCCGCCTGCTGCGCCGCCCCGACCGCGTCCTGGGGGTGGTGCTGCTCGGCAACAATTTCGGCAACATCGCCGCGTCCTCGGTCGCGACCTTGATGGCCGTCCGGCTCTACGGGGCGGGCGTCCTGGCCCTGGTCACCGGGGTGCTCACCCTCGTCATCCTCATCGTCTCCGAGGTCGCCCCCAAGACCCTGGCGGCCCTCTACCCGGAACCCGTGGCCTTCGGATCGGCCTATGTGCTGACGCCGCTCCTGCGCGTGGTCTACCCGCTCGTAGCCACGGTCAACTTCCTGTCCAACCACCTGCTGCGGGCCTTCGGCGTCTCGGTCAAACCCAAGACCCCCGACCAGATGGGCGCCGAGGAGCTGCGCGCCGTGGTCCTCGAGGCCGGAAGCCTCATCCCCACCACCCACCGGGCGATGCTGGTCGCCATCCTGGACCTCGAAAAAAGCACCGTGGAAGACGTCATGGTGCCGCGCCGCGAGGTCGAGGGCATCGACCTCGACGCCGACTGGGACGAGATCGTGGCGCTCCTCGGGCGCAGCCACTACACGCGCCTGCCCGTGTTCCGCGGCAGCCTCGACAACGTCATCGGCATGCTCCATGTGCGCCGCGCCCTGCACCTCGCGCTCGCCGGGAGGCTCAATCGCGACAGCCTGGAGGCGGCCGTCCTCGAGCCCTATTACATCCCGCAGGGGACCCCGCTCGCCACCCAGCTCATGAATTTCAAGACCATGCGCCGCCACATCGGGCTGGTCGTCGACGAATACGGCGACCTCATGGGCCTTGTGACGGTGGAGGAGATCCTGGAAGAGATCGTAGGCGAGTTCACGACCCAGGCCCCGGGCACGCCCGAGGATATCTTTCCGCAACCAGACGGCAGCTTTCTCATCAACGGCAGCACCAGCATCCGCGACATCAACCGCACCTTGGGCTGGCAATTGCCCTTGAACGGGCCGAAGACCCTGAACGGACTCATAACAGAATATCTGGAGGACATCCCGGCGCCCGGGACCAGCCTGATCTTAAACGGCTACCTCGTCGACATCGTGCGCACCCGCGGCACCGCGATCCAGGTGGCGCGCCTCAGGGTCCACGCCGGCGGGCCGCCTTCGAAACCCGACGACGAGGAATAGCCGCCGGCGCATCCGCCGACAAGGCCTCTTTACGGGGCAGCCGTCCCCTGGGCCGC
>DAIDMD010000005.1 GCA_027449165.1 Acidiferrobacter sp. | reverse complement strand
CAATGCGGCATAGGCTCCTGGTCGTAGGGCGGTTCGGGTGGTCTTCGGGCGGTCGGGGCCGCGGCGGCCCGCGGCGGACCGGGCCGCAAGGCCGGCCGGGCCCCGCAGGCCGGTCCCGGTCATGACACCGCGGGTCATGCGCGCGACCGCGTGGGCGACCGGACCCAGGGCCTCCCGGCGATGGGGCCAACCGATCTTCGCGCCGAGCAGCACGACGGCCGCGAGCAGCCCCAGTGCGAGCCCCAGGCGCTGGTGTCGGGACAGAGGCCGCCTTGTGCCGGGTGGCTCATGGAACGTAGGCAGTATCGGGTTGATGAACGGTTCCTCGAGGAGACCGGGGGGTTCGGCGGCAGGCGCCAGGGTACCGGCGGTCCCCGTCCTGGGCCGGCCGCGTTCCTCGGGATCTTCGGCCGGGGCGGCGATGGCCGGTGTGCGGTTCGTCGGGGTCAGGACGATATCCGGGGTCTCCTCGGTCTCGCCGGATCGATGCGCGGCCGCTATCGCCAGACGCAGGGCGCGGGCGGTCGGGTAACGGCCGAGCGATGCGCCGCGGGCAATCTCGGCCAGAACCCCGGCCTCGGTCCCCAGGAGCTCCTGCATGAGGCGTCCGGCGGCCCGCACATCGTCGGCCGGCTGGGGTGGCGATTCACCGAGGCTGGTCTGGCGGAAATCCAGGAGCTTGATGTGCCGGTCGGTGGTAAGAAAGACATTGTCGGCCCGGATCGCCCCATGGGCGAGCCCCTGGCCGTGGATCGCCTCGAGAGCACCCAAGATCTCCCGCATCCATCGGGACACGCCGCCCTCGGGCAGGGCGCCGGCGCGCTCCCGGTACCCCTTCAGGGTCTCGCCGACCAGATATTCCAGGATCAGGATCGGGGGCTCGGACCACAGGCCGTGCAGGGTCACGATGTTCGGATGGTTGAGGCGCGCGAGAACGCGTCCCTCGGCGATGACCGAGATGGCCCCGCGCGGTGCGGTTTTGAGGGCCACCGGCCGGTCGAGACTCAGGTCCTGGGCCAGGTAGACGACGCTGCGCGGCCCGGAAGACAGGGTACTCAAGACCAGATGCGGCCCTAGGGTCCGCCCCGGTTCGATGAGCGAGGCGCGAGGCTCGTTGCGGCCGGTTCTATGCGGTTCCATCGACTTCCATCCCCTGGTCAGTCATAATTCGGGCCCGGTCAGCTCGGTGGTTGCCAGCGTCACGCCCATGCCCATAAGCCCCATTCCAGAAATCATAGACGAACTTAAGGCCGGTCGGATGGTCGTCATTATGGACGATGCCGACCGGGAAAACGAAGGCGACCTGTTGATGGCCGCCGAGGCCGTCACCCCAGAGGCCGTCAACTTCATGGTTCGCCATGGCCGCGGTCTCGTCTGCCTGACCTTGACCCCGGAGCGCTGCCAGATGCTGGGGCTCGAGCCCATGGTGAAGGACAACGGCTCGCGCTATGCGACGCGCTTTACGGCCTCCATAGAAGCCGCCGAGGGCGTGACCACCGGCATCTCCGCCGCCGATCGCGCCGCCACGATCCGCGCGGCGATCGCCCCGCATGCCAAGCCGCGCGATCTCGTAAGCCCCGGCCACGTCTTTCCGATCATGGCCCGCCGCGGCGGGGTCCTCGCCCGCGCCGGCCATACCGAGGCCGGGGTCGACTTGGCGCGTTTCGCGGGCTTCGAGCCGGCCTCGGTCATCTGCGAGATCCTGAAAGACAACGGCGAGATGGCCCGCCAGCCCGACCTCGAGCGGTTCGCGGCCGAGCACCATTTAAAGATCGGCACCATCGCGGATCTCATTCATTATCGCCTACAACATCACTCCAGCGTACACCGTCTGGACGAGCGGTTGATCGAGACCGTCCACGGGTCATTCCGCCAGGTCGCCTACCATGACGACATCGAGGACCGGGTCCATCTGGCGCTCGTATGCGGCGAGATCGACGCGCAACCCTTGCCGGTGCGCGTGCATGTCCAGGAGAGCCTTCTGGATCTCCTGAGCGATACTCGCGCGCCTTCATGGACGCTCGCCGGGGCCCTGCGCTATGTCGCCCAGGCCGGCCGGGGGGTCGTGGTGTTGCTGGACCAGCCGGCGCCCACGGCCTCGACGCTCGCGCGCCTTAGGAGCCTGAACCCCGAACCCGCCGCGCCCGCGGCGGCGGGACGCGAGGTCATGCGCACCGTGGGTCTCGGCAGCCAGATCCTTTTGGATCTGGGCGTGCGCAAGATGCAGGTCCTGGGTCACCCGCGCAAGACGCCGGGTCTCGCCGGGTTTCATTTGGAGGTTGTGGAATATGTGGCGCCGACGGCGGGAGGAAAGGCATGAGCACAGAGGTGATGGTCGACGGGTCGCTGGTGGCCGGCGAGGGACGCTTCGGGATCGTCCTGGCGCGCTTTAACGCCTTCGTGGGCGAGCGTCTCCTGGAGGGGGCCCTCGATACCCTCCGCCGTCATGGCGTCGCGGCAGACCGTATCACCGTGGTGCGCGTGCCGGGGGCCTTCGAGCTGCCGCTGACCGCCCAGGTCATGGCCGAGGCGGGGTTGTATGACGGCATCGTGGCCCTGGGCGCGGTGATCCGGGGCGCCACCCCGCATTTCGATTTCGTGGCCGGGGAGTGCGTGAAGGGGCTCGCCCAGGTGGGTCTGAAGACCGGGGTGCCGGTGGCCCTGGGTGTCCTCACGGTCGATACGGTCGCCCAGGCCATAGACCGGTCGGGGGCCAAGGCCGGCAACAAGGGGGCCGAGGCGGCCTTGTCGATCCTGGAGATGGCAGACCTCCTGCGCCGCCTGCGCCGTCCATGAGCGGGGCGCGCTCGCGCGCCCGCGGCCAGGCCCTGCAGGCGCTCTACCAATGGCAGCTGACCGCCCAGCCCTCGCATGATATCAGCCGGCTGTTCCTGCGCGATCCGGAGAGCGCCGGGGGCGTCGACGAGGCCTATTTTGCCGAATTGATCCGCGAGATCCCGCAGCATGTCGAGGAACTCGATGGCCTGCTGGCGGCGCACCTGGATCGGGCGCTCGCCGAGGTCGACCCGGTGGAGCGGGCCATCCTGCGCATCGGGGTCTATGAGTTGCGCTATCGCCTCGAGATCGGTCCGCGCATCGTCTTGAACGAGGCGGTGGAGCTGGCCAAGCGCTACGGCGGCGAGGCCGGCCACAAGTTCGTCAACGCGGTGCTCGATGGCGCCGCCAAGGTCCTGCGTACCCCCGAAAAACGCCTCTAATCATGGATGAATTCGGCCTAATAGAGCGCTATTTCACGCGTCCGGCGCGGCACCCGGAGGCGGTCCTGGGGGTCGGCGACGACGCGGCGCTAATCGCCTTGCCGGGGGCCCGCGCGCAGCTTGCCGTGACCACGGATACCCTGATCGAGGGCGTGCATTTCCCGCAGGGCGCGCCCGGCTACGACGTCGGTTACAAGGCGCTGGCGGTGAATGTGAGCGACCTGGCGGCCATGGGCGCGCGCCCGCTGGCGTTCCTCTTGAACCTGAGCCTGCCCGAGGCCGACCCGGCCTGGCTCGCGCGCTTTCGGGACGGCCTGTTCGCGCTCGCCGATGCCGCGGCCCTGGATCTGATCGGCGGCGACACCGTGCGCGGGCCGTTATCGATCACGATCACGGCCTTGGGCACGGTGGCCCCGGGCGCGGCCCTGCGCCGCAACGGGGCGCGGCCCGGCGACCGGGTCTACGTCTCGGGGCTCCTCGGGGAGGCGGCGCTCGGATTTTTCACCCGCTCCGGGCGGCTTGCCCTGCCCTCTGTGTTTCACGAGCAGGTCCTCGCCCGGCTCGACCGTCCGTTCCCGCGGATCGAGGAGGGGCAGGCCCTGGTGGGGATCGCCTCAGCGGCTATCGATATCTCGGACGGGCTTGTCGCCGATCTCGGCCATATCCTGAAGGCAAGCGGCGTGGGGGCGGAGCTGGACCTGCGGCGCCTGCCCCTGTCCGAGGCCTATGATGCGGCGTTTCCGACCGTGGGCTACGATCCGGCGCTCGTCTTCGGCGACGATTACGAACTGTGCTTTACGGTACCGCCCGAGCGCGTGAAGGCCCTGGCCGGTATCACCCCGCGCTTTGCCTGCGGCTTCCACGACATCGGGGGCATCGTGGCCGGCAGCGGGCTCGTGTTGCGCGACGGTCAGGGCGTCTATACCCCGGCGCGCGCCGGTTACAACCATTTCGATGGCTAAGGGGGGCTTTAGCGTCTGGCTGGCGACGGGTTTCGGGGTCGGGTGGATCCCCTGGGCCCCGGGTACCGCCGGTTCCCTGCTTGCATTGGGGCTCTGGTGGCCGGTCGGGCTTTGGGGTCTTGGGCCCTATGCCGCTGTTTTGGCCGCCGTGATCGCCCTCGGGATACCGTTGACGGCGCGCGGTGCGCGGCTGCTGGGGTGCGCCGATCCGCCCATGGTGGTATGGGACGAGATCGCGGGGATGGGGGTGGCGCTGTGGGCCGTCCCGCACGAGATCCTGGCGTTCGCCGCGGCCTTCGGCCTCTTTCGGCTATTCGATATCGCAAAGCCCTTTCCGATCGCACGGCTCGAGGCCCTGCCGGGGGGCTACGGGATCATGTTCGACGATCTGCTGGCGGGTCTCTATGCCGCACTTTTGGTCCATGGGGGCTTATGGGCACTGAGCGCGGTGCGCTGACACAGGCCCTTGCCTGGGCCATCGGTGGGTACCTGGCCGCCGCCGGGCGGACGGTGGCGGTGGCCGAGTCCTGTACGGGAGGGCTGATCGCCGCCGCCTTGACCGATGTCCCCGGGAGTTCGGCATGGTTCGGATATGGGTTCGTGACCTATAGCCCCCGGGCCAAGCACGAACTGCTCGGGGTCCCCTGGGAGCGGCTGGACGCGAAGACCATCGTCAGCGAACCGACCGCGATCGCCATGGCCCGCGGGGCGCTTGCGGCAAGCGGCGCGGATATCGCAATCGGGGTCACCGGGATCGCCGGTCCCTCCGGCGGGACGCCGGACTGCCCGGTGGGGACGGTCGCGATCGGCTGGGCGGCGGGCGGGTGGCAGCGCGCCGAGACCTATCGTTTCCCGGGGGATCGCGCGGCGGTGCGCGCGCAGGCGGTGGCGGCCGCCCTGACGGGGCTGAAGGAACGCCTGGAACAGGGGTTTCCTCGCTAGGTCTCGGACGCCCTTTGTGGAATAATCGCCCCCTTGCGCGCACTCGCGGGGGGACACCATGGACGTCAACAAGGGCAAGGCCTTGAGCGCGGCTCTCGGCCAGATCGAAAAGCAGTTCGGCAAGGGCTCGGTCATGCGGCTTGGCGATGCCGGCGAGGCACCGCCGGTCGCGGCCGTGTCCACCGGTTCGCTCGGGCTCGACATTGCGCTGGGTATCGGCGGCCTGCCGCG
>DAIDMD010000004.1 GCA_027449165.1 Acidiferrobacter sp. | reverse complement strand
GTGGCCGAGGTGGTCGCCTTCCTGCGCTACGCCTCCGACCCCTCGGTCTTCGAGCGGCGCGCCCTCGGCCGCTATGTGATCGGCGTCTTCGTCATCCTGTCGATCCTCGCCTATCTCCTGAAGAAGGATTATTGGCGGGATATCCACGATAAGCCCGCCGGCGACGAGGCCGGCAAGGCCAAGTCGGCCAAGCCGGCGACGAAGGCCTGAGCGTACCCGGGCGCGGCGGCAATCGCCGCGCCCGGACTTTTTCCATCATCCCTCTCCCGTTACCCGAAACCATCCCCGCTCCAGTCTGTCCGTATCCCGCAAACGCGGTCCCGTCCGCCCCCGGGCCTTGTCCCGAAAGCGCCGTCTTGCCCGCCTTGATCGCGATCCCTCTGCTGCCAGAATGCCCATCGCCTGTCGCGTTCCTTCCCTGGGCGCGGAAAGCGGGCGGACGGCGAGGCGTCATCCCGGGGAAGGGGGGTCGCCCGCCGGCTCGCGCAAGACGGCACGGCCAGCGGCGGCGGACCCAAGTCGCTTGCGCACCGCGGCACGCGGCGGCCGGTTACCCCAACCCGTCTTCCGGGGTGACGGCGTCGCCAGGGCGGCATCGCAGCACGGTGCCCACCTCATCGAAAAGTCCGAGGAGCGCGGACCGCAATTCGTGACGCCAACTCTCGCGCGCGGTCTTCGAGGTCTGGGCGGGGTCTCGGTCGAGGACCGCCTCAAGCGGCCGCCAGTGGGGCAGCCGGCCGTAGAGATCCGCGCGTAATTGCATCCATTCCCGCAGGCGCGCCCGTCCGGTTCGCAGGAAGTCTTCCACGCCGTCGTCGGGCTCGAGGAAGGCGTAACCGGCAAGCACCAGGTCGCGTGGCGGAAAGATCGAGACCGGTGCGAGCGGCGACGAAGGGTTCGCGGCGAGCCATGCCAGGAAGGCCTCCTCGGCAAGCGGGCCCGCAAGGAGGTGGCCCTGGATATATTCGCCGCCCATATGTCGCCATAGCGTGAGGTCGTCCGGCGTCTCGATGCCCTCGGCGATCAATCGCCGGCCCGACAGGCCCCCGAGCAGCAAGGCGGCGCCCGCGACTGCGAAGGCATTGGGGTCACGCCGAAAAAGCCGGACGAAGCGGTGGTCGAGCTTGATCTCGTCGACGGGCAGCCGGATCGCCTCGGTCAGGGACGAGTGCCCCTTCCCGAAGTCGTCGAGCGCCACGGAAAAGCCAAGCCCCTTGAGTCGGCTCATGATGTCCGCGGCCCGGCGCACATCGCTCGACACCACGTCCTCGGTCACCTCGATACAAAGGCCGGAGGCGCTGGAGCCGTCCAGGGTCGCCACGACCTCATCGAGAAACGCCGGATACAGGAAGTGGTGGGCCCCGATGTTGAGTGCCACGCGCAGATCGTGGTCCGCGGCGCGCAGCCGATCGCGCAGCGCGACCGCCGCCCCGAGGGCATATCGCCCCAGCGCGCGGATGAGCCGCGGGTCCTTTTCCACGTCCGGCATGAAGCGCTCGGCCGGAATCAGCGTGTCGCCGTCCCGCCAGCGGGCCAGGAGCTCGACCCCCTCGATCCGGCCGGTCATGCAGTGCGCCTGAGGTTGCAACGCGAACAGGATTTGGCCGCCCGCGAGCGCCTCCGGAAAGCGCCGATGGATCGCCAGGCGGCGCGTCAGCCGCTCGGCGATGTCGCCGCCGAAGATGCGATAGGCGTTGCGGCCCGCTGCCTTGGCGGCATAGAGCGCCTCGTCGGCCTGGACGAGGAGGGTGCCATAGTCGGCGGCGCCGGCCGTGTGGGTAGCCCAACCGAGGCTTGCGGTGACCCGCCTTTCGGGATCGGCAAGCGCGACGGCCGCGAGCAGGCGCCCCGACAGCGCCGTCAAGGCGTCCAGGTTATCGATGCTGACCGCCAGGCCGAACTCGTCGCCGCCGAGCCGCGCCACGCCCTCGCCTTCGCGTACGACCTCTCGCAGCCGCTGCGCGACCGCCTTGAGAAGATGGTCGCCTTCGGCGTGTCCCTGGAGATCGTTCCATTCCTTGAAGCCGTCCAGGTCCAGGATACCGAGCGCGAGCATCCGGCCGCAGCGCTGGGCGCGAGCAATGGCGGACGCCGTCGAGCGTTCAAAATAGGCGCGGTTGGGCAGCATCGTCAAAGAGTCGTACAGCGACAAGCGCGTGAGCTCTTGGCGGCGCTCGTAGTCGCTCACGGCAAAGCTGATGTCGTGGCCGAACGCCTCCATGAGCTGCGTCAGGTCCTCGTCGAAGAATCCGCGTTCGCCGGCGACGATCCCGAGGACGCCCGCGACGCCGTCTCCCTGCGTCCACGGGACGGTAAGCGCGGAGACGAGCCCGAGGGCCTCGGCCCTTCGCCGCAGGGCATCGCCCTCGAGCCACTGTTCGCGTCCCTCGAATAGACAGGGGCCGTTGGCCCCCATCGTACGGGTATGCAGGATCCCCAGCGGATCGGCGAGCGGGTCGATGCCGGCGGGGCCCACCGGCAAGAAGTCCTCGCTGGACCCCGCGCTCGCGACGATCGCCACCCCGTCGGGCCGGCTGAGGGATATGAAGGTCAACGGG
>DAIDMD010000003.1 GCA_027449165.1 Acidiferrobacter sp. | reverse complement strand
GATGCGGCTGCGCGCCGAGACCGTGATCCTGAAACAGGAGCTCAAGATCGCCCAATTGCGCGCGCAGATCCACAAGGTCCGCGCGCCGATGCCGCTGATGGGCCGGGGTGCGGCCCCCACCGGTGGTGCAACGCTTCTGCTTCCCAAAATCCGGTCTGTTACCGGCCGTCGGGGCCACATGGAGGCCACTCTCGAAAACCCGGACGGTTCCGTGCAGACGGTCCGGGACGGCAGTCGCCTGGCCGGTGGCGGCCATGTGACGCGCATTACCTCCCGGACCGTCTGGATGGCCTTGGGGCGCGCCCCCGCCCAGGCCCTGGCCTGGATCCCGGAATCCGCCTCGCGAAGCGGGGGACCCGTGGGACGCGGGAATGACCTGTCGCCGATCGCCAATCTGCGATCCCTGTTGCTGGGCACCCCCGGCGTGATGAGCGCACCGGCCCCCGCGCCCCTCCCGGTCATGCCCGCGCCCTCGCCGGCGCCGGCATCACCCCGTCCGGCGCCCCCGATCGCGCCCAAGGCCGGCTTCTGATGCGTACACCGATCAAGGTGACCGTGGGTCGTGCCCATTACTGGGCCAATCTGGATTGGGAGACGATACCGGCCAACGAAGATCACAAGGCCCGGTTCCGAGAATTGCAGGACGCCGTGGGGCGGCGGGGCCTGCGCTGCATCCGGCCGTGCCCCGGTTACGACATGCTCTCGCTGGGCTACGCCGGCCCCCCGGAGGGTGGGGGTCGGGCGCCGGCCTATCCGGCGTTGGCCGGCGCCGTGGCGGATGCCCGGAAACAACCCTGGATCGGCGTGTTCTGTCTGGATGCCAAGGTCGATCGCTGGTGGATGGTGGCGATCACCGAAGGCCAGTCCATCATTCCCGGCGGGGACATCGTAGGAACCCGTACCGAGGTCGAGGCCGCGCGAAAAGGGATCAGCGGGCTCAAGGATTGGGCCTTTTATGATGGCGACATCACCGATCTGCAGGGCTACCTCACCGACGCCCGCGCAGCCTCGGGCAAGCCGGCCATGGCGCACGTCTTCGTCTGGCGGCCCAGCATCTGGCATCTGGTCGGCGTCGCCGCGGTCATCGCGGCCGTCATCGGTTGGACCGCCTGGCAGCGACACGAGGCCACGGTCGCGCAGCGCGCGGTGCTCGCGGCCGCGCGGCTGCGTCTCGAGGCCCTGCGTGAGCGGCTCACCCTCGCTCAGGCGCGCGCCGCCGCCCGCCGCCCATGGCACGACGAGACCCGACCGGCGGCCTTCACGACGGCCTGTCTCGGATTCGTCGCCCGGATCCCGATCGATCTCTGGGGCTGGTCCCCGCAATCGGTCCGGTGCGGGCCCACCGGCACCGTGATCCTGACGTGGCACCGCGGTATTGGAGCCACCACCGCCCGCGCACCTCGCGGGGCCCTGCAGGCCGGTGGGGACACGATTCGGCGCGTGTGGCCTGCGGCCTTCCCCGTGGCACATCCCCACCGGGCCGCACGCCCCCTTCCACCCGCTGCCCGTCTCGAGCGCGACTTGT
>DAIDMD010000002.1 GCA_027449165.1 Acidiferrobacter sp. | reverse complement strand
CGTGGCGGGCGCATCGATCTCGGTGCTCGGACCAAGCGGTGTGCTTGCCGCCACCCGCAGCGACGACGGCGGACATTTTGCCGTGTCTCTCCAAAGCCTCGACACGACCATAGAGCTCGTGGCAAGCGGCGGCTCCTATGGCAATGCCGCCGGCGCCAATGTCCCATCCGGCACCCTGCGCGCGGCACTTGTCTATCAGCAGGGCAGCAGCGAGACGGTGGCGATCACCCCTATAACGAACGCCATCGTCGCGGCCGATGGCTACCTTCAGCACCAGGGAATGTCGGCTGCCGCCGCCGTTGCGAGCGCCGATGCGGAATTCACGGATTGGCTCGGTTTCGACCCGCTGGTCACGGAACCGGTGTTGCCATCCGGTGAAGGCGGGGGCGGGCAGGCGCTTACCGCCGGCCTGCGATATGGCCTCGTGCTCGCGGCCCTTAGGCACTGGGCGCACACCAACGCCAGCCGGACGCAGACGCTCACCGGTCTCATGGCCGCCGATGTCGCCTACGATGGGCTCCTAAACGGCGCCGGATCCGCCGGCGCGCTGATGCTAGGCCCGCTCGCGTTGTCCGCCGATGCCTACCGACAGGGGCTTGCCGATGCCCTTCTGCAGGTCGCGGCGGCGGCCCCGCCGGGGTCCGCGGATTCGCTCCCCGGGCCGAACGCCTCGGCGATCCTCGCCTATGCGCGAACGCTTGCCGGATCGACATCGCCGTTGTTCGGGGCGCTCGCGCCCGCGCCTTTTGGCGGCAACACCATCGCGTTGACGGTGACGCCACTGCCGCCGTGGACCCATGGAACGATGATCGTAAACGGATCGGTAACAGATCCCTATGGGCTGCCGGTGTCGGTGACGATCGCCATAGATCAACAGCAATACCAGACCGTGACCGCGACCTCCGCGTTTGCCTTTGCCATAGACACCAGTAGGCTAAGCAATGCCGTGCATGGGGTGACCGTGACCGCGCAGGATGCAACTGGCGACGAGGCCTCTTACCAAGCATCCGTGGGCATCGATAACACGCCGCCGCAGGCCTGCGTGACCGTGTTCGAGCCGCTGGTGGGGGGTGCCCTGGTAGCGGGCCAGTGGCAGGACATATCGGGGGTCGTGGCGGGGGTTGCCGACGGCGCCGCCCTTGCCATAACCCCTGGTGTCTGGGAGGTGGAGGTGCCGGTGCCCGTGCCCTCGCCGCTGGTCGTCGCCATGACCGACGCCGCGGGAAATCAGCAAACTTTCTCGTGGGCCTTGAGCAGCGCATCCAATCCCGCGCCATGCCCTTGAGGGTATGCCCGCGGCCGATTGACGAACCATGGGGACCGGGGTAGCGTCATGACCATCGCCCGGCACGGATGCCGGGTCATGGTTTCTACCTCATTCAAGGACGAACTCGGCATGGAAACTCTCGCGATCCCGTTGCCCGCCAACCTGCCGCCCGATGTGTGCACGGAGATCACCAAGCGCGCCTGCTATTGCGATACCGCCATTCTGAAGTCCCGCTATCGCCAGGATTCGAATTGTCTCGAGATCGATCTGCAAGGCGCGGGGGCGAGCGGCGATGTGGCGGCCAAGCTCGAACATCTGATCGGGAAGATGCAGGTCGAGCGCCTGACGGTCACGCCTAAAATCCTGCGCGCGCGATCCTTCGAGTCGGGCGGATTTTCCGGCAAGACCTATGAGGGGCTTGTCGAACAGGGTGCCGTGTGGGCCTCGGGACAAGGCACGGTGGGCCGCAGCGGGGTGTTCATGCACCTCCTGAACCGCCTCGATGGCATTCTTGAACGTCTCGCCGCGCGCGAATTCCAGGCCGTATCCCAATCCTATAACTCGCTCGTGCCCAGCGATTGGTTACGGCGCGCCGGCTATTTTGCATCCTTTCCCCACTCGCTTACCTTCGCCGTGCACTTGAAGGAGGACTTCGAGGCGATCGAGCGCTTCGGGGAGCGCCACCGTCAGGGGGAGAACCCGGTTTTCGAGGACATAGCCGAGATCGCGCCCCCCGAATACTGTCTTTCGCCGGCGGTTTGCTATCACACGTACGGCGCGCTCATGGGGCAAAGCCTCCCGGCAGGGGAGGCCAGCGTCTTTACCG
>DAIDMD010000001.1 GCA_027449165.1 Acidiferrobacter sp. | reverse complement strand
CTCAAGTTGTGGCGGAGCGCCGATTTCCATCGTGCGCCAGTACATTGAGCAGCAGCAGACTCCACACTGAAACCCAAGGACGCCTTCGGCGTCCGCGCTATCCTTCCCTGCCCTGAACGGCGGGGCTTGTCGCGCACCTGGTCAGAGACAAAAATGTCTATCGGCGAAGGGCGCATCGAGACAGCTCCCATGGATCGGGGTCGATGAATATTCGAAAAAGAATGTCCGGACCATCCCTGGATCGCCACGCTTTTTGATCCTGACCTGCCACACCCGACGCCCGCCGGGGCCGGGCCGCTGTCTAAAACTCGCCACGTCCCCCGCCTCTTATTTGCTCAGGTGGACACGTTGTGGACATTAGTCCACTCGGAAGGGAAGGACATCGCTCTAACATATTGATTTTCTTGGTGCCCGAGCCCGGACTTGAACCGGGATGAAGTCGCCTTCGAGGGATTTTAAGTCCCTTGCGTCTACCAATTTCGCCACTCGGGCAGGACCGTTAGACTAGAACTTCCCGGGACATATGGCAACGAAATGGAGGCGCTATTGATCGGCATGGGGCGCCTAGTGGAGGAACGACCGGTGCTGTTGTCCTGATTCCCGTACGAGCCCATGCTAGGATCAGGACATTCCGGTATCGGTGGGGGCAATGGTGGGTCGGAAAGACGAGCGAGAGAGTGCGGACGTGGCCGTAGGCTGGGAAACCTTGCTGGCTTCGGCGCGCCTTGGCGTGCCGGCGGCACATGGGTCCCCGACTACGGGCCGTAGCGAGTTCCAGAGGGACTTCGATCGCATCATCTTCTCCTCGGCGTTCCGCAGGCTCCAGGATAAAACCCAAGTCTTCCCCTTGGCCGAAAGCGACTATGTGCGCACGCGTCTTACGCACAGTCTCGAGGCCTCGAGCGTCGGGCGCTCGCTCGGTACACTCGTCGGGGCGGGTCTAAGCAGTCGCTACCCGGAGATCGAGGGTCTCCACGTCTCGCCTTCGGACATCGGGGCGATCGTAGCGGCGGCCTGTGTCGCACACGACATCGGCAACCCGCCGTTCGGCCACTCCGGCGAGGACGCCATACGGCTCTTCTTCGAGACGCATCCCACGGGCGCCGACCTGTTGTCGTCCCTGTCCGAGGGGCAGCGTGCCGACTTTTTGCGCTTCGAGGGCAATGCCCAGGGGTTCCGGATCCTGACGCGCCTCCAAAGCCCCGATAACCGGGGAGGCCTGCAGTTGACCCTGGCCACACTCGGCACCTTCACGAAATATCCGCGCGGCGCGCGCCATGGCGCGATCCCGGGGGGCATCAGCCTGCGCAAGCACGGGTTCATGGCAGCGGAGGAGGAGTATTTTGCACAGGTCGCCTGCGGGCTGCGCCTGGGCGAGCGCGAAGGCGGCATCTGGGTGCGCCACCCGCTCGCCTACCTCGTCGAGGCGGCCGACGACATCTGTTACCACGTCGTGGACGTGGAGGACGCCTACCGGCTCGGCATACTGCGCTACGAGGAGGTGCAGGGGGTATTGGCCGATATCATCGACGATCCCGGATTGCCGCAGCGTCTGGCCGGCATGGGCGACGACAAGGGCCGCATAGAATATCTGCGGGCACGCAGCATCAACACCCTGGTCGAGCAGGCCGCCCATCGGTTTCTGGCGATCGAGAATCAATTGCGCCGCGGACGTTGCGACGTTCCGCTGCTCTCCGAGGTGCCTGCAGCGAGCGGCATGCAGGCCTTGCGGGACCTGGGTGAGCAGCGGATCTACATGGCGCCCCCGGTGGCCGAAATCGAGGCCGCCGGCTTCGAGGTGCTCGCGGGGCTGCTCGCGGTATTTGGCGCGGCCATAGAGGCACAGGCGCGGGGCCGGGCCAACGCACGGGACAGGATGCGCCTCAAACTGGTCCCGCCGCAATTTCTGGAACCCAATGGCGGGGTGCACGCCGACCCCTATCAGCGCCTCTTGCGCCTGACCGATTTTGTGTCTGGTATGACAGACACTTACGCGGTATCCCTCTACAAGAAGGTTACCGGGATCTCGCTACCGGGCGGCTGACGGTGTCGGTCCGGAACTCGCCGCGCGCGCCTGACAGCGGACGGCACGGAATCGGAGCAATGGGAGCCAGGCTCGGGCGAAGAGGACCGAGCCGGCGCAAAGCACTATTACAGAATCAGCGGTTGCAACCTTTGAGTAATGGCTCGGGCGAAGAGGACCGAGCCGGCGCAAAGCACTTGGGCGCGGCCGGAACAGTCAAAGAGGGGGCGGCAGGGCGGCGCAGCGCGCGCCAACAGTACCGCGGTCATCATGGGCGGCCGCTCATCTGCGCAAGATAGATGAGCAGCGTGAGCCCCATCAGCACGAGGGCCGCGACCATCGCGACGTAGGGGCCCGGGCTCCCCGGCCCGTTGACGACGGCCTCGGCCATGATGGCGCGGCGCGTGCGCACAAAGCGCACCGACGCGGCCACCATCATCAAAATTCCCAAACCAACGAGCCCCACCCCCAGAAACTCGGCGGCATGCAGCCCGTAATGTGCACCGGTCCTTTTGTGGAGCGCTTTGCCGATATAAACGAGAAAAATGTCGAATTTCTCGACCAGGAATCCGAACGCCATAACCGCGACCCCGGTGCGGACCCACGCCAGATAGGTCCGCTCGTTCGCGGCATGGTCGCTGTAGTTCTTGATCATAACCGTTACTGCCTCCATTCCCGTATGCCCCTTACCTGCGAGCGATCTTAAAGCACGCCGCCGCAGGGCCCATTCGGCGTAACGGTCCCCCGGACACGGCCTAGCCGTTACAGGACTTCCATGGTACACGGGAATCGTTCGAGCGCGCGATCCACCAACCGACCCAGGGCGCTCGTGATGGGCGCCCGACCCGAGAGCCGCGGCACTCCCTGTCCGGTACCTTCGGACCGGGCGGCTGCGGCGACCACGACTAGAGTAGGGGCACGATTCGCAGAAACTGGCACCGCAGCGTTAGGTGAACCGCAAATCTTTCGCAATATCTGGGCCACGTAATGAACCGCTCCCGCCGAGCCTATACGGTCGATGGCTGGATGCGGTGGACAAAGGCTCGGGATTTGACCAACCGTTAACCGTTTACTAGGCTTATTCTCGGGTAAGAACACACTATAACGAAGCGGGGGAAGGAGATTATGAGATCGGCTGCGCCGCGCTGGCCCTACTTGCTGTTGGTGATCCCTTTTTTCGGGACCTTGTGGGTTCCTCTGTATAACCATGTCGAACCCACCTTGCTGGGCTTCCCGTTTTTTTATTGGTACCAGCTCGCCTGGGTCCCGTTGAGCGTCCTCCTGACCGGAATCGTCTATCGCCTATGCAGATCTAAAGGGGGGGACGTATGAACGCAGCGCTAGCGGTCTTCCTCGCGCTCTTTCTTCTCGTCACTGGGCTCGGTTTCTGGGCGAGCCATTGGCGTCCGGGCGATCTCCGCATTTTGAACGAATGGGGTCTCGGCGGGCAGCGGTTTGGAAGTGTCGTCACATGGTTTCTGCTGGGCGGCGACATTTATACGGCCTATACCTTTATCGCCGTCCCGGCACTGGTATTCGGTCAGGGGGCCCTCGGTTTCTTCGCGTTGCCCTACACGATCGTCTTGTATCCCCTGATGTTCGTCATCATGCCGAAGCTGTGGACGATCGCGCGGGAACGGGGCTACATCACTGCCGCCGACTTCGTCGAGCATAAGTTTGATTGCCGCACGCTGGGGCTTCTGGTCGCGGCGACCGGCATCCTGGCCACGATGCCCTACATCGCCCTGCAACTCGTCGGGATACAGGTGGTATTGGCGGGCCTTAATCTGGGTGGCACCGGGGCGTGGGCGGATGCGCCGCTTATCATCGCCTTCGTCATCCTGGCGGCCTACACCTACACGGGGGGCTTGCGGGCCCCGGCGCTCATCGCCATCGTCAAGGATATCCTGATATACACAACCGTGCTGGCCGCGATCATCGTAATCCCGACCCATCTCGGGGGATGGGCCGGGATCTTCGGACATATCCCGGCGGCCAAGCTGACGTTCCCGACCCCTCCGCCGCACAATACAGGAATCTACAGCGGATACGCGACGCTGGCGCTCGGCTCGGCGTTGGCGCTCCTGATGTACCCGCATACCGTCACGGGGGTCTTAAGCGCCAAGAGTAGAGGCGTAATACAAAGGAACGCCATCTTCCTGCCGGCCTATTCCTTTATCCTGGGCCTGCTCGCCTTGCTCGGCTACATGGCCTACGTCGCACACGTGAATACGCTGCCCCAGTTCCAGGCGGGTTTCAAGGCCTATGGACCGAACTACGCGGTCCCGGCGCTCTTGATGCGCTTTTTCCCGCCATGGTTCGTCGGCTTTGCGTTCGCGGCCATCACCATCGGCGCGCTCGTCCCTGCGGCCATCATGTCGGTGGCGGCGGCGAATCTCTTCACCCGAAACATCTACAAGACCTTCCTGCACCCCGAGGTGAGCCAAGCCGGCGAAACGAGGGTCGCCAAGATCGCCTCGCTCTTCGTAAAGCTCGGCGCTCTGGCGTTCGTGTTGGGGATCCCGGAACAGTACGCCATCATGTTCCAGCTGCTGGGCGGGATCTGGATCATCCAGACCTTCCCGGCCATCGTGATCGGACTCTATACGCGGTGGCCGCACCGCTACGCACTGATATTGGGCTGGGCCGCCGGGATGGCCGCCGGGACCGCCATGGCGGCGAGCACATCCTTCAAGAGCGTGATCTACCCGCTGGTGATCGCCGGGCACACCATCCCGGCCTATGCTGCGCTCTATGCCCTGTGCGTCAACCTCGCGGTCATGGTCCTTGCGACCTGGGTCTTGAACGTCCTGCGCGTCGGAACGGGGCGCGACGGGACGCTCGATGCGCAGCCGCGCAGCGCCTGAATGACGGCAGGGGAGGCCCGCTGTCGCGGCGGGACCGGGCGGATGGCGTGAAGGCTGCATGGTTCCAGGTGGAGACCTTCAGGAGCCGGCTCTTTGCCGGGAACCCCCCACGGAACACGAGCCGAACCTGTCCGGCGTGTGGGCATGTGGCGAAGGACAACCGCCCGACCCAATCCCGGTTCGAGTGCGTTGCCTGCGGCTACACGGCTCACGCCGATGTGAATGCCGCACGCAACATACTGGCGGCAGGGCATGCCGTCATGGCCTGTGGAGGGGATGTCAGCCCCTACCTGCACCTCGGTGCAAGTAGGGCAGCCCCGGCGAAGCAGGAACCCGCCGAAGCGACTCAGTGCGGCAATGCGCTGCACTGAGCGCCGTAGGAATCCCCGTCCTTCAGGGCGGGGAGGGTGTCAAGTTCCCCACAGGCGAGATTGAGCTGCCGGTGGAAGACACCGGCCTCGCCTAGAACTCCCTAACCTCCTTATCCTGCACAACACGACAGCTGCTTTAGGTCTTTCGTGAAGATCTGGGCACAGAGCTTCAGACCCTCGGCCAGGGTGAGGTAAGGGAAAAGCTGGTCGGCCATCTCGCCGGCCGTCATGCGGCGGGTTATGGCGATAGCCGCCGTCTGGATGACCTCCCCCGCGTCCGCAGCCAAGATCTGCGCCCCGATCAGGCGGTCCGTCGAACGCTCGACGACCAGCCTTATAAAGCCGCGCACGTCGCAATTTACGAGCGCGCGCGGGACGTTTTCGAGCGGCAAGGTGCGCACATCGACCGTAAGGCCTTGGGCGCGCGCGGCTTGCTCCGTAAGGCCCACGGTGGCGACCTGGGGGTCGGTAAACACCACCGCGGGCAGGACACTCAGATCGAGTGCTGCGTCCCCATCCGTCATATTCATGGCCGCCCGCGTCCCCGCGGCCGCAGCGACGTAGACGAACTGGGGGAGGGTACTGCAATCGCCCGCGGCATAGATATGAGCGGCGCTCGTGCGCAGGTGATCGTCGACGACGATGGCGCCACGGCCGTCCGTCTTGACGCCGGCCTGGACCAATCCCAAACGCCCGGTATTGGGTTGGCGGCCTGTCGCCACGAGCAGCCGGTCGCCCTCGACGGGGCCTTGCGAGGTGGTCAAGACGAAGGGGCCACCCTCGCAGCGGACGCGACTTACGGATACCGCCGTCAGGACGCGAATCCCCTCGGCCTCGAAGGCCGCCTGCAGGCCCGCGCCCAGATCCGCGTCCTCCCGGGAGAGCAGGCGGCTGCGAGCAAGGACGGTCACCTCCGAACCCAGCCGCCGAAACGCCTGGGCCAATTCGAGGCCGACCGCCGAGGCCCCCAGGACCAGCAGATGCCGCGGGGCCTCTCTTGCCGCCAATGCCTCGGTCGAAGTCCAGAACGGGGTGCCGGCCAATCCGGGAATCTCCGGGATTGCGGGCAACGCGCCCACGGCGATCAAAAAGCGATCGGCCTTGAGATGCTCTTCTTGGCCCGTGCTGTCGGTAAGAGACAGGGCGTGGCGGTCGACGAACCGGGCGTACGCCCGCCGGAGGGTGATGCGGGGGTTGTGATCGACGACGTCCTGGTATTTGGCCTGTCTCAAGGCCTCGACCTGTGCCTGCTGCCGCATAACCAAAAGGGCCCGATCAATCGCGGGCGCGCGCGGCATGATCCCGGGCGATCGGGGGGCGGCTTGATCATGGGCCGCTTGCGCGGCGCGGATCTGGATCTTGGAAGGCACGCAGCCCACATTGACGCAGGTGCCCCCTATAACGGTGTGGCCCTCGACCATGGTCACCCGCGCGCCCCGCTCGGCGGCCCGGATGGCGCATGCGAAGGCCGCCGCGCCGCTCCCGATAACGGCGACGTGGAGCGGGGTCCTGCGGCGGTCCGGCGCCGGCCCGTGTGTGCGGCCGGGGAGCGACGCCCCATAGCCTGCCGCCTGTATGGCCTGAAGGACCTCCGGCAAGGTCGCGCGACCCAGGCTTTCGACGGTGGCGGTGGCCCTGGGATAGGAGACATGGGCCTTGACTCCCGGTAAGGCCGTTAGGGCCTTTGCGATAACCGCCGCGCAATGCTCGCAGGTCATGCCCGTCACGGGGATTTCGATCGCCTGATCCATCATGGTGCTCGCCCGGCCCGCCTGATTCTTGATGCGCCGAGCGTAGGCTCCGTACCCTGGTACGGTGTCAATGGGCGGGGGGGGGCCAAACGCCCTGCAGCCGGCCGCAAGGATGCAGGGTCGGATGCACGGCGGCGAGGCTTGCACCAAACGGACGAGCGCCGCTCCCGAACCGGCGCGGCCGACCGCCGCCAAAACGGCCTGACGGCTGCGCCGTGCGGCGTCCGCCAAGTCGAGGCTAACCTGTCAGGATGCCCGCATGAGCGCCGGGAGACGGGTGAGCTGATGCACGACCACGAAGCGTCCGCCGCCTTGCGCCACGCGCTCGTGCCATCTGTGCATTCGCGCGAGATAGCGGGCGGGATCAAGGTTCTCGCCGCGCGATTTTATGACGTTCACCGCCAACACCTCGATGCCGGACAGCGGCAGGGCAACCTTACGTACGGCCCCCGGAGGAAGGTCCTGGCGCATATCCGAGACGACGATGATTTCCTTGTGTGCTGCCGGAATACCCCGCAGGAATTGCGCCGCCTCGAGAAGGGCGCCGCTGATATCGGTATAGGCGGTACCGCGCCGGTGCGCCATGGCCTTCACGAACGATGCGATGCGCGCGGCCGTCGCCCGCTTCTCGGCATCCGCCTGGGCCGGCCGCCGGGAGAGTGTTACCGCCACCACGCGATCCTTGTTCGTGAAACTGAGGCTTGTGATGCGCGCCACGGCAATCGTATCGCCGGGCTCCAGGGTACCGAGGAGATAACGGATGATGCGCGCGGCCTTGGGAACGGCCTGGATATAGGACCCGGATGTATCGACGAGCACATAGACGGCGTGGCCGTGCGGGCCCGCGGCACACCCCGACAGGGCAAGACAGAGCACGAGGGCCGGGATCAGGCGCATCATCCCTGGGACTCCGGGCCCGCCAGGCGGGCCGCCCGCTGCCGACCCATGGCGGCCAACCATGTCCGCTCGATGACGAGCGGAAGGAATATGACGATATCGTATATGCCGTTGACGGCCATACCGATGTGGCGGATGAGCCGCCCCACGACGTGGGACACGAGGGCACCCAACTGAAGCAGCCCCACCAACGCCATGCCGCCGACCGTGCGCGCCGAATAGACGAACGACTCCAGCGGGATCGCGACGAATGCAAGCGCGAACGGCAGTATGAAGCCAAGGACCATTTGGCCTGCCGTCGGTATCCAGGAATTGAGCGACAGGACGGTGATCTTGGCGTGCGACGCCAACGACTGGGCCAACGCCGCGTTGTCGGCCGCGATCTGCTCGCGAAGAAACGCGAGTGCCGCCTCGATGCCGGCCATGACGAGCAAAAGCGTGAGCGCCGCTATCATGAAGCGTCGCCGCATCCGTTCGGTCATATGGCCTATCCGCGGGAAGAGATTCGTGATGCGCAGCGACTCCATGAAGAATAACCCCATGGTGGCTTCGATCAGGATAATCACGAGCGCCGCGACGTCGGCCGTGCGGAAGCTGCCGATATAGCTCCCGCCGCCCACCATCTCGGACATGGGCAGGGCGATCAAATGGAAATTGATCACCGTCCCGCCGAGCGCCACGACCAGCACGAACACCGATACAAAAAACTGCACGAAAGCCGACGACGCCAACATGTGCTGCACCGCATCGGTCTTCTTGGCGATCTGCTCGTAGCGATCCATGTATGCGTCTATGGTGCCGGCGCGCTCGGTCAGGTGGGCGAGGCGCTTATCGACGGATTTGAGGGTGGTATCGACAGACCGCCAGAAGGGCAGCGCGCGCGAAAGCTTCTTGTGGCGCTCCAGGAACGCGCGACGGTATTCGTCAAGCGCCCGCTCCTGACCCTTGGCGACGGTGGTCTTCAGGCTTTCGACAACGTCCTCCACGATGCGGTCCGGACCTGGCTTCATCTTGAGGAGCGGCGTCACCGCGCGCACCCATTCCGGGGGTGGGGGAGGAACCTCGCGGGACTGCCGGTAATCCTCCTCGATGGCGGTGATCTCGTCTACGAGCTTGCGCTGGAGGACCGGGAAGCCCTGGAGGTCGCGCCGCAGGACCGCGTCGACCCTCTCGAACTCGCGCTCTATGTGCTGGCCCACATCTTCCTTGCCTTGGGCCAACAAGACGGTCTTGTTGCGGTCACGAAAGTCGGAGGCGGTCCGGCGCAGCGCGCGGCTCCAAAGCCGGAAAGGGCGGCTCAGCGCGACCGTCGCGACCGTGACCACCGCATGGATGGGATGGCGCGCCAGATAGAGACAGAGCAAAGCGACGACCGCCGCGATCACGGTCATCCAGGGATCCAAGCTCCCGTATTGGTTCACGATCGACATAGCGCACCCCGCGTCTGGGAAGAAGGCCGTACCCACTTCTTATAGAACGGGGCGAGCGGATTCGACCATAGGCAACCGACAAAGACGCGCTATGAGGAGATGTACGGAAGCAACCAGAATCAGAAAAAAGAGTAACAATGGATTGTAACTATTTGTCTGGTAATAGTATTACCGAAAAGATGGCAATAGGCCCGCAGGGCGCCGCCCACCGGCCAGCCAGACGCGGTGGGAGGGGCGGGCGCGCCCCGATCTGTGGATCGGTCGAAACGACGGAATCGCGCCTGCACGCAAACCGATCCGTCGAAACGACCTTTGCGCCGGCCCGCCCGTCGGGATCCGCGTCCCATCCCCCGCCACGCGCGGGGCGCCGGTCAGGACCGGGCCATAAGCGCCGCGAAGGCCTCGCGGATGGTTTCCGGGGATGGAGGGCATCCGGGTATCGCAATGTCCACGGGTATGACCGCGCTTACCGCGCCCAGGGTCGCGTAATTCGCGGTAAAGATTCCGCATCCGCGGGCGCAGTCCCCCAGCGCCACGACCCGCTTCGGATCGGGCATTGCCTCCCAAGCCGCGCGCAGCGGATCGGCCATGGCCCGCGAGACCGGACCCGTCACGAGCAGGATGTCCGCATGTCGCGGGCTGGCGACGAAGCGGACCCCGAGCGCCGCGAGATTGTAAAGGGCGTTGCCGAGGGCATGGATTTCGAGCTCGCACCCGTTACAAGACCCGGCGTCGACGTGGCGCACCGTGATCGCCCGCCCGAGCTGGGCGACGAGTGCCCGGCCTTCCGCGCAACCTTCAGGCGGCGCCTCCGGCCGCGCGGAGGGCGGATGGCGGACGATGCCGGTTTTCAGGATCTGACGTATCAGTTTGTGCATGGCGATTACAGGTCGTGACCGCTGTAGGCGAGGTTGAACGATTTGTTGATGAGCGGGAAGTCGGGCACGAGGTCTCCGAGCACCGCGTGCTCTAAAAGCGGCCAGTTTTGCCAGGAGGGGTCATGGATGTGGACGTGATGGGCCGCGGCGGACGGGGAACGGGTAATGGCAACGAGCACCTCGCCGCGCCAGCCTTCCACGATGCCGACACCGAACAGACCCCCGTGGCCGTCGCAGGGGACCCGAACCGGGCCGCCGGGCAGCTGCGCCAGGACTTCCCGGATGAGCCGCAGGGATTCGTAGATCTCGTCGAAGCGCACCCCGACCCGCGCGGCGACGTCACCCTGCGGCCGCACCGCGATGCGCGTTTGTAGCCGGTCATAGGGCGGCAGCGGGGTGTTTACGCGCAGGTCGCAGGCGATGCCGCTGGCGCGCGCGGCAAGCCCGAGCCCGCCCAAGGCCCGGACCCGCGCCTCGTCGATCCGCCCGGTCTCAAGAAAACGCTCCTGAAGACCGGCGTGATCGTCAACGATATCCTGGAGACGGCGCGTCGTCTCGAGGATGCTCGCACATTCCGCGTCGAGGCTGCGGCAGGCGGCGGCATCAAGGTCGTAGGCCACACCGCCGGGGATGACCGCGTCCATGAGGTAGCGGTGCCCAAAGAGGCGGTCATGGGTCTGAAGCCAACGCTCCTTCAGGAGCCCGAACTGCGTATGGCCGAACGCGAGCCCGCCATCCTGGCAGAGCGCGCCCAGGTCACCGAGATGATTGGCGATGCGTTCGCGCTCCCATGCCAGGGCGCGCAGCCACAGCGCCCGAGGCGGAACGGTGCACCCGCTCAGGGCCTCCACGGCCATGGCGTAGGCCCCGGCGTAGGCCGCCGAGCTGTCCGCGCATAGCCGCCCGGCAAGCCGCGCGCCGTCGACAAGCCCCATCGCCTCGAAACGCTTCGCTGCGCCTTTGTGGGTGTACCCGAACCGCTCCTCGAGACGCAAGATCTCGTCGCCGACCACGGAAAACCGGAAATGCCCGGGTTCTATGATGCCGGCATGGATGGGGCCTACGCCGATCTCGTGCACGCCCGCCCCGCGTACGGCGACGAAGGGGTAGGGTGGGGCGCCGGGCGCCATGGGGTCGGCGCGGGCGAAATCGCGGCGTAGAGGGAAGTCCGCGGGCCCCCAGGCCTCGTGGCGCAGCCACGGCCGCGTGTCGGGCGCGCCGGACGAGACGCCGAGGAGATCGAAGAGGGCGCGCTCGAGCCGCGAGGCCACAGGGAAGAGATCGCCGAGACCCGGGAAACGGGGATCGGCGTCGCCCGCGCCCAAGGTGATCCAGAATCGCCGTTGCGCCGATGCGACGATGGCATGCACGAGAAACCCCTGGCCGGCGGCGCGCTCGTCGCTGCCCCATAGGGCCGCCAGACGGCCGCCCTCAGCGCGGCATTGCGCGCATATCGCCCGCCATTGCGCGGAATCGACCGACCCGTGATCGATCGGCAAGGGGCCCGGCAGCCGCGTCCATCTCACCGCGCGCGCAACATCAATGGGCGACATGGGCATGCCTCCTTTTCATGGTCCGGCAAGCCGCGCGGCCTCGGTATACCACACGGCCAGGGCATGCGGGATGTAGAGCCCGAGCCCGAACACGAGCGCCAAGTGCAGAACGGAGGGAAAGACCGACGGCGGCGAAGGCGCCCTGGGAATCTCGGTGGCACCGAAGACCATGGCCTGGGTCTTGCGGAAGATCGCCGCGAACGCCACGCCAAGCCCCAGGATCAGGAACGGAACCGACCAGGGGTCCTGACGGAGGGCGGCGGTCAGGATCAGGAATTCGCTTGCGAAGATCCCGAACGGCGGAATCCCCAGGATGGCGAGGCTGCCCAGCATGAGCGTCCAGCCCATGGCCGGGTTGCGGTCCATAACGCCCGTTATGCGATCCATATCCTGCGTGCCGGCCTTCTGGGCCACATGCCCGCTCGTGAAGAACACCGACGACTTGGTGAGCGAGTGAACGGTCATATGCAGCAACGCGGCGAATGTGGCCAGGGGGCCGCCCATGCCGAACGCGAAGGTGGCCAGCCCCATATGCTCGATGGAGGAATAGGAGAACAGGCGTTTCACGTCGCGCTGGCGGGCCAGCGAGAACGCGGCGACCAGCACCGATGCGAGCCCGAACCCCATCATGAGCGCTCCCGGCCAATGCGCGCCGGTATCGCCCGAGGCCAGCACCTTGAAGCGCACGATGGCATAGAGCGCCACGTTCAAAAGCAGGCCCGAGAGCACCGCCGAGATCGGCGTCGGGCCCTCGGCATGCGCGTCCGGCAACCAGTTGTGCATCGGGACGAGACCGACCTTGGTGCCGTAGCCTACGATCAGAAACACGAACGCGATCGTCATGATCGCCGGATCGAGCCGGTCCTTGACGCCATCCAGGTGCGTCCACAAGAGCGCCCGGTAGGCGCCCAGGACGCCATGGGCCGCGAAGTAGACCATGATCGTCCCGAACAATGCCAAGGCGATCCCCACCCCGCACAGGATGAAGTATTTCCAGGCAGCCTCGAGGCTCGCCGGCGTGCGGTACAGACTCACGAGCAGCGCCGTGCTCAAGGTCGCGCCCTCCATCGCGATCCAGAGGACCCCGATGTTGTTGGTCGTAAGCGCAAGCAGCATGGTGAAGATAAAGAGCTGGTACATGGCGTGATAGACGCGCAGACGCGCCGGGTTCAGGCGGCCGGTGTGGCCCTCGATGCGCATATAGGCGCGGCTGAACACCGATGTGGTGAGCGCGACGAAGGCGGTCAAATCGACCAAAAAGACATTCAAGGGATCGATGAAGAATTGCTGATGGAAGGCCAGAATGGGCCCGCCGTGCAGGACACGGACAGTCATGGCGCAGGCGGCCAGGAAGGTGCCGGCGCTAAAGGCGATATTGGCGGAAAAGGCCCATTGGCGATGACCGAATACGCCGAAGAAGCCGGCGCCCAATAGCGGGATAATGACGATCAAAAGCAGCATCATGCTAATCCTCGCGCCCCTCGATGCGATTGAGATCGAGACTGTCGAACTGCTCGCGGATATGGAAGAAGAAGACCCCCAGGATGAAGACTCCGACTATGACGTCGAGCGCGATACCGAACTCGATCACCATGGGCATTCCGTAGGTGACGCTCGTGGCTGCGAATATGAGACCGTTTTCGAGGGCGAGAAAGCCGATCACCTGCGACAACGCGGTCGTTCGCAGGATCATCATGAGCAGCGACAGAAGCACGCTGGCAAGCGCGATGCCGACGGTTTCGTGGTTGACGGTATGCGCAAGCCCGGCGATCGGAAGCGAGGCGTTGAACGCGAAGATCACGAGCGCGAGCCCGATCAGCATGGTGGTCGGAATGCGCACGAGGCTCTCCCGGTCCCATTGCACGTCGAGCCGGCGCACCAGCCGGCGCAGCAGGATGGGGACGACGAGGATCTTCAAGATGCCGTTTAAGGCGGCCGACGCGTAGAGATGGGTGTTGCCGGTCCCATAGGCCGTAGTCGCGATGCCGAGGCTCAGGATGGCGCCTTGCCAGGCGTAGAGGTTGATAAGGTTGGCGAGGCGCCGCTGGGACAACATGGCGAACGCCACCAGGAGAAAGAGCGCGGCGAACAGGTTGATGACTGAGGTAAAGGACGGCATGGCGTCAGCTCCCCAGGAGATAGCGCACGAGAAGCCCGAGCACCGCGAGCAAAAACGCGGTGCCCAGAAACTCCGGGACCCGGAAAAGGCGTAGCTTCGCGAGCAGCGTCTCGATCACGGCAAGGCCGGCGCCGGCCGCGGCCAATTTCACGGCAAAGAGCGCGAACGCCCCGGGTAGGGCCGCAAGACCATGGCTTTGGGTGATGCCCCACGGGAGGAAGAGCGCGACTCCGATGCCGATATACACGAGGAGCTTCATGCCCGCGCCCCACTCGATCAGGGCCAGGTAGCGGCCCGAATACTCGAGATTCAAGGCCTCGTGGATCATAGTGAGCTCCAGATGCGTCTCCGGGTTGTCGACCGGCAGCCGCGCGTTCTCGGCCAGCGTCACCATGAGGTAGGCGGCGGCCGCGAACGCCATGCTCGGATAGAGGACGAAGCCATGGCCTGCGAGGTGCCGGACGATGACGATAAGCGAGGTCGAGCCGCTGATCAGCGCCGGCGTGAAGAGCACCATGAGGAGTGCGGGCTCGGCCAAAAACCCGACCAGCATCGTGCGCCGCGCCCCCATGCTGGCGAAGGCCGTCCCGAGATCCATGGCGGCAAGCGCGGCGAAGACCCGCGTCAACGCAAACAGGCCCGCCAGGGCCACCGCATCGGCCGCGGCGGCGAGCGGCATGCGGGTTGCGACCATGGGGACGATGGCGCCCGCCAAGACCATGGCGGCAAAGAGGATATACGGGGTAGCGACAAACAGCGCCGATGCCTCGGATGCCACGACCGGCTCTTTGCGAAAAAGCTTGCGAAGCTCGCGAACGGGCTGGAGGATCCCGGCCCCGGTACGATTCCCGAGCCAGGCCCGGCACTGGCGGATCCAGCCGGTAAGCAGGGGGGCTGCGGCGATCACAAACAGCGTCTGCAAGGCCTGGCGCACTACGAGGTCTAGGGTCATGGCGCGAACGCGAGCAGGATGACGAGGGTTGCGAGCGTATAGAGGAGGTAGATCGCGATCCGCCGATGCCGCAGGAGTCTGGCCTTGTCGAACACCGCCTGGAAACCGCGGGCAAGTGGGAGATAGAGGACATACCAGAGCCGGTCTTCGACCACCGACTCGTAGCGGGGCTCGGGGTCGTCGGGCCCCGGCCGAAGCCGGCGTATGCGCAGGAAGGACGTGAAGATATGGCGAATCGGTTGCCCGAAGCCCTCCGCGGTATCCTGCATCCGCGCGGTCAGGACCGGGTAGCCGCAGTTCCAGACCGGCGCACGGCGCATGGACCGCGGATGGCGCGCGCGGACAAGCAGGACGCCCACAAGACCTACCGCGGCGAGCGCCGCCCAAAGGACGGAGGGGACGTAGGCGGCGTGCGCCACGACGATGTCCGCGGCCGGACCGCCGGTCGCCACGGCCGTCCGGCCCCCGGCCCCCGTGAGCAGATGCGCCACTGGCCGAATCAGGGCGATGATGTACGCCGGCAAAAGGCCTGCGGCCACACAGAAGACGGCCAGCATCCCGAGCGCCGCCCGCTCCCAGACCCCGGACTCGGTGGCGGAGGCGAGCCTGGCCTCACGCGGCCGCCCGAGGAACACGATGCCGTAGAACTTGACCATGACATAGGCGGCAAGACCCGCGACCAGCGCCGTAAGCGCCGCCCCGAGCGGTATCGCCATGGCGAGATAGGGCCGGGGCAGCGCGGTCGCCTTGAGGAAGGCCTGCAGCATCAGCCATTCAGAGACAAAACCATTGAGCGGAGGGACGCCGGCGATGGCGAGCGTGCCGATCAGCATCCCGAGGGCGGTCTGCGGCATGCGATGGATAAGGCCGCCGAGACGGCCGAGGTTGCGCTCGCCGGTGGCGTGCAGGACCGAGCCCGTGCCGAGGAACAGCAGGCTCTTGAAAAAGGCGTGGTTCAGGGAGTGATAGAGGGCCGCGATCAAGGCCAACGCCGCCAGCACCGTGAGGCCATAGGCCAAAAACAGCAGCGCAAGGCCTATGCCCGCGGCGATGAGCCCGATATTCTCGACCGACGAATAGGCGAGCAGGCGCTTCATGTCGCTTTGCACAGCCGATAGCAGCGCGCCAAAAAGCGCGGTGGCAAGCCCCACGACGAGCACCGTCACCCCCCACCACGGGGCCGGAGCCGGCAACAAGGTGAAGACGACCCGCAGCAACCCATAGATGCCGACCTTCAAGAGGACGCCGCTCAAGAGCGCGGATATGGGCGACGGCGCGACCGGATGGGCCTCCGGGAGCCACACATGGAGGGGGAGCAGACCGGCCTTGGCCCCGAAACCGATCAACGCCAGAACGAAGACCACGCCGGCCATCATCGGCCCCGGGGCGGCCGCATGCAGAGCGCCGAAGCTGTAGGCGAGCGGTGTGCCGGGTGCCGCCCGCGAGGCCAGGATCCCGAAGGCGACGAGGATTGCGAGCGCACCCACATGCTCGATCAGGAGATACAGGAAGCCCGCTTCGCGCACGGCCGCGGTACGATGGTCGGTTACCACTAGAAAATATGACGACAGCGCCATCGCCTCCCAGGCGATCATGAAGAGATAGGCGTCGTCGGCGATGAAGATAAGGGCGACGCTCGCCAACAATATGTGGTATTGCAGCCCGATGCGGGCCGCCGCAGGATAATGTTCGCGCTGGCGATAACCGGCGAGATCGAGCGAGATCGCGCAGGTCGTGATGCCGGACAGTACGAGAAAGAAGCCCGACAGGGCATCCAGGCGTATATGGAAGGGGAGACCCGGAAGACCCCAGGGCAGCACCATCTGGATAGGCGGCCCGCCCAGGGCCAAGGCACCGGCGAACGCCGTAAGCAAGGCGCCGACCGCGCCCAAGGGAAAGATCGCGGGGGCGATCCGCGGGACTCTGGGGATTAGGAGGCTTGCGAACGCCACGAGGATCCACAACGTCAAGGCTCCGAGGACAAGTCCCAAGGGAAGCCCGATCGGTACGTTCATGGACGGCGGCACCTCACCAATGCACGGCCGACGCCAGGGCGTGACCGATTACACTATGTAATGTAACATAACGTAATAGTCAAGGAAAAGAGGGATAGCCGTGCCGCGTACCGGAGTTACGAAGGAGCAGGTCTTCGCCGTTGCAGACCGCCTGGCGGATCAGGGGATCGCCCCCACCGTGGCGATCGTCCGCAG